>JBIIYP010000052.1:0-23581 GCA_044346705.1 Flavobacteriales bacterium
TTCGGGTTCGCGCTCGGGTACTATGGCGATGACGACTACAAGGGCATCAACAGCACGTGGGATGACGACCTGGCCGCCAACGTGGCCATGCGGCCCTTTGCGCCGATCGGAACCACGGGTACGCTGACTACGGAGCACAAACCCTTGTACAACGGCAACATCGCCACCACCACCTACACCTTGGAGCCTTTCGGCAACGGGGTCGCCGGGTGGGACATGGGCAACACCGAAGGCCAGGTGCTGGCGCAGGTGTACACCTACGACCAGCTGAACCGGCTGAAGAAGGCGCGCGGTGTGATCGGCCTTGCGAGCACCAATACGTGGGATGGCGTGGTCGACAACGGACTGAATGAGGACAACCGCTACCGCAGCGAGTATGAGTACGACGCCAACGGCAACATCATTTCAGCGAACCGGTACGACATTGACGGCAACCACTACGACCAGTTCGCCTACAAGTACCAGAAGCGCGATGGCCGAACAATGCGCAACAGGCTGTACGAATTGTATGATGATGCTGATGCTGCGGACGACTACGTGAACGAGATGGGCGGCGCGCAGGACATCAACTACAACCAGACCATTACGAACCCATTAGATCCTGCCTACTTCGATGAGGAAGCAGCCGAGCTCAACGGCCTGCACAACTACCACTACGACGCCCTCGGCAACCTGATCCACGACGGGCGCGAGCAGATCCAGGCCATCCAATGGACCGTGGCTGGCAAGGTGAAGAGCGTTTCCCGCACAACAGGCAGCATCCGCAAGCCGTTGAGCTTCGCATACGGCGCCAGCGGACAGCGGATCCTGAAGACCGTGAGCGATCCCGATCTGGACGTGACCGGTAGCCGAGAGCACTATATTCGGGACGCGCAGGGTCACATCATGGCCACCTACCGCTACACCAACCCCGGCAGCGCCAGCCTACAGCTGAACGACAGGCCCCTCTATGGCTCTGCGCGCCTGGGCACCCTGGGCGAGGAGATGGAACTGCACTCCCTGCTCAATTGGGACCCGGCCGATCCTGTGATCGTGGACCCGGTGGACCTGAACTACGAGCTGACCGACCACCTTGGGAACGTGTGCACGGTTGTGACCGGGCGCCTGATGGATGGGAATGGTGGCGGCACGTTGAAACAAGCAGAATTAGTAAGTGCACAGGGATATGAGCCATTCGGGTCTATTCTACCCGCAAGGAACTATAGCAATGGTGCCTATCGGTTCGGTTTTCATGGAAAGGAGAGCGATACCGAGGTCCTCGGAGCTGAAGGAACTATTTACGACTATGGTTTCCGGATTTACGATACTCGACTGGCTCGTTTTCTAAGTGTGGATCCCTTGGTTAAATCTTATCCATTCTATTCTCCCTATCACTTCGCGGGTAACTCGCCAATTAAGTTTATAGATATTGATGGACTTGAGGTATTTGTCGTAGGAACTGCGGCGGATGAGTTGGTCAATCTTCTCGCACAAAGAAGTGGATTGACGCTATGCAAGGATGCTTCTGGCATGCTGACCTATGCGAGTCAGCTAGTTACAAATGGAGATCAAGAGCAAGAAGTTCCCATCATTAGTGTTGGGCAGTCTGAGTTCGTCAGTGTGACTCTCAGGAATGAATTAATCGCTGCCATTAACGGCGGTGATAGGTCTGTTGTGACTCTGATTGCACATCGCTTAGGGCAAGACCGAGAAGGAGAGTATTGCCCATACGAAGACAACGTTTTCTTTGAAGGGTTTGATTATGTTTTCGTTCCAGGCTCCAGTAATGCAGAGGTTGGCACAAATGGCGTAGTCGATGTCGGTGATTTCGAGCGTATTGGATGTGCTCCTGAACTCCAGGCGGCAATCCTCACCCATGCCGTTACCGAACGCAGTTCATGTGCAATTGGAGAAGATCGACACAATGAGGGCCTACTCACGGAGTCAGCCGTTATCTCGGAAATGTGTCCGATGGCTTCGGTTCGAATTGATATTGAAGCACACCTGGCTAAGTTTATTGGAAGATCCTGTTCTGCCGTTGGATATAACACCGATGAGGCTACTGGGTTGTTCTTTGATTATGGTGAGGCGAAGTACATGACCGTCTCTCCGGCTGTTATGAACACCAGCACAGGGCGTGCAGATCGTATGCAAGTGAACCATGTGACTGGGGTGATCGCGAAAACATGTAAGGACGAATGAACCATATCTTTTTTGCTGCAGCATTCGGTCTCTTTGGAGGGGAGGTCTATTGTCAATCTCTCGATCGGACCATCGAGGCCAACATCCTTTTTATTGACAGCGTTAATTCAACGGTTTACGACAGGCGTCACTATCATATTTTGTGCCTATTGGAATCTGATTCAATGGCCTTGGATTCAGTAATTTGCAGTTCAATTTTCGTCGCGAGCTACACAGGCGATGCATTGCTCCGTGTGGGACAGCGGTATCGAGTTGAGCTTGCAATTAATCGAATCCCAACCACTGGGAATGGGTGGGTAGCGGCTGATCAGTTACCAAGCATTCTGTGTGATCGGCTACTAAAGGAAAGTTCAACATATTATATCTCGATACGTAGCCTAAGCCCCCTGGATTAGGTCGTGTTCGGGTTCGCGCTTGATACTTTGGCGCCAACGATTTTTGATCCCGCGCTCGGCTGTAGCGCGCGGCCCTAGATAGCCTAAACTGGCGCTCGGCTGTGCCGCGTGCCTCTGTTCCACTCCGCCACAGGCGGCATCCTACTTTCGCATCCATGAGCGGGCACCTGAAAGCCCACAAAGAAGGCACGCTCTACTTCTGCTCTCACGGTGGTCGGTTGGGCCGATTTATTCAAGCGGAACGCAATGCTGAGATGATCCCTCCGCATCAACTGGCCCCGTGCTGACGGAATGCTCAACATCCCTGAAAACCAGGCTTGACCGGAGCGTTCATAACCCAAGAGTGATCGGGGTTCCCTCCTATTTTACACACCCGATCAACACGGTCTTCCATGCATCCGATCCGTCCGCTATCCCTTCTGGCTGGAGCCTTTCTGCTGAACGCCACGCTCGCCCAGGACCTCAGCGCCCCGCAATGGCTCACCGTGGAGCAACCCCACAACGTAAGCAAGGTCGATTACATCAGTCGTTTCGGCCCCTTTGAGCATGACGGACTGGTCTACCTCTTCGAGGATGTGCACCACCCCATGATCGGCAAGGATGAAGGGCGCTTCGGCTACCGGTTCGACCCTTCCGGCGAGCAGCACGCTTTGTTCGCCGAAGGCGCTGTTGTTATCCTTCTAGGCTGTAAGACGGCATTCCACCCAATACCTGGCGTTGATTCCATGGCGGAAGAGCTATCCGAAGTGATTCCTGGCAGCCAAGTGACCGGCGCCACGGGGAACTCATACCCCCTGCGAACGGAGTCATCAAGCGGAAGAGAGGTCGACTCAAATACCTATTTCACGGAGGGTGTTTGGATGACATACGAGAACGGGGGGGCATGTCCGGTTGAGAAGAAGGACACGGTGAATGTCACCGAAATTGAGCGGGTGTCATCGCCAGTTGGCGGTCGAGCACTGACCTCACCTACTGGCTTATGATGGCGGCTCTTCGTTTTCTTGCTGGCGGCTCCCTTCTGCTGCTCTGTGGCTGCCATCAGCACCACCAGTCGTTCCGAGAAGTAGACGTCCAATCTGTACTTCTGTCCGACACCTTGTTCCAAGGCATACGGTGCACCACTTTCCCAGATCTATCTACGAATGGGGTACTAGCGCAAATACAGCGTAGCACCTACCAAGACCAGCGCCGCTATGTGGCGACACTCTGTTTGCGATCCTTCGCGCATCAGGTGGCTAAGTGCGGGCAGACGTTTGATATTGAAGGCTTTGACAGTACTCCCAATGATCGCGCGGTAGTGGAAATGGTTTGCTCGGTGACCAACATCTGCAACAAGGTCGAGATCCTAACGGGCACTGAGTTCTTGGAATGGATACAAACTGACTCCGCTTTGCACGCGGACCCTGAAATCATGCGTCTTGAGGAAACCTTGTTGACTCTTTGGGGCAACCCTTGACCCTGAATCTCGCGAGCGTCCCCCGCTCGTGCGGGCTACTTCCACGATGCTACCGGAAAACGGCCTACGAAATTCCGAAGGGGCGTTCGCTGAGGCCGGGCGCCGCTGATCGGGGTTTGGACTTGGTTCGGCGGTCGGCTCGTTCCGGAGCAGGCCGTGTAAGCCCAACCTGGCGCGAGAGTTCCCCCAACAAGATCTCTGGCGCGGGAGTTAGGCCAGCCAACGGCATGACCAGGAAGCTGGCCGTCCTCCCGTGCCTGCGGCACTATGCAATACGCTGCAGTTGGAACGGGTTGGCGTGATACGTCGACTCTGCGGCGCATCGCTCCATCAGGGCCACCGTACTGACGTAAGCTCACCATCCCGCAAAACCAAGATGGCACTTACAGGAATACACCCGGTATTGAACGGATCTCTCCCCTATTTTGCACCCACTCAACACGGTCCTCCATGCATCCGATCCGTCCGCTATTCCTTCTCGCCGGAGTTCTACTGCTGAACGCCATGCACGCCCAAGACCTCAGTGCCCCGCAATGGCTCACCGTGGAGCAGCCCCACAACGTCAGCAAGGTCGATTACCTCAGCCGTTTCGGTCCTTTCGAGCATGATGGCCTGGTCTACCTCTTTGAGGATGTACACCACCCGATGATCGGCAAGGACGATGGGCGCTTTGGTTATCGTTTCGATCCTGACGGTGCGCAGCCCGCATTGGCCAAAGACCTGTCCCTGAACATTGAAGAGGGAAAAGGCCGCATGGTGGCCGTGCTGGAAGCCAACGACCGGTTCATTTCGGTCTACTACACCATGCCGGACAAGAACACGGTACGCGTCTGGGCGCGTGCCTTCGTCCCTGCGGACCTCACCCCGTTAGGCGAAGCCGTGCAGGTGGCTGAGATCCCCTTCACCGACCACTACAACACCGGCTTCAAGCCCGATGTGGTCTTCTCCCCCGATCACAGCCGCTTCCTGGTGTTCTACGACCTGGTGATGGACGCGGACCGGGTGCCCCTGATGCTCTGCTGGGTGGTGAACGCGGACCTCACCGTGGATTGGCAGGCCACCTACAAGCGCCCAAATTACATGTCCAACATGGCCTTGACCTGGAGCCGCAAGGTGCTGCTGGATGATGGCGGCACCATCTGGCTGCCCATGCGCACCATGAAGGCGTCGGTGAAGACCTACACGTCCTCCACCGATCCCGTGAAGATCACCGAACCAAAGCTGGCCCGGCTGCATGGCGAACGCTATGACCTGATCGACATGGTAGTGGACGGCAAGCCGCTGGAGTTCCCCACCTCGGCCGTGGTGGGCGAAGGGCTCGAAGTTGCCGCGGCCATCAACACGGGGACCGAAAAGAAACCGAGCTATGGCTATGGCCTTTTCAAGGTGACCGACACCAACACGCTCGATCCAGTATACCGCGAGCCCATCACCGGTGAGGGTCTCACCCAAGTGGGTGCGCTGCACAAGGAAGCCGGCGGCTGGTACGGCATGTACCGCACGGATGCGGGGTTGACCGTGTTCGACCTGAACGCACAAGGCACCAAGGAATGGACGACCTCACTACCGCGGTACAAAGACTATTGGACCCGTGTCTTCGAGTGGAAGGGCGATCTCTTCCTCACGAATTGTGCCCAGGAAAGTGCCATCAACGGATACGACAAGGGTAAGGACTTCAGCTCCCGCGATAACGCCTTCCAGTTGATACCGTCCTACCTGCGCATCCACGGCAAGGACAAGCATTCCCTCGGTGCCATCTACCCCGCTGCCTCCGGGGGCGAACGCGACGTGCTCAACCATGGCAGTCCAGCGTTCGAGGAGGTGCCGTCCTGCGGTTGGTTCATGGAGCCGAGCCGCGACAGTAAGCGGCCGGGCGTTGTGGTGGTGAAGATCAATTAACGCAAGGGCTAGATCCTGACCGCAGGTTAAGTACGTTTCACAGACGCTCGACCGCAAGATCATTGGTGGGATCACGGCAGTGGAGGCATTGCGCTGGCAAGCATTGGGGTGAGCCGGGCACCGAACGACCCACAGCCTTGGCCATCCGGGGCATCCTGCTATATTTGATTCAGGAAGAGACCTTTACCCGAGCTGAACATGGCCGACGATCGCGAGGATGTGTACTCGAAAGCCGTACGCGCAGGCAAGCGCACGTACTTCTTCGATGTGAAGAGCACCCGGGGCCGGGACCTGTACCTGACCATTACGGAGAGCAAGAAGCACACGAACGACGACGGCACCGCCACCTACGAGAAGCACAAGATCTTCCTGTACAAGGAGGACTTTGAGAAGTTCCTGGAGGGCTATCAGGACGCGGTGGCCGAGATCGAACGCCTGAAGTCCCGTGGTGAATTCAAGCAGCAGGAGGAACCGCGGCGCGAAGAGCGGCCCGCCAGCGATGAAGGGCCATCGGAAGGCGGTTCGCGGTACACGGACGTCGACTTCGACGACCTGGACAAGAAGTAGACGTCCTCCTTTATCCTGCTGAGCGTAGGCCTCCGAAGCGAAGCATCTCCTTGCTGCAAGCCTCGGCAACAGCCCTGTTCGCGGCGTTGGGTGGTTCCTTCGCTTTGCTCAGGAGGACAGTGTGGTCGGGGCTGCGGGGATCCGTATCAGCGCTTCAGGAGCAGTTCGACCAGGTCGTGCAGCTGCTTTTGAGCACGCTCGTCGATCACTTCCCCTTGCGCGTTCAGCACCTTGTCAATGGCGCTGAGCTTGGGTTTCATCCACAGCACATCCACCCGCAGGTAGTTGAGGATGGCCTGGAAGTGATCGAGGCCACGGAGGTTGCCGGCGTGCCCATCGCTGATGCCCACGAGCGCGGCGTGCTTGCCGTGGAAGTCGCGCGGATGTGCCGCATCGATCAGCACCTTCAGTACACCGGGAAAGCTGCCGTTGTACTCGGGGATCACGAAGATCAGCTTATCGAACGGCTTGATGTGGCGATCCACGAGCTGGCGCACTTCGGGCGCATCGCCACCGTACAGGCTTAGGTGGTCCAGATCGCGCGGCAGGCTGCGCAAAGACAACAGATCATTCGCCACGCCTTGATCCTTCAGCATGCGCTGCAGGTGCAGGGCCACAAGCTCGGTGCGACTTTCGTGGCGGTCGGTGCCGCTGATAATGCTGATGCCTGACATATCGATGTTCAAAAGTCGGTGCTTTTATCAACAGTCACGACGAGGGATGTGATCCTACTTTAGCCGCCGGTCGAAAACGTTGACCCAACGCCTAGGCCACAGCCCTTCAGATGCTTCTTCTCCTCGCGCAAGATCGTTGCAACGGCACATCAACAGGCGGTGAGCCCCTGTTGTTCAGCGCCAGCGGCGGAAGCGAACCGTTGCATCGGAGGCCTCATTGATCCCGTCACGCACCGCGAAGTCCTCAACCCGAAACGAACCGCCATGGCCAAGATCATTTCCATCGTGAACCAGAAAGGCGGCGTGGGCAAGACCACCACCGCGATCAACCTGGCCGCCTGCTTCGGTGTGCTGGAGCGCCGCACCCTGCTGGTGGATGCCGATCCGCAGGCCAACGCCACCAGCGGCACGGGCTACGACACGCGCAACGTGAAGGCCAGCATCTACGAGTGCATCATCAACGGCACGCCGGCGGTGGACGTGATCCTGACCACCGACAACCCGAACCTCGACCTGCTGCCGGGCCACATCGACCTGGTGGGCGCCGAGATCGAAATGATCGACATGCCCGAGCGCGAGAAGCAGATGAAAAAGGTGCTGGAGCCGCTGCGCGACCTTTACGACCTCATCATCATCGACTGCAGCCCCAGCCTGGGTCTGGTAACGGTGAACAGCCTGTGCGCCAGCGACAGCGTGATCGTGCCGGTGCAATGCGAGTACTTCGCACTGGAAGGCCTGGGCAAGTTGCTCAACACCATCAAGATCGTGCAGCAGCGCTTGAACCCCGAGCTCAGCATCGAAGGCATGCTGCTCACCATGTACGACAGCCGCCTGCGCCTGGCGAACCAGGTGGTGGACGAGGTGAAGACCCACTTCCAGCAGCTGGTGTTCGACACGGTGATCCACCGCAACGTCGCCCTTGGCGAAGCGCCGAGCCACGGGCAGACCATCATCATGCACGACGCGAGCAGCAAGGGCGCGGTGAACTACCTGAACCTGGCGCGCGAGATCCTTCAGAAGAACAGCATGACGCGCATCCCGGACAGTGAGCGCATCGTGGCCATCGAACAGGAACTATGAAGAAGAAAGGGCTCGGGCGCGGATTGAGCGCCCTGCTGGAGGACCCCGGCACCGACATCACCTCCCCGGCGGCATCGGGCGAGGTCTCCCCTTCCCGCACGGCGGGCAGCGTGGCGGCCATCCCCATCGCGCACATCGAGCCGAACCCCTTCCAGCCGCGCACCACCTTCAGCGCGGAGGCCCTGGTGGAGCTGGCGCAGAGCATCCGCGAGCTGGGCGTGATCCAGCCGGTCACCGTGCGCAAGCTCGGCTACGACCGCTACCAGCTGATCAGCGGTGAGCGCCGGTTCCGCGCCAGCCAGGCCGCTGGCCTCACCGAGATCCCCGCCTTCATCCGCATCGCCAACGACGAGGCCATGCTGGAGATGGCGTTGGTGGAGAACATCCAGCGCGAGGACCTCGACGCCATCGAGGTGGCCATCAGCTTCAAGCGCCTGCTGGATGAAGTGAACCTGACGCAGGAACTGCTCAGCGAAAAGGTGGGCAAGGACCGCACGACGGTCACCAACTACCTGCGCCTGCTGAAGCTGCCGCCGGAGATCCAGATCGGCATCCGCAACAAGCAGATCGGCATGGGCCACGCCCGCGCACTCATCAGCATCAGCGATCCCGACCGCCAGCTCGAGCTTTACCAGCGGATCGTGGAGAGCCAGATGAGCGTGCGTGCCGTGGAAGACCTCGCCCGCCACAGCGGATCCGGGGGAAAGATGCCCGCTGGGGCGAAGCTCAGCGCCGCGCCCTTCAAGCAGATCAGCAAGGACCTGGGGCAGCATTTCGGCACCCGCGTGGTGGTGAAGGGCAACGCCGCTGGCAAGGGCAAGATCGAGATCGCGTTCAAGACCGCCGAGGAACTGGAGCGCATCAAGTCGCTGCTGGCCCGGTAGTTGAGGTACGCGCTGGTCACGACCAAGTGTCAAGGTTCAAGTCGCAAGGGACAAGTCTCAAAGACCTTGCGACCTTTGTCGGCCTTGTCGATCGCTTGACACTTGATACTTGGCTCTTGACACTTGTCACTTGTCACTTGCAACCTCCGCCCATCCATAGCCTTCGGCGTGCCTTCCTCCTGGCGCTGGCCTTGTTGCCGGTGAACGGGCTCATGGCTCAAGATTCCTCGGTGATGGCGGGTGGTGCCGATACCACTGGAGCGAGGCCTGACTGGCGCCTGAACCACAGTCCCAAGCGCGCCGCCATCTACTCCGCCGTGCTGCCCGGCGCCGGACAGATCTACAACCGCAAGTATTGGAAGGCGCCTATCGTGTGGGGGGCCATTGGTACGAGCTTCTACTTCGTGCAGCGCAACACCCGCGAGTACGAGCGCTACAAGGACGCCTACGTGGCCTTGGTGGACGGCGACCCGACCACGGTGGACGAGTTCAACGGGGCCTACAGCGCGGAGGCGGTGCTGAACACGGCGGAGACCTACCGCAGGTGGCGCGACTGGAGCTACATCGCCTTGGGCGCCTCCTACATCCTGAACATCATGGACGCATCGGTCGACGCGAACTTCACCCGCTTTGATGTGGGCCGCGACCTCAGCTTCCAGGTGCTTCCGTACGCGCCGATGACCGCTCGTGGAACCGTGGGGCTGAGCCTGACGGCCACCTTCTAACTTCGGCGCCCACAGACCTGCATGAACATCGCCCTTTACGGAACCGGGAAAATGGGCAGTGCCATCGAAGAGGTGGCGGTGAAGCGCGGGCACACCGTAGGCCTGAAGGTGAACGCCACGAACGCAGGCACCCCGCCCACAGGCATGGATGTGGCGATCGAGTTCAGCAGACCCGATCAGGCCCTTGCCAACATGCGCCTCTGCCTGGAGTCCGGAGTGCCGGTGGTGGTGGGTACAACAGGCTGGTACGAACACCTTCCCGAAGTGAAAGCGATGGTCGAGCAGAACAACGGTACACTGCTGTGGGCCAGCAACTTCAGCATCGGCGTCAACCTCTTCTTCCGAGCGAACAAGGTCCTCGCCCGGCTCATGGACCAGCAGCCCGGCTATGCGGTCCACATCGACGAGGTGCATCACATCCACAAGCTGGATGCGCCGAGCGGCACGGCGATCACCCTGGCGCGCGACATCGACCTGGCCACGCAACGGTATTCAGGGTGGCATCTGGCGAGCGCGGGTGAGCGCGAGCGACAGACAACGGACAACGGACAACGAACATCCGTATCCATCACCAGCGAACGCATCGGTGAAGTGCCCGGCAAGCACAGCGTCACTTGGGCCAGTGCCGAGGACAAGATCACCATCACCCACGACGCCTTCGGTCGCATGGGCTTTGCCACCGGCGCCGTGGTGGCCGCCGAATGGCTGAAGGGACGCAAGGGCATGTTCACCATGGATGATGTGCTCAGCATGCATTGACCATCAGCGTATGGTCGACCCTCCTGGCTCAAGGCCGGGATGACAGGGTAGACGCTAAAGGATCTTCGACCGAACCTCACCACGACCACCGACCCAAGTTCCACTTCGCACTCTGAACTTCGCACGTTGAACTTCCCACTTTGAACTTTGCACTTTGCACTTTGAACTTTGAACTTCCCACTTTGAACTTTCCGCATTCATGATCGCCTGGCTCCTGCTCCTCTCCTACTTCGTGGTCGTATACGCGTGCCTCTGGAAGCTCTTCGTGAAGGCGGGCCGCAAAGCGTGGGAAGGCTTCGTGCCGTTCTACAACCTCTACGTGTGGAACACCATCATCGGGAAGCCTTGGTACTGGCTGATCCTGCTGCTGGTACCGGGCATCAACCTGTTGCTGCTCATCATCATGAACGTGAACCTGAGCATCGTCTTTGGGGAGCGCGAGTTCAAGCAGCATGTCAAGGCCGCCTTCCTGCCCTGGCTGGTGATCCCGCAGCTGGCCTACCAGGAGAAGTACAAATACGTGGGACCGATGCCCGTGGAAAAACGCCACCGGGGCATGCTCGGCCAGTGGGGCGATGCCATCCTGTTCGCCGTGATCGTGGCCACCACCTTCCGCGTCTTCACCTTCGAGGCCTTCACCATCCCCACGGAATCCATGGAGAAGAGCCTGCTGGTGGGTGATTACCTGTTCGTGAGCAAGCTGAGCTATGGCGCCCGCGCGCCGATGACGCCGATCACCTTCCCCTTCACCCACCACACACTTCCGCTCGCCACCAGCACGCCCAGCTTCACCAACTGGTTCGCCCTGCCCTATTTCCGGCTGCCCGGTTTCGGGGTGCCCCAGAGCGGCGATGCGGTGGTCTTCAACTTCCCTGAAGGGGATACCGTGGTGGCGAACTACCAGAACATGAGCTACTACCAGCTCGTGCGCAGCTTCGACCGCAAGGACATCCTGCAGGGCTACTTCCGGGTGCCCGACCAACAGGGCCGCATGCGCCGTGTGCAGACCGGCGGACTGCTCATTCGTCCGTTGGACAAGAAGGAGAACTACATCAAGCGTTGCGTGGGCGTGGCCGGCGATTCCATCGAGGTGCGCGACGGTGAGCTGTACGTGAATGGCGCGGCGAAGCCTCTTCGCGCCACCGGTCAGTATGCCTATGGCTTCCGGTTGAACGGCACCTTCAACAAGCGCACGCTGAAGGAAAGCATGGACATCACCACCACCGACGTGAACGAGCAAGGCGACACTGCCGACATCCCGCTCACCGCGGAGAACGCGATCAAAATGAAGGCCTTCGGCAACGTGGTGAGCATGACCCGCCAGAACAAGGAACGCGGCGCCTACACAGCGAAGGATGGCTGGCCCATCTTCCCGAACGACCCGCGCTACGACTGGAGCGAGGATAACTTCGGCCCCCTTTGGATCCCCAAGGCCGGCGCCACCCTGCCCCTCACGCTGGAGAATCTCCCGCTCTACCGCCGCGCCATCGAGGTGTACGAGCACAATACACTGGAAGTAAAGGGCAGTACCATCCTGATCAACGGCGTGGCCGCAACGAGCTACACCTTCAGGCAGGACTACTACTGGATGATGGGTGACAACCGCCACCGCTCACAGGACAGCCGCTACTGGGGCTTCGTGCCGCACGACCACGTGGTGGGCAAGGCCGTGTTGGTCTGGCTCACCGTGGACAAGGAGGACGGCGGCTTCCCCCTGGGCATCCGCTGGAAGCGATTGTTCACGTTGGTGAAGTAGTGGGAAACGCTGGGATCGCAGCGTTCAGCGGCTAGCGACGAGTGGGCAAGCGGCTGATCGGCCCCGCTGCTTTCCAACTGGCCGCTCGCCGCTGCTGCAGTTGCCTTGGACCGATGCACCGCCTCAAGAATGTGAAGTAGAGGGATCCGCTGGGATCGCAGCGTTCAGCGGCTAGCGACGAGTGGGCAAGCGGCAGGATGGGTTTGCCGCTTCCTAACTAGCCTCTTACCGCTGCTCCGGTTGCTCTGTTCCATGCTTAGTTTCCGCCTTCGGAATGCATCGCCTGAAGAACCTCCTGGCCAACGAATGGCTGCGTGCTGCGCTGCTGGCCGCGGGAGTGTTGGTGGTGCTGCATGTGTTCGTGATCCGCTGGGTGACCGTGCAGAGCACGAGCATGTACGCCACGCTGTATCCGGGTGACCTGGTGGGCGTGTGGCGTGCTCCCAAGTGGACGGGTTTCGAGCGGGGCGACATCGCCGTGTTCCGTGATCCATTGCAGGACCGTACGGCCTTTGAGCGCCGGCAGTTGCTTGTGAAGCGCATCGTGGGGCTGCCGGGCGACGAGATCGTCCTCATGGATGGTGTGCTCTTCGTGAACGGCGAACGCCTCTCCTTCCCGAGCGAAACCCACAGCTACCTGGTGCGGCTGAAGAAAGGCACCGAACCTTCCAGCGTGCTAAGGGACCTGGGGCTGCCACCGGCGTTCGTGTTGCCCGGGCGTAGCTTCATCGAGCTGCCGTTGAACAAGGTCATGGCCGACAGCGTGGTGAAGCGTGCGGACGTGGTGAGCGCCGAACGGATGAGCACGGCCTCCGGTGCCCCCCGCCACATCTTCCCATACAGCCCGTTCTTCCGGTGGAACAGCGATGATTACGGCCCGCTCCGGGTGCCGGCCAAGGGCGATACCGTCCGTATCGACGACACCACCATCCCACTGTACGACCGCATCATCAGCCGCTACGAAGGCAATTCGCTCGAGCACGATGGACGCCGGTTGATCCTGGACGGAAAGCCACTGGAACGCTACGTGATCCAGGCGGACTACTTCTTCGTTCTAGGCGACAGCCGCCATTACAGCGCGGACAGCCGCTACTGGGGATTCGTGCCTGCGGACCACCTGGTCGGTCGCGCTGCCTTCGTCCTGCTGTCCCAGGACCCGGAGAACGGCGGTTTGCGTGGAGGAAGGGTGCTGAAGGGCCTGTGAGCCGCACCTACTTTTACGCCATCGCCCTCGCACTTTCTGCTTCGGCGAGCAAAGCATGCGTTGGTCCTTCCTCCTGTCCTTGCTGCTGGCCCTGATCACCGCGTGCGGTGGCAAAGACCCTTGCAGCAGCCTCTTCGAACCCTACCCGGACATGGTCTCCGGGCGTTTCCGGACCGAGAAGAACAGCCTCTTCCTGGACGGCATGGCCGCGTACTCTCGCAGGGACTATGCCACCGCCGCGGAGCAGTTGAAGATGTACGTGGAGCAACGCCGCGACGAGGATGCGGCCCGCCTGTACCTCTGCTGCGCCTACCTCGCCATGGGCAAGCCATACGATGCGGAGCTGCAGCTGGACTTCCTGGGCAAGAGCAACAACATCGGCTTTCGGGACCAGGTGGAATGGTACAATGCGCTGTGCTGGTTGTGCAGTGGCCAGAACGATCGGGCGCTGGAACAGGCGGACCGGATCCTGGCCGCCAAGGCGCACACCTACAAGGCCGAGGCCCAGCGGCTGAAGGACGCCATCACACCCACGTGACCAACAGCGACGAACAACTGCTTGCCGGGCTGCGCGAAGCGCTTCGCTTAGAGCTGCCCGGCCATGATGCCTTCATGCACCTGGGCGGCTACAAGCGCCCTGACCTGGACGCCGCCCTGAAGCTTGATCCGCAGCCACGGGAAAGTGCGGTGTTGGCCCTGATCTACCCCCGCGCCGGAAGCCTCCACACCCTGCTCATGCTGCGCCCGGAGTACGATGGCGTGCACAGTGGCCAGGTCGCCTTCCCCGGCGGGCGTCGCGAGGAACAGGATGCCACGCTTCAGGACACCGCGCTCAGGGAGTTCACCGAGGAGACCGGTGCTACGACCGATCCGTTCACCCTGCTGGGGGAACTGTCCCGCGTGTACATCCCGCCGAGCCGTTCGCTGGTGACCCCGTTCCTTGCCTATACGGAGGAGCTGCCTCCCACCCGACCCGACCCCCGCGAGGTGGCGGCACTGATCGAGACCCCGTTGGAAGAATTGCTGCGGCCTGATGTGGTGCAGGTGCGTCGCCAGTACATCCAGGTGCTGGGGCGTGAGGCGGAGATCCCCTACTTCGACCTGCAAGGGCAGGTGGTGTGGGGCGCCACGGCCATGATGCTGGCCGAACTACGCGAGCTCCTGCTGCGGCTCCGGTAGCCCGAAGGCCTTGCGGAAGCGGGCGTTCGGCACCAGTCCGCGGTCGTCGGCGCTGTACTCGGGCTTGATGCGTTTCACGAAGTACATGTCGATGAGCCCCTTGTTCTTGGCCTCGAGCTGGCCCCGGGATTCGCACACGAAATGATCCTTCACGAAGGCGTACGTGGCCCCGCTCACGTTCACCTCGCCCGGGACACCGCTGCTCTCCATCCGGCTGGCGGTGTTCACCGCATCGCCCCAGATGTCGTAGGCGAACTTCCGTTTCCCTACCACACCGGCCACCACCGGTCCCGAATGCAGCCCGATGCGCATGATCCACGGCTCCTTGCCCTGGGCCTCGTGCTCGCGGCGCCACACGTCCATGATCTCGCGCACCTCCAGCGCGGCCATCACGGACTTGATGGCGTGCGCTGGGTCGCTGGAAGGCATGCCACTGGCGCACATGTAGCTGTCGCCGATGGTCTTGATCTTCTCGATGCCATAGCGACCGATGACCTCATCGAACATGATGAAGCACTCGTCCAGCTCGTTCACGAGCTCTTCCGGAGTCATCTTCTCAGCCGCCTTGGTGAAGCCCTTCATGTCCGTGAACATCACGGTAACGGCCTCGTGGCGGCGGGCGGTGGCCTTGCCCTTGTCCTTGAGCTCGTCGCTGATCTGCTTGGGCAGGATGTTGAGGAGCAGGTCCTCGATCTCCACCTTCTGGCCTTCGATCTCCTTGCTCTGCGCCACCACCTCGGCGGTGCGTTCCTCCACCTTGCGCTCCAGGATCTGGTTGCGCAGTTTCAGCTGGCGTTCGCGGAACTTGATGTAGCTGAGCACGCTGATGGCGATCCCCACGGCGAGCGCGGTGTAGAACCACCAACTCTGCCACCACGGTGGAAGGATGGTGAACTGCAATTCGGCGGGCTTCTCGCTCCAAAGGCCCGCACGGTTCATGCTCTTCACCTTGAAGGTGTAGGATCCGGGAGGCAGTGCCGGATAGTAGGCTTCGGTCAGCGTCGTCAAGGGTTGCCAGTCCTTGTCCAACCCATCGAGCATGTAGGCATAGCGAACGGCACCGGGATCGCTCAGGCTCACGGTGCCATAGCCGATGCGGATGCTTCGCTCGCTGTGGCTCAGACGAAGGTCCTGCTCCACGGTGCGATCCTCCTGGTTCACGTTGAGCCCGCGAAGGCTCACCAAGGGCGGCATGGCCTTGAGCCCGCCCTTCTCCGGCACCACACGCGTGGCTCCTTTCGCCGTACCGAACCACAGGTCGCCGTTCTTCGCCAGACAGGCAGCGTGCGGCTTGGCCTCCACGCCGATGAAACCGGAGCGCTCGGTGTAGGCCAGGAAGCCTTCGACCCCCGGCTGCCAGCTGTTCAGGCCGCTCACCGTGCCGATCCAGATGTGGCCATCGTTGTCCCGGATCAAGGACCGGACCGCGTTATCCAGCAAGCCATCCTCCTTGGAATAGGACCGCTCCTGCTTGCCGTTCTTCAACACCACGATGCCTTGGTTCAGCGTGCCCACCCACAGCCGGCCTTCGGCGTCCTGCACGAAGCATGAGGGTGAAAGGACGCGACCCAGATCAACACGGGTGGCCTTGCCATTGTCCATGCGGGTGATGCCTTTGTCCTTGCTACCGACCCAGATGGTGCCCTTGTCATCGCGGAACAAGGCTGTGATGGCCGTGGTATGCACGCCGTCATCTTCGGTGTAGACCGTTGGTGGAGCACCTGCACTGTAGCGACGAAGGCCGGTGATGGTGCCGATCCACAGCTCACCCGGCTGGCCTACGGCGAGCGCAGTGACCTTGCCCCTGGGGATCAGTTGGTCCAGGTCGGGATGCGGCACCTGCCCGAATCCGGTGGGCTCGAACTCCATGATGCCGTTGGTCTCGGACCCGATCCAAATGTTCCCTGCGGCATCCTCAACGATGCTCCGGATACGCGTGGCTTTCAGGCCTTGTAGCGTCTTCACCCGGCCAGTTCCCTCCACCTTGGGGTCCAACAAACTGACACCTCCATCGGTACCGAACCAGAGGCGGCCGTCCTTGTCCTCCATCACGGACCACACCTGCTGGTCCAGCAAGCCGTCCTGTTCCAGCAGGTTCAGGAAGCGCTCGCCCTTGAAGATGTTGAGCCCGTAGTCACTGGTGGCGAGCAGCATGTTGCCCTCGCGGTCGCGACCGATGCGACGGATGTTCAGGCTGCCGAGCCCAAGTTCAGGATAGTAGTGGCGTCGCACTCCGTTGAGGCCGATCACCGCTGCACCTCCGCCCCAGGTACCGACCCACACCTGCCCTGCAGCATCCTCACTGAAGCTGGAGACCAGGTTGCTGGGCAGTCCGTTCGTCGTGTTGTAGTTCACCACCTGGCCGGTGCGCCCATCGCGGCAGAACGCACCGTCGGCGAGCGTTCCCAGCCATAAGCGACCCTCACCGTCCTCATAGATCGCATTCACCCCGAGCACGTCCTGCAGCCCGCTCCATTCCAAGGTGGTGAAGCGCTTGCTCGATGCATCCCATTTCTTGAGCGTACCACCGTCCTCGAGGAAGGCGATGGTGCCGTTCTTGAATTGCATCACATCAAGCAGGTGATCCAGAAGCCCCTGCTCGGAGCCATAGCGCTGAGCAGTGAGCGTGCCATCGTCACCCACCGCTGTCACATGCAGGGCGCCCTGGCCCATGGTGGTGATCCAGATCCCTCCTTCCTTATCCTCGGCAATGCCCGTGATGTCCGCGCTGATCGGCTTATCGGCAGGCTTCAGTACCTGGAAGGCGGCCCCGGTCTTGAGGGTCAGCCCGCCACCCGTGTGGCCCACCCACAGCCGTTGCTTCGAATCAATGAACAACTGTCGAGCACCTTTGGGAGCAACGCCCTCGTCCGGACCGAACGCATGCACCCCAACGCGGTCCCGCCCATCAAAGCTCACCAGCCCATCTTCGGTTCCCAACCAGACCAGACCGGCGCTGTCCTGTACGACCGCATAGATGTTACTGGTGGGAAGTCCGTTCTGGACGTCGACCCGTTCGAAATAGAAACGCTGGGCCTGGAGGCCGAATGCGAGAAGGCTGGTGAGGAGGAGTGCCGATAAGCGCATGGCGTCCGGTTCAGCGGGTGAGGTCATAGAAACTGGCTTCAGAACCTGCCGCATCGCTCACGACCAGGGTGTTGCTCACGCTTTCGCTGTAGTTCTGGATGAGGTTCTTGAGAGGGCCGTAGTTGTAGAAGGTATAGATGTCGTCCTTCTTGGCATCCACGGGGATCCAGAAGCTCTTGCCCCCCACGGTGCGACCGTGCCCAGCGTACCACACGAGCACGGTGTTCACCTTGTTGGAGCGCACGAGGTCGCGCAATTCAATGCTGAAGAAACGTTCGAGCTGCTGCTTGCTCAAGTTCTTCTTGCTGATGGTCTTCTGGACGTTGTACTTGCCGAACGCCTTCTGCATCTTGGCCATGTCGCTGCCCTGACCTTGCAGTGCGGGGAAGCTCTTGTATTCGCTGTTCTCGATGAAGATGACCCAGGTGGTGCCGGAGGCCACGGCCGTGCCTGAGGCTGGCTTCTCCATAGGCTTCTCCACCGGCTTGGCGGCACCGTTGCCGTTCTCCGTGGGCTTCACAGCGGCCACTACGGGTTCGCTCTTGCGCTGGAGCTGGTACACCACGTCGGTACCGTTGCCGAACTGGTCCTCCGCGCGCACGGTGAAGCGGTCCTTGCCCGCGATCACCAACTTGATGCTGAAGTCGGTGCGGTTGGTGTCGGGGATGTAGCTGGCCATGATGCCGTCCACGGAGATGCTGCGGATGATGCTGGCATCGCTTGCGGTGCCCTCGATGAAGATGTCGTCCCGCGAGGCCGGTACGGAAATGATCCTGTTCGGCCCGGGATCCGGAGAGGTGACCGCCAGCACCGGCGCGATGCCTTCGGAACGCGCCACGTTCAGGGTCATCGTGGCCACATTGTCGTACAGGTCGGTCGCCTCCACCACCAGTTCATTGGTCGTAGGGCCTATGGGTACGGCGACGAAGAACTCGGGGTCGCGCTCGTCCTTGGCGAAGTCGGCGTCCATGCCGTTCACGGTGATGCGCTTGAGCTTGTTGCGGTCGCGCACGTGGCCGTTCACCTTCACCTGCGCCAGCACCGAGCTCACCTGCGCCACACCGCTGCGATGGATCGGATCCACCACGGTGATCACCGGCGGGTCGCTCTCGCGGTTCAGTTCGAAGAGCTGTTTGTCGACACGGTCGCGCTGCTCCTGCACCTTGCGACGCGCATCGAAGTCGTAGGCCTCTTTGCCTTCCATGGCCTTCTTGGCGGCATCGAGGTCGGCGATCGCGCCTTCCAGGTCCACGTTGGCCTCCTTGCATTCGGCGCGCAGCAGCAACAGCTCCACGTTCTGGGGATCCTTCAACAGCACCTTGTTCAGGTCGTTGATGGCGTTCTGGTGCTGCCCGAAGCCATGGTAGTAGCGGGCACGCTGGCTGAATACGGCGTCATCACTGCGGCCCAAGGCCACACAGCGGCTCACGTCATCGATCGCCTTGGAATAGTCTTTCTGCAACGCGTAGGCCTTGCTGCGGGTGAAGAGCGCATCGGTGCTCGCCGGATTGAGTTCCAGGGCACGGGTGCATTTCTCCACGGCCTTGTCCAACGCGCGCATCTGCATGGTGGGCCCGGAGTATTGGGCGTACAGCGCGAGCTGCACCTCGGAAAGGGCCACGTAGGCCGCCTCGTACTGGTAGTTCCATTCGATCACCTTGTCCAGGTCGAACTCAGCGGTCTTCAGGTCGCGCGTGGCGAAGCGCGTGATGCCATGGAGGTAGTAGGTGTCGGTGGTGGCCTTGGCGGCCAGTGCCGCATCGGCGGCGGCCGTGGCCTTGTCCAGGTCGTTGATGGCCAGTGCGGCCCGCACCTTGGTCTGCAAGGCGGTCATTTGCTTGGGGTCGACCAGCAGGGCCCGTTCGCACAAGGCAAGCGCCTTCGCACGGTCACCAAGCTCATCGTAGGCCTTCGCAGCCTCGGCGGCCAGCTCCGCATCACCGGGCAACAGTTCCGAGACCTTCGCCCGATCAGCCGCGCATTCGGCCTTGCGCCCTTGCAGGTTGTAGATGTCCGCACGGGCCTGATAGGCCTTCACCATCTGGGGGTCCACCTGGATCGCCAGGCTGTATTTCTCAAGGGCTTGATCGAGCTGCTGTTCCTCGCGCAGCTTCTCGCCTTCCTTGAAGAAGGACTTGCCTCCTTGGGCGGAAGCGCCACTGCACAGCACAACGAAGAGGAGCAAGGCGAATAGGGTTCGGGGCATGGTCGGAGGGTAGTCAAAAATAGGACCATAGCACCTTCGCCGACCGGCCTGGGCCGCAAACGATCAACGTTGCGGGGAATGGCGTCGCTGGCGGCCCATGCGGCCCTGTCCCCGCCTCGTTCAGCGGCACGGGCGCATCATCGCTGCAGGCGGTCACCCGGCCCCCCGGACACTCCAGGCCCGGACACGACCATGGAGCCCGACGACCAGGAAAGGCCCCTTCATGCCGGTGCCGATGCCCGGAAAAGATGCCGACCGCACCGGACGCATGGTCGCCCTCCCCTATGCCGCTGGACCGACCTAGATCCGGAAGCGCAGGAAACCGAAGCAATAGGACACCATGCCCGGCTCCTGGGTGAACATCGTGGTGATGTCACGCGTGGCCACGCCGGCCTCCCACGAACCCGAGGGCAGATGGAAGTTCAGGCCGAAAGGCACCAGGGTCTTGTACATGCCGCCGGTCGCAACGCCGGTGTTCAACGACATGAACTTCAGCACGGCGAATTCGCCACCCACGGCGAACATGGGGCTTTCGTAGTTGCCTGGAGCATCGTTGGTGGGCACCACCACATCGATCCCGATCTCCGTCTTCTCCTTGATCTTGAAGCTTGCACCGGTGCGCAACTGGGAGGGCATCTGGACCACCTTCTCCTTCAGCCCTTTCCATTTCAATATCCCCTCATCGGAGGCGATCTGGTCGGCCTCTTCAAAGAAGTTGTAGCTGTCGAATCCATCGCTGTCCAGCCCAAAGAGCTTGTCGTCATAAGCTTCGTACACGTTGCCGTCCCACGTGATCGATCCGATGTTGGTGTAGGACAGGCCGAACTTCGCCTTCCCCAGGATCTCGGCGCTGAAGCCCACATCGCCGGAGAATCCGGACCCCACGGACTGGAAGCCGCTGCCGTTGAGGGCACTGGGGTTGGCGAGGGCCGCGGTGCCGTAGTCAATGTCATATCCTGGCGAAAGGGCGGAAAACGCGGTGAGCGTGCCGCCCTCGGAACGGATCTCCATCATGCCAAGCCCTTGCAGGTAACGTGCTGACAGGCCTCCATAGAAGTTCCAGGCGCCGGAGGTGCCCAGGAGGTAGCCCCACGCCACGGAGTACTCGCGGACCCACTGGTGCGTGATGGCACTGCCGTTCATGATCGCGGAAATGTTCGATGCGTTGCTGCTGAGGCCGCGGACACCGAGCGCGCGCTGCTCATTGGTCAGGCTGGCATCGTTGGCCACCGTATCGCCCGTGCTCAACACGAGCAGGTCGAAGTACGCGGCGTTACGGCCCATGAACAGGATATCCGATGTCTGCTGGTTGAAGTTGCTCCACCACTGCAGGCGATCGGCGATCTGGAACGCGAAGCCGCCAGCCTTGGGCGTGGAGATGGAAAAGCCCAGTGAGCGGACATCGATGTTGGTGGTGAAATCCTTCCCGCTGAACGCTTTGGCCGCGGCCTGCTTTTCCGCGTAGTTGAACGTGATGTCCGCACCGCCAAGGAAGTTGTCCTTCAGTTCATCCTTGGTCAGCGCATCCGAATAGAGCGACGAGCCGACCTCGAGCAGCCCGAAGGCCATCTTCTTGCCCTCGTATTTTCCGGACCAGCCCAGGTTCGCCGGGTTGATGCCGATGGCCTGGTAATCCGTGGCGAAGGTGGTGGAGACCGCTTTGCCGGAGTGGAGAAAGGCCGAGCCTTCGGTCTGGGAGAGTGCGACGGTCGTCATCACAAGGATGGCGGCCGCCACGAGCAGTGATCGCGTCATGGCGGGTTGTGTTGGGTTTGTCACGGAAATGTAAGTCGCATTATCGAACGAAGCAATACAGAGAAGCCGCCGACCTGCTCGAGGGCTCCACGGATCCATCGAGGCAAGCATCGGAACACACATCAGCATACGGACCGGGCTCCCGTGAACCGCGGCGGTTCCTGGATCGGCGGACAGCAGTGGTCAATCCCGCGTATGGACCTCGGCGACGGTTCCGGAAAGTGTGTCGAAAACCACCGTGGTGTAGAACAGCCAGGTACCACCAAGCCCCCAAGGGCCTGTGCGCAAACCAATGTCCACCGTGTACTCCAGCGCATGGCCGGCACTGTCCGATGCCGTCGGCGGTCCGAGCAGTTCCAGCACCTCCAGCTTCGATGACCCGATCAACAGCTGCCTGTGCTCCAGGTCTTCCACCATGGCCCCGCGATCACGTCGATCGCCCGTGCGCCACGCCAAAGTCTCGAAGGCACGATCGGGAATGGCATCCTTTCTCCCAAGGGACTCCGTGAGGTGGAGGCACAAGATCCCGAAGAGCACCATGCCTGCACTGATGATCACTGCCCTTCGCATGCGAGGTGGTTCAGAAGATGATCACGAGTACGATCCAGAGGACATGGATGCCTGTGCCGACAAGCACTTGCAGCACGGGATCCCCATCCAACCAGACCTGCTTGAACGACCTGCGGCGAGAAACGGCCCATGCTAGCAAAGCACCCGGCAAGCGCAGCGCTGGGAGAAGCACCTTTTTGAAGAGGCCCTCGAACACTACCTGTCCGAAGATCTCACCAATGAACTGAGCGACGACATCGCCGAGCGGCACGCCTCACTCCGGGGTCATGAACTTCTCCATCACCTGCGGGGTCACGCCACTGCTGCTGAAGCCACCGTCGTGAAAGAGGTTCTGCATGGTGACGTAGCGGGTGTGGTCGCTGAACAGCGAGATGCAGTATTCGGCACAGGCCTCTGCGGGGGCGTTGCCCAGCGGGCTCATCTCCTGTGCGAAGCCGTAGAACCCACCGAAGCCCTTGATGCCACTGCCTGCCGTGGTCTTGGTGGGGCTCTGGCTCACGGTGTTCACGCGGATCTTCTTGCTCATGCCGAGGTGATACCCCCAGCTTCGCCCGATGCTTTCCAGCAAGGCCTTGGCATCCGCCATGTCGCCGTAGCCGGGGAACACGCGCTGTGCCGCGATGTAGCTCAGGGCCACCACGCTGCCCCAGTCGTTGATGGAATCGGTTTTGGACGCGGCCTGCAGCATGCGGTGGAAGCTCATGGCGCTGATGTCCAGCGTCTGCTTGTACCACTCGTAGTTGAGGTCGTCGTAGGTGCGGCCCTTGCGCACGTTGGGGCTCATGCCGATGCTGTGCAGCACGAAGTCCAGCTTGCCACCCAGCTGCTCCACACTGCCGGTGAAGAGCTTCTCCAGGTCGGCGTCGTTGGTGGCATCGGCGGGGATGATCGGGGCCTTGATGGCCTCGGCCAGCTTGTTGATCTCGCCCATCCGCATGGCCACGGGCGCGTTGGACAGCACGATCTGCGCGCCTTCCGCGGCGGCCAGTTCGGCCACCTTCCAAGCGATGCTCTGGTCGTTCAAGGCACCGGTGATGATGCCGCGCTTCCCCTTCAACAGTCCGTGTGCCATGGTCAATGCTGGTTGATGGGCCGAAAATAGCCGTTCCCGGCGGGTGGTAGGAGAACTGCCCGGGAACACCCGTTCGGACCTGCACCACAAGCAAGGCGCTGTACGCTGTGATCCAGTCGCTGGTGGCGAACA
>JBIIYP010000084.1:0-7547 GCA_044346705.1 Flavobacteriales bacterium
CATGAACCAGTTGGTGCCATCGTAGGAGTAGAGGGCCGAGCCGTTCGTCACTCCCACGTTGTCGCTGGAAACAGCAACGAACATGTTGTTCGCATAGACCACATCGTTGATGTTCAAAGCACCAAGGCCGTGCGGAACGTTCGTCCAGTTGTCCCCGTCAGGCGAGGTCATCACCGCGTCGACAAGGCCTCCCGAGGGGCGGCCGACCGCCACGAACTGCGTTCCGTCGTGTGCCACGCTCTGCCAGCCAAGGTCCGAGGCCGACGTACGGCTGACCCAGCTGTTGCTGACCGTTCCTCCACAACCGCCCGTGATCGTGTAGGTGATGTTCGCGCTGCCAGGGGTCAACGAGGAGACCACACCGGTGGTGGCGTTCACCGAGGCCACTGACGGATCGCTGCTGGACCATGCCCCGGTACCCCCGCCAAGCACCACGCCATTGGCCGTGAAGATCGAGGTGGAACCCACGCATGCAGAAGAGGGACCCGTGACGGATGACACAGCGCTGCCAGAGGTCACCGTGATGGTTCCCGTGGCGCTCACGCTGACACAGCCGCCCACCAGAGGGATGCTATAGTTGAAAGTACCGGCAGTAGTTGGAGTACCACTGATGGTAATCGTATTAGAAGACCACGTTGCTGTAACCCCTGGAGGTAATCCTGAAGGAGAAGCGATACCTGTTGCGCCTGCGGTGCTATGCGTTATGGCCGTTAAGGCCGTGTTGATGCATAATGTTGGTGTGCTGGATGCAGCTCCTACTGAGCAGGCCACATTGATGGTACCTGTTAATCCACCGCAGCTGGCCGTGTAATTGTACACACCAGGGATCGTGGGTGTGCCGCTGATCGCAAGGAACCCGCCGCTCACCGTAGCCGTGACACCCGTGGGAAGGCCTGTCATGTTCACGCCAGCAGTGCCGGGGGAACTGCAGGTAACGGGGGGCATCGGCACATTCGCCGCCTTGCTTAGGTTGTTCGTGCCTGGAGCCGAAGTGAGCGCCAGTGACGTGTTCAGACCTCCATCGATGATGCTTCGACCAGTGCCGGACAAAGCGGATCTGCCTGCGGTACCGGCGGCACTGTGGTACGAATACCCACCGTGGAACCGCACATTGGGCTCCCTGAGGGTTCGCCCGGCCCAGCCGTTAGGAATGCCGTCGTAATTGGGCGTCGAGAGGCACACGCCCTTGAACATGTCGACCATGTTGGTGACCTTGTCCAAGGTGTGAACCTCAAGTGCGACGCATGGATCATACTGCGTCAGGTCGCTGCTTCGACCTTCTGCGCTGGTGCTCGCGTTGGCGGCAGCCCCCTCCAGCACCATGTCCATCCGGTAGGTCTCCAGCTTTACTTGCGCACGCAGTGCGTCCAGTGCCTTCAATTCATTGGGTTCGCGTGAGGCCACGCCCATTTTTTCCGAATACCCCTCCGGTTCATGGTTGCGATGGAATTGAATGGCGATTCCGTTATCGAGCAGGAAGATCCGCTTATTGCCTTCCGTGAAGCGATAGCGCACATGGGCTGCCTGCCGTCCTTCCCTGGTCCGGACCTGACCCTTGTTCTCTTCAAAACCGAACGGTGCTACAGCGCTTCCACTGCTCTTGAACACATCCAGGCCGGAGTCGAAATGTGCGGGGGTGGTCCTGGCGCTATCCGCAGCCGAGACGTTGAATGCCCATGGCAGCGACATGGGGTTGCCATGAAGAGCGCGGTTCGTGCCTAACGTGGATATCAGGAGCAGAGCGCACGAAAGGGTGTGGAACGGCTTCATGTGTCGGATCATGGCGCGATGACAGGACGTGTATTTCTTTGCAACGCCAAGGATGGATCTTGTTCACGGAACCCAGGGTGGCCACTCTAAGCACGCGCAAGAAGGCACCCGCGCCTTACTACAGGATCAACCCCACCTTAAGAAAGCCGCGATCGCACGTGGAGCGATCTTTTCCAGTGACGAACCGCTTGTTCTCGTCCATGAAGTATCCCGAAGCAGTCTCTGCGGCCTGCGGATCTACGGATCGTGCTGATGCGGACCTCGATGAACACAAGGTCCACCCTCGGGCCGATCGATCGGATGGCCCTTCCATCAAGGGTCGGTGGCTTAAGGCTTTGAGGACTTGGCGGGGTGCACAGATCGGCTCCACGGTGTTCACGTGATCCGGGTGGTCCAGCGATGCGGATCAACATGAGGGTCGAGCCGTGAAGGTTGGTCCTCCTAAGCGAACGCTGACACCGGACGCGGTGAACGAGCATACCCATCGGCCTGCGAAAGGACCGCCGATGCCTTTCGGAGCAAGCGCGCCCCAGCTGAAGGCATGGATCAACGCGGTCCAAGCCCGGGCGTTATCGCGGACCTTCCGTCGCGGTCCGCCGGCTGCGGTCGGTCATTCCGGTCAGGCAGCCGATCGCTCAACCATCGCGGCCGCGGTCACCTTCCTCGCCCGGATGCCCAGCACCATCACATCGTCCACCTGCTCCAAGGGTCCTTTCCAGCTGTTGAACGCGTTGAGGATCTGCCGGTGTTGGTGGCCAATGGGTACACGGCTCAATTGACCAAGCAAGGCACGGAACAACTTGGAGTTGAGCTTACGCCCGTCGGGCCCACCGAACTGGTCGATGTAGCCATCGGAGAAGAGGTAGATCATGGAGCCATCCGCCAGGCGGTGTTCATGGTCGACGAATCGCCCTTGGTCGCTCAGGGGCAACCCTCCGCCGATCGGAATGCGATCGCCCTTCATGCGGACCACTTCGCCATTGTCCACAACGTAGATGGATTGGAACGAGCCTGCAAAGGTCAGGGTCAGGTCATGTGGATCATACGCGCACAGGGATATGCTCATGCCATCGCTCAGTCCCTGGCCATAGCCGGTGCCGAAGAAGTGGGAGAAGCGTTCGTTCACGCGTTCGAGTATCGCCGAGGGCGCGGGCTCGCGCAGGTCCGCCATGGCGTCGTTCAACGCGTTGTGGCAGATCACGCTCAACAGGCTGGCGGGAACCCCGTGGCCGGTGCAATCCGCCAAGGCGAAATAGATCCTGTGATCGCCATCCTGCGGACGCGTGTGCGTCCACATGAAGTCACCACCGACGATATCACGCGGCAGGTTCAGCACGAAGCTCTCCGGCAACAGTTCGGCGATGTTCTTCGAGCGGTTGAGCATGGACTCCTGGATACCGCGAGCGTATTGGAGGCTGGCCATGAGCTCGGCGTTCCTTTCACGGATGTGCTCCTTTTCCTTGTTGAGCTCCGAGGTGCGTTGAGCCACTTTCTCGTTCAGGTGAGCGAGGTGCCCGTGGATCTCTTTCTGGAGCATGTCGAAGTGATGTGCGAGGTTGATGATCTCCCGGTCGCGCGACCTCTTCTTCAACGCAGGTTGGGCCTGTCGGAGATCGCTTCCCACGTACTCTTGCACCGAGGCCGCCAGGGCCTTGATGGGTCCGGCGATGCGGTCGGAGACCAGAAAGGCGAAGATGATGCTAAGGAGCAGGAAACCCGCCACCGAAACCAGATAGGCCAGGACCAGCTCGTGTTCGGTCCGCTGGTACTGTTCCTGGTTGGAGAGCATCAGCGTGCGGAGCGTTTCGCCCACCACGTTCTCCGAGTCACAGAGCCGTGCGAACAGTCCGGTATGGTTCCGCACACCGATCTGTCCGTCAAGTTCCACGATGCGGTCGAAACTGGTCTGGTATGAGTGGAGCAGGTCGGTCGCCCGCCTCATCCGCTGCCGGTCCGGTTGCGCTCTCAAGTTCGTGAGCAGGGCGGAGATCTGCTCGTGCAAGCGGATCACGTACTTCTCCTGTTGCCGGATGATGTAGTCCTTCTCGGTTCTGCGGAGGCTCAGCAGGTCATGCAGGGGAATGACTCCGGACGTTTCCAAGGCGTGTACGCTTTCGCGCATCGCGCCCTCCATCCCATGGTCCTCCATTCCACGCTGCCTGATGCGTTCCACGATCACCTTCAGGTTGCCGGTACCCGCCTTGTGTTGGACAAGGATCAGCGCCAGTGCGGACGAGTCGGTCGTCGGGATCTCCGGATGGTCCAGCTGTATCGAAGCGATGCATCGCTCGATGGCCACGTCGGACACCTTCTTCTTATCCAGGTATTCACTTTGTCCAGTGCGATGGTACTGGATGTTCTGTGCATCATGCAGGAGAAAGCTCTTCGACAACAGGGCGTTGTCATAGCAGAGCTGTTGAAGGCTCTTCAACTCGTTCGAGAGTTGGGTGGCCCTGTTCTTTGCGTGGTGCGTATTCCAACTCAGCGTGACAATACTGCCCAGACAGAGGAACGAGAAGGCCAGGAAATGGACCAGCAGTCGGGTCCGGATGCGTTGGGGTGCGGACATGCGATCGGATATGGCCCTTCCTACGCGGGGCGCGGAAGTCCGGTTCATTAAGTTTTTTCCGGCGGTCGTGCGCTATTCGCAGCGGCGGTATCCACACGGAATGCTGAATTGACCATGCTTCAAGAACGGGATCTCCGCCTCTTGGATAGAGCAGGTGTCAGGAGGATGCTTAACGTTCGAATAACATTGCAGAACCAATGGCCTGATGATCGATGATCCCGCCACGATCACCTGACGCTCATCTGGACGCCAGCGGGGGCGCGGAATGGATAACTGAGGAGGGTGTTGGCTGGCGCTTGACGGAGCGTCTTCCCATGATCACGAGCGTCCGCACCAGCGTTCAAGGGTACGTCCTCCACCGATCGGGGGGGAAGGCGCCTTTTCATGGGTAGTGAGCCGGAGAGTACACCCGTTGCACTCGGCCGGGCATTAACGGTCCCAGATCGATGGTTCGACCGGTCCGGTCAATAGGAGCATTCGGATCGTTCCGGCTCGTGTTCAGTTACAGACCGTGCCGAACGCATTGACGAACAGACCGTAGTCGGTGGAGTTGACGGTTCCGTCGGCATTAAGGTCGGAAGGACATGACGCACAGGCCGCACCAAAGGCATTGACGAAGATCCCATAGTCAATGACGTTCACGGATTGATCTGCGTTCAGGTCACCAGTGCAAGGTGGCGGTGGCACAAGTTGGATAACACCCGACATCACCTCGTAGTGTACCGTGCAATGGTAGTGGATCACGGATGGCATCATGAGGTCCGGCGTGATGGTGATGACCTGTCCATAGCTTGAAGGCACCAGGAAAGGGGCGAACGGATAGACCGCGTCGCTGTTGATCACGAACGGGTGTTCATCGGTGATCGCCGTCAGATCGATGCTCTATGTCTGTCCTCGGGTGAGCGTCAGTGTCGGGTTCACCACCCCGTTGATCACCCATTGGTAGTTGGCGTTGACACCGACCATGAAGTCCGAGGTGGGCCGCGGGGTGGCAGCCGATGACACGGGTGAAGGAGCCGCACAAGCGTACAGCGCACGCGGTCGCCCATCGGCGTAAGGGTCGCGTCCCTTGTCGGCACGCAGTCCGGCGGTTCCGACCAACATCATGCCCATCAGGAGAGCCGCGATACGTGTATGCCAGTGCTCGATGGTCAGGTTCAGGTCATTCAGTGCCAACCTTGTCCTGGCGTGGTACCCCGGCTTGGTCATTCCCGCGAATGGCATCAACAGTTCAAGGGGCATTGAATGATGAAGCTAGCTCCTCCCCATCGGAAAGCTGAAAGGGCCGCCCCGGACAGGACGGCCCTTCAGCCTTTGCGTGGAAGGAGGTCTATCGGATCACCAAGCGCTGCATGAAGGTGCGCTCACCAACGGTGACGCTCACCAGGTACATGCCGCTGGCAAGGTCGCCGTTCAGCTCGATCACGGTGTTCAGCGTAGTGCCGTTCACGGCGATGGTGCGCTTCACGAGCTGCTTGCCGAACAGGTCCACGATGTCCAGGGACACGGTGGTGTGCTCCGCGCCAAGGTCATCGATGCTCAGGCTCAGCTGTTCTCCGTTGTTCGGGTTCGGCCAGATGGTGAAGGTCGCTGCGTCCGTCGTGGTCAGTTCACGCGTGTCGGCCACGGGAGCCGGCAGGCTGGTGCAGACCTGGCAGCTGGCACCGAAGGCGCACCAGGAAAGACCGCCGTCGAAGCTTCCGCGCACCACCACATCATAGCAGAGACCTGGCTGAAGCGGGTTCGTGGACCAAGGTGACAGGGTGAGCGTACGGCTCGTGCTGGACACGTTCCGGGTGTAGCCCGGGCGGGTGAAGCGGAACTGGTACCTGTTCGCACCGATCACCTCGTTCGCGTGGATGGCACCGCCCGGATAGGGCACCGTGGCACCGCAAGAGATCACTGGGGTGGCCGTGGTCGTCAGCTGGGTGGTCTGGCAGTTCACCGTGGGGTCCACCTTCATCCGGCAAGCAGGACCGAACTCCGCATAGGTGCCTGCCACCCGACCGCGCACTCGCACGTTGAGCAGGGTGAAACCCGGTACGGGGTTGGTGGTCAGCGTATTCAGGCGGAAGTAGCTGGCGCGCAGGGCGGCAGGCGTTCCCGAAGGGAAACCGTTGCCAGGGGACTGGTGGCTCTGGAACACACGACGGCTGTAGGTGCCATCGGGGTTGTAGATCCAGAACTGGTAACCGCTGGTGTTGTTGTTCAGGTTGTACTGGGCCGTCACCGCGGTGTTCTCCACCACCTGCAGTGTGAAGCTGGTCGTCACCGATTCCTGGTCGCAGGTCGCGGCGGTCAGGAGGTCAGCTCCGATGGGCAGGCAGAAGGCGTCAAGGGCTTGGGCCACCGGACCGGTCCAGATGCCATCACCGGCGTTGTCGATGATCCGCGCGTTGGCGGCGTTGCGCAGCACCCAACCACCGGTCGTACCGCTGGCCATGCCGTCACCGAAGCTGTCGAACACGCGCAGGTTGTAGCAACCGTTGGGCAGGCAGCAGCTCGAAGCGATCGTGGTGTTGCTGGCGTAGTTGCTGCCGCTGCACACCGCCACACCACCTGCTGAGGGAACGATCTCCCAGCTGGTCTGCGCACCGTTGTTATCGGTGGACAGGGTCAGTGTTACTTCGTTCAACGTGCAACCACCGCCGATCGGTGTTCCTGCACAGACACAGTTGGCACCATAGACATCATTCGTGGTACCCGCATTGCTGTCGTCACAAGACGTACCGGGCAGTGCCGTACCACCGGCCAAACCGAGGCAGTCGATGAGCTGACCGGCGCAGACGCAGTTGGCACCGTAGACATCGTTACCCGTTGCGGCGTTGTTGTCGTTGCAAGCGGTACCAGGGAGGGCGGAACCACCAGCGACACCGAGGCAGTCGATGAGCTGACCGGCGCAGACGCAATTGGCGCCGTAGACATCGTTACCCGTGGCGGCGTTGTTGTCGTTGCAAGCTGTGCCGGGCAATGCCGTTCCACCGGCCACACCAAGGCAGTCGATGAGCTGACCGGCGCACACGCAGTTGGCACCGTAGACATCGTTACCCGTGGCGGCGTTGTTGTCGTTGCATGCGGTACCGGGCAATGCCGTTCCACCGGCCACACCAAGGCAGTCGATGAGCTGACCGGCGCAGACGCAGTTGGCACCGTAGACATCGTTACCCGTGGCGGCGTTGTTGTCGTTGCAAGCGGTACCGGGCAGTGC
>JBIIYP010000085.1:0-7533 GCA_044346705.1 Flavobacteriales bacterium
CGCTCCTTGAGCGCTTCCAGCACCACCTTCGTCTTGAAAGCAGGGCTATGCTTGCGGTAGGTCTTCTTCATGGTGTCGTTCAGAAATGTACTGATCGCCACCTGTCCTGATTCACCCTACCACCTCAGTTACACATAACGTTTTGCAGCTACCCGAAGGGCGGGACTTTTACCACAAAACTTGATTTGAAAAACCAATGTTTGATTAACCACAAAACTGTCTTTGGAACACGAAATCCCGCCTTTTGGGTAGGTGCTGTTATGCGGTCGGCTTTCTCGACCTTTTGCTGTCATGATTTCCATAGTTTTAAATTTGTCATTTTCTATAATTCTTCTTCGTCTCCAAGCTCGTCTCTAAGAATAATTCTGAAAGGAATTTCTATTTTTCTATTTGTAAGATTTTCAATCGAGTTATAAAGAGTTGTCTTCAAATCTGTATCAAATTCATTAGAGTCCTCATAATCCTCCCATATTTTTAAAGCACAAAAATGAACTGTCTTTGAGTCATCAGTTCGTTCTTTGTTTTCATCTAATTCATTAACGAAAAAACTCCCATTCGTTGCGTCAGAATAGAACTCAACGAAATCATTTTTGAATAAATTTAGTTCTATTATTCTAGCAATTGTTTCTGTTAGTTCATTTTCTAAATGAATCAGGTCAGTTGCCTCAGAATTAACTGTAAAAAAATCTTCGTTGTCTTTTTCCCAATTTATCATATGTGTTGTGTTTTCTTGTTGTCAATGTCGCAGTCAAGTTTTACTTAAACCAAATCTATATACTTTAATAGTTCTTCTAGTTTTTCGTCTTTATCAAGTTAGTTGTCTTTCATTTACTGTGTCGTTTTTAAGCTGCCGCATAACTAGGGGGTTGTGCCAGATCTTGGGTTTATTTCACCTATGTGGTTGGTGCTATTCCACTATTGCGGCACGTAAAGCCTAGATCAAGCTCAGAGGTCAAGGTCATCGAGGGGACTTCGGATCTTGCCAAGAGCCTTGGTGCTGACATGGGTGTATGCTTCGACAAGCTCAGCATGAAGATCTCCGTCGTTTTGCTACTCGAATGACCTAACAGGGTTTGAATATAGCGCAGATCGGTGCCCTTCTCCAAAAGATGGGTTGCGAACGAATGGCGCAGCGTATGCACGGTGGCTGGTTTGGCGATACCGGCTTTCTCTTTCGCGGCGTGGAACACAGCTTGGACACTGGCTTCGCTGTACCGCCCTCCGGTCTGGCCTTCGAACAGGTGTTGTTTCGGCCGGTACTCGCTGAGGTAGTCATCCAGCATGTCAAGCAGCTTGGTGCTGAGCAGGGAAACACGGTCCTTCTTGCCTTTACCTCCCCGAATGAGGACCTGGCGGCGGTCGCGGTCGATATCCGCAAGGTCCAGCCGCAGTCGTTCGCCCATGCGCAGCCCGGCGGAGTAGATGAGCATGAGCATGCAGCGGTGCTTCAGGTTCGCCGGGGACTTCAACAAGGCAGCCACTTCCTGTTCGCTGAGCACTGTGGGCAGTTTCTTCTCCTTGCGCGGCCGTTCGATGAACGTGACACGCCTACCCCTACACCAGGGCAGCGGTGAGCTGCGCCTGCAGGTACGCACGGTAGGTGCCCCCATAAATGGAGCAGATGATGTGCGCGTAGCCATTGCCAGCGAAGGCGGCCTGCTGGCCGAGATCGTTCACGGGTACATCGCAAATGGCGCTTACCGAGCAGGCATTGATGAAGTTGCAGCTGCCTTGGGTGTTACCGTCCACCCATGAGGTGGCTTTGGAGCTGTACGCGGCCGGACAGAGCGTGTACAGTTCGAAGCCGGGATCGGGTACCAGGTTCTGGGCGCAGACCGCATGTGAAGCAACGAGCAGGAGCAGCAGCGGCCAGCGTGGTATGGGCTTCACCTGATCCGATAAGGCAGGTTCTCAATGAATGCATGTTGGTCCACCACGGCATCCATTGCCGCACAGCGCGGCGCACAGGCACCCGACCGATCACCGGTCGATCCACTGCCTGAACGCCGGTGTCTGCGCCGCGCTGGTGATCATCACCACCGGGTTCGGCTTCACGCGGATGGCGAGCCGGTCGCCGAAGTAGGGCTCGATGTGCTGGATGTGGTCGAGGTTCACGATCTCGCCGCGGTTGATCTGGAAGAACTTGTTCGGATCGAGCTCCTGGACCAGGTCGCTCATCTTGTAGCGGAACACATGCTCCCCGCCCTCGGTGTCCAGCGCTGTGCACCGCCCTTCCTGGGCCGTGATGCAGCACACCCGCTCCAGCTGTAGGAGCGTGAAGCCCGAAGCGGTCTTCACCACCAGCCGTTCACGGTAGCTCTGGCGCTTGCCGACCACCAGGCTGGAGATCAGGTGCCAGTCCTTCACCCGGAACGACTCCTGGAGCGACAGGTACTTCTGCATGGCCGCGGCGAAGCGCTCATACCCCACGGGCTTCAGCAGGTAGGCGATGCCGTTGGCATCGAAGGCGTCCTGCAGGAAATCGCTGTAGGCCGTGGTGAAGATGAGTGGGCTGGTGATGAGGCCCTGCTCCAGGGAGCGGAACACGTCGCCGTCCAGCAGCCGGATGTCGCAGAGCACCAGATCGGGCCGGGGGTTCACCGGCAACCACGCGGCGATCTCGCTGTTGCTGCGCAGCACCCCGCATACCTGTGCCTCCGAACTGAACCGCTCCAGATGGGCCTTCAGGATGTCGGCGTTGGGCAGCTCGTCCTCGATGATCAGTACCTTCAGCATGGCCTCACAAGATCGGCAGTTCCACGGTGAAGCTGTCACTGTCGTGCACCACCTCGATGGTGCGCCCGCAGGTGATGGCGTAGCGCTCGGCCAGGTTGCCCAGGCCCACCTTGTGCCCGGCCGTCGATGCCGCAGGCCGCAGCGAGTTCCGCACCACGATCCGGTCGCTGTGCCGGCTGATGCCGATCACCAGCGGGTCGTTGCTCTCCGCTGCATTGTGCTTGATGGCGTTCTCGATGCAGGTGTGCACGGCGAAGGGGAGCACCGAACCGGACAGGTCCGTGGTGGCCACTTCGATGCGGTAGGCCCGGCCGAAGCGCACCTCGATCAGGGTGATGTAGTACCGTACGAAGGCCAGCTCCTCCTTGATCGGAACCTGGTCCGAGCCGCTGTGGCGGAGGAAGTAGCGGTACACCTCCGACAGGCTTTCGAGGAAGCGTTCCGCCGCCGCGCCGTCGCGTTCCAGCAGCGCCTTCAGGGTGCTCAGGTTGTTGAAGAGGAAGTGGGGCTCCAGGTTGCTCTTCAGGAGTTGCGCGCGGAGGTGCTTTTTCTCGTTCTCCAACTGGTCCATGGCGTAGCGCAGTTCCCGGCCCTCCTTGAAGTACATCCACGCCATGGTGGCCCCGAGGATGTAGAAGTGGGAGGTGGTGCAGGCGAACAGCAGGTTCGGCGGGATCCACGCAAGGGGCGTGTCCAGTCCGTGCGCCGCGCGCATCAGTATGTACACGATGGCGAACCCGATGGAGAACAGCACCTGGGCGATCACGAACACCAGCACCAGCCTGCCCCCGCGGCCCACCGCCACCTTGCGCGCCAGCCGCCACGCAGCGAGGCTGCAGGCCAGGGACAACATGCTGTGCAGGAACGTGCCGAGGTGGGCTACGGGGTCCTTGACGTCGATGTCGCCAAAGGCCCTGGTGTAATAGGCCGACAGCACCTGCAGGGTGTTGAACACAAGCAGCAGGAGCAGCACCACGGAGGCCTGCCTCAGGTCGCTGCGGGATATCGTTCGCATCGCGCGCATGGCTTCTGCCGTCGATCACCGGATCCGGTCCTGTTCCTCCTGGTAGGCCTTCTGCCGGGCCGACCTCAGCTTGTCGCTGCCGAACCGGTAGTTGAGGGAGAACCGCAGGCTGGTGTAGTCGTACTCGTTCACCCCGTTGGCCACCCCATTGGGCAGGAACTGGGTGTAGGCGATCCGGCGGTCCTCGCTCAGGAGCATGGAATAGACCACGGCGATGCGGAGCTTCTCCCTGAGGAGCGAAACCCGGTAACCGGCGCTCGCGAAGCAGTAGGGGCGGGTCTCCATGTTGCCCTGCACGGTCATGAAGGACTGGTCGAGGTTGAGGAAGAGGGTGTGGACCGTATCCACCGTGAGGGTGTTGTTCAGCGCGAAGGTGGCGCCGTTGCCTTCGACCGAGGGCACCTGCTCCGGCACGAGCGTGCGGGCCTCGCTCCGGAACAGGCTGGCGCTCGCCTCGGTCTGCAGGTTCTTCAACGCGGTGAACGCGTAGTTGGCCTGGATGCCGTACTGCTGTTGATCGAGTGCGTTCAGGGTCATCACGTAGCTGGTGGCACCACCATCGGTGAAGATCGTGGCATAGGTGGAGGCGCTGCTGGTGAGGGAATGGTATACGGCAGCGCTCAGGTTATTGTTGTTGGAGAAGGACAGCTCCAGGTTGTTGATGAACGCCGGCTGCAGCAGGGGGTTGCCTTCCACATAGTTCGCGGGATTGATGTACCAGCGGAAAGGGTTGAGGTCGTTCATGGCGGGCCGGTCCACGCGGCGCGAGTAGCGGAAGGTCCAGGCCCGCTGGTCGCTGGGCGCGTAGCCCAGGTAGAAACTGGGGAACCAGCTGCCGTAGCGGCGCTCGGTCACCACCGCGCCACCCTCATCACGCCCTTCGTTGGCGGTGTGCTCGTAGCGCAGTCCGGCCTGCACGCTCCATGTGCTGCTGAGCTTCGCTTCCCCCGAAACGTAGGCGGCCGCGATCGCCTCGGTGAAGTCGAAATCGTTGCTGAGCAGCGGGGCCGGCACCACCTGCCCGCCGACGATGGAATCGAAGCGCAGCTGGCTCTGGTTATCGAAGAGGGAGAAGCGCCCGCCGGCCTGCACGCTCACCTTCTTGAACGGCAGCTCCAGGTCCAGGCTGCCGATCCAGATGCCGTAGCCGTTCTCCGAACGGTTCACCACCGTGCCGGGGTTGCCGTCCTCGTTGCTGTCGTTCCGGCGGTCCTGGTCCATGCGGTTGGTCATGTACTGCACGCCCAGCTCCATGGTCCTGCCGCTGGTGTCCAGCTTGCACAGGGCAAAAAGGTCGGCGTGCTGGAACACGCCCGTGAGGCCGCCGGCACCCTCGTTCACCAGGCGCGCCACCAGGCTGTCCTGCACCAGCAGGTCGCGGTTGGATCGGTCGTCCGAGGTGAAGTCCCACGCATTGATACGGTAGATGAGGCCCAGATCCACCTTCGGGCTCACGGTATAGCCCAGGTCCACGGAAGAGGAGAGGTCGTCCGACCGGGTCTGCTTGTGCTGCTCGCCCACGTTCACCACGCCATCGGTGAAGAGGTTGTCATAGCCTTCGAAGGCCTTGATACGGGTGCGGTTGAAGCCTGACATGACCGTGCTGCTGAACTTCGGGGTTCGGTAAACAAGGTTCACGGAATTGTTGGTGGAGGGGTAGGTGCGCTGGGTGTAGGAGCTGGATAGCGTACCCTTGAAGCCGCTGCCGGGCATTTTCCTGAGCACGATGTTGAGCAGCCCCGAGTTGCCCTCGGCCTCGTAGCGCGCGGGCGGGGTGGTGATCACCTCGATGGAGGCGATGTTGTCCGCCGGCAGCGTGCGCAGGTAGGTGATGAGCTCCTCCCCGGAGAGGTTCAGCATGCGCCCGTTCACCATCACGCGAAGGTTGCTTTTGCCGATCATGGAGATGGCGTTGGTGCGTTCGTCCACCCGCAGCAGCGGCGTGTTCTTCAATGCCTCCACGGCATCGCCGCCCTGCGAGGCGGGGGAGTTGCCCACGTTGAAGATGAGGCGGTCGATCTTCTGGCGGAACAGGGGCAGCTGGGCCGAGATGACGACCTCCTTAAACTCGATCGACTTCGGCACGAGCACGATGTCCCGAGTGAGTATGGTGGCCGGGCGGCCATCGATCGTGAAACGGTCGCTATGGTGGTCCTCGTATCCCAAGGCTTTCACGTTCATGACGTAGCTGCCTGCCTTCACCCCGTTGAGGACATAGCGGCCCTGCTCATCCGTGAGGGCGTAGGTGGTGATGCCGCCCAGGAGGCTGTCGGTGATCACCAACGGCACCATGGCCAGGGCTTCACCGGAGACGCTGGTCACTTTGCCCCGCACCTGGGATTGTGCGAGCCCATGGAGTGAGCCGGTGAGGAACAGGAACGAACAGGCCAGCCGGAACGGCCGAAGTAGCCGTCTGGCAATGGGCGCAGGCGTTGCGTGACCGCTGAAGGGGAGGTGTTGCATGGGACGAACGGTAGGTAAGCCGACGAAACTAGAGGCCTGCCCCAGGGCGGTTCCAGTGGCTTGCAACGAATTGGGGGAAATCGGGAATGGATCGGGTATAGTGCGCTGCGGACCACTCCGGCGTTGGTCATCAGCGGCACCTAGGTGCCACGGGCTGCGGCAGGCCTCCCAAGTGGCGGTCCGCTGCTGCGACCTCCAGCGGCGATGTGGCGCTGTACCCGGGCCAGCTTAAGTGCTTGCCGCCGGCCGTATCCCCCGCCTCACTTCCGCTTGCGCGCGGGCACCGGGGTCACATCCTTGGTGGCGTTCCGCTTATCCGCATCATCATCGATGACCTGTTCCCGCACTGTGGCGAAGTCGATGCGCTTCAGGCCGATCATGCGCACCTGCCGGTTCCACATGGTGTGGTAGTAGTAAACCTTCTCCTTCAGGTCCGCTGCGGAGGTGACCTGCGTGGCGCTCACGATGTCGTTGGGTAGCACTTGCCGCGGCACCTGCGCACCCTGGGGGATTTTGAGGTTGTCCAGGATGCGGAAGGACTCGAAAACCGCCTCGCTGGAGCGGGCCAGGGGGCGGCAGGTGGCTGTGAAGGCCGCGGCCCTTACGAAACGCGATGGGGGCGTGAGATCGCCGGTCCGGCACCAAGCCCGGCGGGTTGCCGGTATTCCAGTGGTGCGCGCCTGCCGGGTGGTGGCGGTGTGGAAGGTCTCGTGGTCTTGCCGCTGATGATGACCTGGACGAAGCATGGGTCATGCAGGTCCGACCTTGGTACTAACGCTCCACCACGCTGAACCCCAGCACCCTTACCAGCGCCTCGTTGTAGCTGCAGCGCTCCAGCTGCGATACCTGCACCACGCGGTCCAGCGCTTGCTGTAACTCCTGTGGGGCGGGCTGCCGTGCACGCTTCACGTTCGACATCCAGTCGATCACATCCCGCGTGACGGGGTCGATGTCGAAGGTGAGGAGCGACATGTGCAGGTCCTTGAAGGGGATGAAGAACCAGTTGCCATAGTAGGGTGGCCGTTTCTTCTCCTCCGGGCCCGTGGGCAGCTTCAGGCCCTTCCACATGTAGATGGTCCATCCGTCAAGGTCCGGCTCGGCGTCCATCAAGGCGGCCTGCTCCCCGATGGCGGCCATGCGGTTGATGCCCCACTCCCCGCAGAACACCGGACGGTCGTACTGCCTGGCGCTCTTCATGAAGCGCGGCAGGTGCTTGGTCATCTTCAGCCCGAACCAGGTGTAGAAGTGGAAGGAATAGGCCCCGTTCGCATCCAGCAGGTTGTCGTACCGTGCCAGCACATCCAGGTCGA
>JBIIYP010000015.1:0-76018 GCA_044346705.1 Flavobacteriales bacterium
CACGGTGTTCCTGAACTGTTCCGTGAATTGGACGGAGGGCTACCTTCGCCGCCATGGTGCTGCTTTCAGCCTGGGGCTCCCTGCGCGTCATCCTTGTCCTGCTCATCGTCTGGCAGGTGCTGCGCATCTTCAGCCGGGTGCAGCAGCAGCGCCAGGCCGAGCGCGCCGGTCATCCGGCCCCACCTGATGGCCGCTCCAAGGGGGAGGTCCGTATTGAGCGCGTGGACCCGGCCTCCCGCTCAGGCCAGCGCACCGGACCTGTGGAGGACGCCGATTTTGAAGAGATCCGTTGAACCGAACGAACGCATGAAGGACCCGAAGAAGCTGTTGCCCGTAGGGGTGGCCCTGATCCTGTTCATCCTGTTGAGCCTGACGTATTTCAGCCCCGTGCTGGAAGGCTATACCCTGGCCCAGGGCGACATCAAGCGCTGGCAGGGGATGGCGCAGGAGATCGTGGAGTACCGCGATACCTACGGCACCGAGCCGCTCTGGACCAACAGCATGTTCAGCGGCATGCCGGCCTACCAGATCAGCGTCAAGTGGAGCGGCAACCTGCTTCACTATGTCGACAAGCTGTTCCACGGCTTCCTGCCCCTGCCTGCCGGTTTCCTCTTCCTCTACCTCATCGGCATGTACATCCTGCTGATGTGCCTGCGGGTGGACCCCTGGCTGGCGATCGTGGGGGCTGTGGCGTTCGCATTCTCGTCCTACTTCTTCGTGATCCTGGAGGCCGGGCACAACAGCAAGGCCAACGCCATCGGCTACATGCCTGCCGCGTTGGGCGGCCTTTACCTTCTGTACCGTGGTCGGGCGCTGGTCGGCCTCGCTGTGTTCAGCCTTTTCATGGCGTTGGAGATCAGCATGAACCACGTGCAGGTGACCTACTACCTGGGCATGCTCATGCTCTTGTTCGTGCTGGCCGAGGCCTGGCGCAGCATCCGGGAGAAGCAGCTCGGCCGTTTCGTGCAGGGCAGCGGACTGGCGTTGGTGGGCGTGGTGCTGGCGTTGGTCTGCAACACCGGTCTGCTCTGGAGCACTTACGAATACGGGCAGTACACCACGCGCGGCCCCAGCGAGCTCACGATCAACGCGGATGGAAGCTCCACCGCCGACACCCGGACCACAGGCCTGGACCGTGATTACGTGGTGCAGTGGAGCTATGGCAAGCAGGAGAGCTTCTCGCTGTTGGTGCCCAACGTGAAAGGCGGAGCCAGCGGTTACCTCCCTGCAGATAAGCTGGACGATGCGGATCCGCGGTTCCGTGAAATGCTTGGCCGGTGGGGCAGCTATTGGGGCGATCAGATGTTCACCAGCGGCCCGGTCTACATCGGTGCCATCGTGGTGCTGCTGATGCTGCTCGCCCTTGCGCAGGCGGAAGGTGCGGCGCGGTGGTGGGTGCTGGGGTCGGTGCTGCTGATCCCCGCGATGCTGGCCATGCAGGAGCCGGTCATGGCTTTTCTGCTGCTGGCCGCCTACCTCGTCGCGGGCATCTTCCTGTGGAAGGACACGCTGAGCTACGCGCTTTTCGGTGCCTTGCTCCTGACATTGGCGCTTTCCTGGGGCAGCAACTACATGCCGCTCACGGATTTCTTCCTCGACCACATCCCGGGCTACAACAAGTTCCGCGCGGTCACCATCATCCTGGTGATCGTGGAGCTCTGCGCACCGGTGCTGGGCGTGCTCTACCTGGACCGACTGCTGAAGGACGGCGGCTGGGAGAAGGCCCAGGAGAAGCGCTTCCTGATCCCCGCGGCCGGATTGGTCTTGCTGTTGGTGGTGATGGCCGTGGCGCCCACCAGCCTGTTCGACTTCGTGAACGACCAGGAACGCGAATCCTTCACCCAACAGGCCGCAAGCTCGCCCGAGATGGAGGCGCAGGTGGTTGCCTTTGCCGATCAGCTCAAAGCGATCCGCATCGACATCTTCAAGGCGGACGTGATGCGCAGCCTGGTCTTCGTGTTGGCGGCCGCCGTGCTCGTGTTCCTCGCCGGTCGACGCATCGTGGGCCGCACGGTCCTCATCGCCGGGCTTGGCCTGCTCGTCCTCATCGATCTGTGGGCCGTGGACAAGCGCTACGTGAACAACGAGAAACCGAAGGGTCGCTATGCCCAGTGGGAACAGCAGGGTGATGGCGGTTTCCAGCGCATGCCGGACGCAGCGGACATGGCCATCCTTCAAGCAGAGGCTACACCTGCTGTGGAGGCGGAGTACACCACCATGCTGGCCAGGGCGAAGGAACTGAAAGGGGGCAAGGGAGGTCGTGCTTCGCTGGTCACCGAGCAGGAGCAGGCCATCCTGCGGTTCGGTGCGCTCCGGCGCCACACCAACTACCGCGTCGCCACGCTCGGTGGCCCCTTCCAGGATGCGAACGTGAGCTACCTGCACAAGAGCGTTGGCGGGTACCACGGCGCCAAGCTGAAGCGCTATGCCGAGCTCATCGAGTTCCACCTTGCTCCGGAGCTGCAGCGCTTCTCGAGCGGCATGAAGGGAGCCACCAGCATGGCCGTCATCGATTCGGCACTGGCCGGCATGACCGTGTTCAACATGCTCAACACGAAGTACTTCATCTACGACCCGTCCAAGCCGCCGATCCCCAACCGGCATGCCATGGGATCCGCCTGGTTCGTGGACGAGCTGCGCTGGGTGAAGAGCGCAGATGAAGAGATCACCGCGTTGCGTTCCATCGATCCCCGGCGCACGGCCTTGGTGGATGAGCGCTATCGCACCGCCCTGGTCGATGGTCCCGTGGTGAAGGACAGTGCGGCCTCCGTGGAGCTCACCGCCTACCGCACGGACCGCCTCACCTACAGCGTCAATTCAACCAACGGCGGGGTGGTGGTCTTCAGCGAGATCTGGTACGGACCGGACTGGCGGGCCACCGTGGACGGACAGGCCGTGGAGCATGCCCGTGCGGACTACGTGCTCCGTGCGTTGCGCGTGCCTGCGGGCAAGCACACTGTCGAGTTCCACATCGAAAGCAGGCCGTATATCACAGGCAGTGCGATCACCACGGCGGGTTCGGCCGCGGTGATCCTGTTGGCGATCGGCGTGTTCGTGCTGGAACTGCGACGCAGGCGGCAGGAAGGGGCTGAAGAGGCGGCATGAAGCGCCTGCTGATCATCACGTACTACTGGCCGCCCAACGGCGGTGCCGGGGTGCAGCGGTGGTTGAAGTTCACCAAGTACCTGCCGCAGCATGGCTGGCAGCCCGTGGTGTACACACCGTCGAACCCCGAGGTCATCATGCCCGATCCAGCGTTGGAAGGGGAGGTGCCCGCCGAGGCCGAGATCGTCCGGTATCCCATCACCGAACCGTACGGCTTCTACAAGCGCCTCACGGGGCGTGGCAAGGACACCAAGGTGCACACGGGTTTCCTGAGCGAGGAAAAGCGGCAGGGTTGGCGGGAGGACCTCGCGTTGTGGGTCCGCAGCAACCTTTTCATCCCTGATGCGCGGGTATGGTGGGTGAAGCCCAGCGTCCGGCGCCTCAAGGCCTACCTGAAGGATCATCCGGTGGATGCGGTCGTCACCACCGGACCGCCGCACAGCCTGCACCTCATCGGCCTCGCCTTGAAACGTGAACTGGGCGTGCATTGGATCGCGGACTGGCGCGACCCCTGGACCAACATCGATTTCTACCAACAGCTCAAGTTGACCGGCTGGGCCGACCGCAAACATCGTCGCCTGGAAGGGGATGTGCTGCGGGAGGCCGATCGCACCATCGCCGTGGGCTGGACCATGGCCGCGGAACTGGAGGCGCTGGGCGCGAAGCACGTGGACGTGATCACCAACGGCTATGACCCCGCGGATGTACCGAGCCCTGCGGCCCCTGTGGATGAAGCCTTCAGCCTGGTGCACGTGGGTTCGCTCACCGCCACCCGCAATGCCCCTGGCCTGTGGAAGGCGCTTGCGTTGCTCTGCGCACAGGATCCCGTATTCGCCGCGAAGTTGAAGCTGCGCTTCGTGGGCGCGGTGGATCACACCGTGCTCGCCAGCATCGCCGAGGCGGGTCTTTCGGAAAAGGTGGAGCGCGTAGGCCCTGTGAGCCATGCCGAGGCCATGCGCCACATGCAACGGGCCCGCGTATTGCTCCTGCTGCTGAACGACACGGCGAACGCCAAGGGCATCCTCACCAGCAAGTTGTTCGAGTACCTCAGCGTGGGCCGGCCGCTCTTGTCCATCGGCCCGAAGGACGGTGATGTGGCAAGGGTGCTGGGGGCGGAGCGTATTGTGGAACGGGGGCAGGAGGAGCTTTCCCTGTCCGCCATCCGCGCCTTGTTCGAGCGGGTTGACGCAGCAGCCGGAGTCGCCAACGCACAGTATTCCCGACCGGCGTTGACCGGGCAGTTGGTGGAGGTGTTGGGGGTGTGATGGTCAGCGTGCGATCACGATCCGTTGCGTAACGGCTCGCCCTTCGGCATCCGTGAACCTGATGAGGTAAGCCCCGTTGACCAGGTCACTATTGTTCATCGCCATCCGCCCTCCTGGTTGGAGTCTTTCGGACGGATGAACATCCCTGCCCAGGGCATCCAGAAGTCGTACCTCAAGAACATCTTTGGCGGAAGAGGCAAGGGTGACCGCAGGAGTCGATGCATCCACGAGCGTGGGTTGGACGGAAACGCTGAAGTTCCCGGCCTGTTCAATGATCGTGCTGAACGGATCGAAGGCGATGTCACAGTAGACCGGATCCCCGTTCTTGGTGTGCGGAAGGATGCAGATGTCGTCGATGTAGTACTCGTTGTGGACATAGGGGCAAGAGCTGCACACGGTGACCGCCGTGGTGTTCGCGTCCGTATAGAAATTCCCAACGCCCACATAGGCATAGGCGCTATCGGCGATGATGGAGCCTGTGAGGGTGATCCAGTTCACGTCGTCACTGATCACCGACAGGGAATGCATATGGCTGAAATTGTCAATGGGGAACGCCGGCGTGGTGGTCAGCCTGATGCCGAGGTTATTCGTTGCTCCTGCTGTCAGATCGGTATGGGAGACCTTCATGCTGATCGTGTAGAATTCCCCGGGTATCAGCGGGGCGATCAGCTCTGCATAGATGTTCTCACGATAGTTCGGCGCCAACGGCGACTTGGTCGAAAGCGCCACATGGGCTTGACCGGTAGCAGGGTCCTGATAACCCCAGAACCCGTCGGGTGCCATGAAGTCGTTCGATCCGCAGGAGTGGATGTAATCCACGTGATGGGGCGATACATTGTTCACAAAGGACTTGTTCCAGCCGGTGCTGAACTGCACTTGGTTGAATGCGAAGGGACAACTCGAATGGTCCTCGAAGCTGTAGTTCGGAACATAATTCTGGGCGGTGGTGGCCAGTACCCATGAAGTGCCCATGGTCAGCAAGGAAAGTCGCAGGCTCATGGATGGAAAATAGTGAAATAGCCTTCGCTCCGGATATCTTGGCCGGAAATGTCCGGACCGCTGCACCAATGGATCATTCGCGTTCGAGCGGGCCGTCTGCGTCGCAGGTTCGGATTGCCAGGAAGCGTGGCCTTGGGAGATGTCACCGTCTCCGGTGATGCGGTGAACATCGGCGCGAACACGTATTTCAACAGCGGTCGCATCGCATCGCTGGCCGAGGCTCCGGTCCGCATCGGGAAATGGTGTGCCATCGGCTACAACGTCACCATCCTGGCGGTGACGCATGACCTGAACTTCCCCACCGGGCCCGAGGCGCGCAGGCCGCTCAAGAAGGGCGCTGTGACCATCGGGGACGGCGTGTGGATCGGCACGAACGTGGTGATCCTGCCCGGTGTCACCGTCGGCGAGTTCGCGGTGATCGGGGCGAATTCCGTGATCCGCCGCGATGTTGCGCCCTTCGCCGTGGTGGCGGGCAATCCCGCCGAGGTGCTGATGATGAAGGACCCGTTCCGCTGTGCGGAGCACGTTACTTTTGTCCGCCAGCATTGAAGGCAGCAACGTGAGGATACTCATCACCGGAGGAGCGGGCTACATCGGCTCGGTATTGACCAACCAGGCCCTGCAGAAAGGGCATAGCGTGACGGCCGTGGACCTGCTCTGGTTCGATCGGCGCATTCCCACCATCCACCTGAGCGATCCGCGCTACACCTTCGTGCACGGCGACATCGGCGACAAGGCGCTGATGGCGAAGCTGCTTGAAGGCGTTGACTTCGTGATCCACACCGCAGCCGTGGTCGGTGATCCGGCCAGCAAGCTTTTCCCCGAACTCACCCAGCGCATCAACGAGGACGCCTCGCTGCAGCTCATTGGCCTCGCCCAGCAGGCGGGCATCAAGGGCTTCATCTTTTTCAGCACCTGCTCGAACTACGGCGTGGCGGATTCGCTCGCGACGGAAGAGAGCCCACTGAACCCCCTATCGCTCTATGCGCAGACCAAGGTGAACGTGGAGCGCCACCTGATGGACGAGGTGAAGGGCATGGACTGGGTGATCGGTCGCCTGTCCACCATCTACGGTGCCTCACCGCGCATGCGGTTCGACCTCACCGTGAACGACTTCACGCTGGCGGCGTACCGCGACAAGCTCCTTCAGCTCTTCCTGCCCGAATCCTACCGCCCTTATATCCATGTGCTCGACCTTTCGCGCATCATGATGGAAGTGGTGGACAGGTTCGACGGCGTGAAGAACAACGTTTACAACATCGGGTTCCCTGGTGAGAACTACCAGAAGATCCGGATCGCGCAGCTGGTGCAGCAGGAGATCCCCGGCGTCAAGGTGGAGATCCTGAAGGAGGGCGGTGACAAGCGTGACTACCAGGTGGACTTCACGAAGCTGCACACCGCGATCACCATCGAGCAGGTATTCAATGTGGAGCGCAGCGTGAAGGAGATCCATGTGATGCTCCGCGAAGGCTACGTCGTGGACCCTGCCGCCCCGATCCACTACAACACCACACCCTTCCTGTCGTGAGCCCTGAGCGCACCGTCGCCTTCATCCGCGAGCTCTATGGCACCACGGAGTTCGTTCCGTTGCATGCCCCCGTGTTCGTGGGCAACGAGAAGGCCTACCTCGCCGAGTGCATCGACAGCACCTTCGTTTCGTACGTCGGGAAATTCGTGGAGCGGTTCGAGAAGGCGGTCACCGACTACACCGGCGCGAAGCACGCTGTGGCCTGTTCGAGCGGTACCGCCGCCCTTCACATGGCCCTGCACGTGGGCGGTGTAAAGCCGGGCGACCTGGTGCTGATGCCGGCGCTCACCTTCGTGGCCACGGCGAACGCGGTGCGCTACTGCCAGGCGGATCCGTTCTTCATCGACACGGACCGCAATACGCTCGGCTTCGACATGGCCCAGCTTGCTGACTATCTGCGCACCAGCACCGAGCGCCGCAGCGACGGGGTGTACGACAAGGGCACGGGTCGCCGCATCGGGGCCTGCCTGCCGGTGCACCTCTTCGGCCACGTGTCCCGCTTGGATGAGCTTGTAACGCTTTGCGCGGAGCATGGCGTCACGCTGATCGAGGATTCCGCGGAGGCCATGGGCTCCTTCTTCCAGGGGAAACATGCGGGCACCTTCGGGCACATCGGTGTGCTCAGTTTCAACGGCAACAAGACCATCACCACGGGTGGCGGTGGCATGGTGATCACCGACGATGAGGCGGTCGCCAAACGCATCCGCCACATCACCACCACGGCCAAGGTACCGCACCGTTGGGAGTTCTTCCACGACGAGCTCGGCTACAACTACCGCCTTACGAACGTGAACGCAGCCATCGGTGTGGCCCAGATGGAACAGCTGGACCGCTACATCGCCAGCAAGCGTTCCATCGCCGCGCGCTACGCGGATTTCTTCGGCAACGGCCCGATCAGCCATTTCGCGGAGCCGGCGGATTGCCGCAGCAACTATTGGCTGAACGCGATCCTGCTGAACGACCGTGCGGAGCGTGACGCCTTCCTGGCCTACACGAACGACCACGGCGTGATGTCGCGTCCGGCGTGGACGTTGATGAACAAGCTGCCCATGTACAGCCAGTGTCCGGCGCTTTCGCTGGAAGGTGCGCAGTGGTTGGAGGACCGGTTGGTGAACATCCCCAGTACCCCGCTCGTGTGATGGCTGCGATGACGATCATCCTCGTTGGTGCCGGTGGACATTGCCGTTCGTGCGTTGATGTGATCGATCTCGAGGGGCGTTACACCATTGCGGGTATCGTGGGCCGCGAGGAGGAACGTGGAAGCCTTGTGCTGGGCCATCTGGTCACACACGTGGATGATGACCTTACGGCACTGGTGCGGGAAGGCCATGCCTTCCTCATCACCATCGGCCAGATCGGAGCGCCGGGGCGGAGGAAGGAGATCCACGATCGACTGGTCTCCATGGGGGCCTCCTTCGCCACGGTGATATCGCCGCGGTCCTACGTTTCGTCGCATGCGTCCATCGGTGCTGGTACCATCGTGATGCACCATGCGATGGTGAATGCGGCGGCAATGGTCGGAGCCAACTGCATCATCAATTCGAAGTCGCTTGTGGAGCACGATGCGGTGATCGGTGATCATGTCCATGTCGCGACGACGGCGGTGGTGAACGGCGGTGTGCAGGTGGGCGAATGCTCGTTCATCGGGAGCGGTGCCGTACTGAAGGAGTACATCACGTTGCCATCGGGTAGCTTCGTCAAGGCCAACTCCATCCACAAGGGCTGAACCATGTCGCTTTCCGAGAAGGCTCAACGCATTTCCGTCGCCCACGACCTTTCCCTGGTGCAGGCCATGCGGCGCATGGATGAACTGGACCGCAAGCTGCTGCTGGTGTTCGAAGGCGATCGTTTCCGCGGCTTGCTCAGTATCGGCGACATCCAGCGCGCCATCATCCGCAACCAACCCTTGGACATGAAGATCTCCGAGGTGATGCGGGCCAATATGCGGATGGCGAAGGACACCGACGACCGTGAAGCGGTGCGGCAGCTGATGCTCGACTTCCGCACCGAATGCATGCCCGTGTTGAACGCCAACGGTGATCTCGTCGAGGTTCTCTTCTGGGAGGATGAATTCCCGGTCACCTTGACACGTGACGAGCGAACGCTCGGCCTGCCGGTGGTGATCATGGCCGGTGGCCTGGGCAGCCGGTTGAAGCCGCTCACCAACATCATCCCCAAGCCGCTGGTACCCATTGGCGAAAAGCCGATCATCCAGCTCATCGTGGAGGGCTTCCATAAGCTCGGTGTGAAGGAGTTCCACCTCACGGTGAACTACAAGCACGAGATGATCCGCTACTTCTTCGATCACCTGCCCCCGCACGACTACAGCGTGAACTATGTGCTGGAGGACAAGCCCCTGGGCACCGCGGGCAGCCTGCAGTTGCTGAAGAACGAGCTGAAGGGCCGCTTCTTCGTTTCGAACTGTGACATCCTCATCGATCAGGACTACCGCACCATCCACGACTACCACGTGGAGAACCGGAACGACATCACCCTCGTCGGGTCACTGAAGCACTACCACATCCCCTACGGCACGCTGGAGACCGGTGCGGGTGGCGAGCTGCTGGGCATGCGCGAGAAGCCGGACCTTACCTTCATCATCAACTCCGGCCTCTACATCCTGGAGCGCGCGGTGCTCGACCAGATCCCGGAAGGCCAGCACATGGACATCACCACATTGATCGAGAAGGTGCGTGGTAACGGTGGTCGTGTAGGTGTGTTCCCGGTGAGCGAACGGAGCTGGTTCGACATCGGGGAGTGGAGCGAGTACCAGTCCACCCTGAAGGAAGCCGGTCGTCGCTTCGATCTGAGCTGACCCATGCGTCTGCTCTTCGTCGGCAACGCGGATAATCCGCTCCTGGTGGACCTGGCGCTGGAGCTGAAGCGGCTGCGGCCGGGCCTGGTGGTCGATATCCTATCCGAGCGAGCGAGCCGGCATCCGCGGGCGGGGGAGGCCTTCGATTCCATCCGGTTCCCCGAGGGCGGGGGATGGTTCGGTGGCACGCGTGGCGTGAAGTTCTTCTGGTTCCTCCTGCATTATCGGGCCTTGCTGAAGGCCGTGCCCGATGGCTATGACGTCGTGCACGTCTTCTACTTATCGGCTATCTGGGGCGCGCTTGCCGATGCTCTTGCAGCGAAGGGTCACCGCATGATCGTCTCGTTGTTCGGTAGCGATGTCTATCGGACCAATGGCATACTGAAGCCCCTTCAAGCCCGGCTCCTCAAGCGGGCGGACAGGATCACGTCCGCGAATCAGGACACCCTTGAAGCAGCACGCGGACAGTACGGCGTTGAACCGGTAAGGGGTGTGATCGTACGCTTCGGGCTCCGGCCGCTTGAGCATATCGATCGCTTACGTGCCATCGGAGACCGCATCGCGCACAAGCGAGCCATGGGGATCCCGGAGGAACGGATCGTCCTGGCAGCCGGTTACAACGCCTCGCCGCATCAGCATCATCAGGCGATCATCGATTCGCTTTGCATCATTCCGAAGGACCGACGTGGCCGGCTGTTCGTTCTCGTTCCCATGACCATGGGTGGCAGCTCCGACCAGGTCGCCAGGGTGCGTGGCATGCTCGCCGCGAGCGGCTTCGATCATCGGATCATCACCGAGCTCATGACCGACGAAGAGGTCGCACGGCTGCGACTGGCCACGGATATCATGGTTCAGGTGCAACCCACCGACCAGCTGGCCGGAGCGATGCAGGAGCACCTCTATGCGGGCAGTGTGGTGATCACAGGGGCCTGGTTGCCCTACCGCGTCCTGAGCGATGCCGGTGTCAGGTTCTGGACCATCGCCGACCGTTCGGGCCTCGCTAAGGAGCTGGAGATGTGCATGAGCGAACTCTCGGATCGAGAGGCCGCGTGCGCCGGGAATGATGCGCCGATCCGTGCCCTGAGCAGCTGGTCCCACACCGCCCCCCGGTGGTCCGCGCTCTACGACTGAGGATTCAGCACTTCGACTGCTCGCGCACCCACGTCCGTGTGCGGAGGAAGAAGGCCACATCGCCATGCACCTTCAATTCCCCGTCCTTCAGCCACAGCTTGTGGTCATACGCGCTGCCGTTCTGTAGTTCCAGGATCGTGCCATCGACCCATTTGTGATCATCCTGCACCATGGTCCTTCCCTCTTGGTCCAGCGTCCCGTGACCGATCGGGTACAGGGCATGGCAGGCAGCCATAGCGGGAGGAGGAAGGGCATGGGTCAGAAGCTTCGTCCGATGCCCACCACGTAACGGAAAGCGGTGTATTCCCCTTCGCCTGCGGGCAGTGCGCTCAGCGCCAGCGGCATGTCGAACCGGATGGTGAGCGGTTTGATGTCCACGAGCGGCCCCCATTTCTTGATCGTAAGAGCGGCGCCGATGCCGGCATCAGCACGTGGAGCGGCCATGTGCAGTTGCTGCCCATCGGCATCGGTGGTGCGATAGCCCATGGAGCCCACATCGCCGAAGGCGTAAACATCGAGGTGCACATACCGGGCGAACGCACCGGGCCGCCAACGCACCAGCCCATCGAGGTCGAGCTCTGCGCTGATGGAGGTACCGGTGTTGCCCGCATAAGTGAGCACCTGCTGGTCATTGGGGTCCTGCTCTGGGGCGAGGTAGCCGGCATAGCCGCGCAGGTTCAATCCGCCGCCTTGGTGGAAGTGGTTGACGCCGCCGCTGTAGCCGAGCCAGTCGTACGGTACGAAGCCGATGCTGCGGACGTACTTGCTGTCCATCATGTCCTCGGGGCTGGCACCGGCCAGGTAGAGCTGGCTTTCGCGCGGCGTGCTGCCGGAGCCGTATTGGCCGAAGACACGGGTGCGCAGCAGCAGCGCACCGAGGTTGTTGTTGTTGATGGCGGTGAGGGTCGCCTGGGCGTAGCCCATGTCCGCGCCCACCGAGCTGTTGCGCACGTTGAAGGTGATCGAGCCGTCGCCCTTGTCGTAGCCATAGCGGTGCTTGATGCCGATGTCCCACGCACTATTGAGGGTGTTCAGCTCCCACTGGTCCGGGTAGAGCAGGTAGGTGAGGTCGCTGGTATCTCGCCGCAGGAAGAGCTTGACTCCCGTATAGAGCTGGGTGCGTCCGTTCTTCAACTGCCAGTTGAATCCGCCACCGTATTGTTCAAGTCCGTCCAGGACCCGGGCGTTGACGTTCACGGAGGAGCCCTTCAGCAATTTTTCCGTCGCGTTCTCGTAGCGGAAGTTGAAGCTGAACGGATCGTAGCGGGTGTCGCGATTGCCTTCCACCAGGTCGTACTGCGTGGAGGCGTTGTCCGGCGGCAGGTGCTGTCCGAGGCCGGTATTCACCCAGCCCGTGAACCAGATCTTGTGCTTCTGGCGCATGTAGTCGCTGTGGAAGTGGACGCCGGCCTTCAGGCCGTCGTACCCGTTCCACCACAGGTCGGGGCGCACGAAGCCCTCGTAGGTGCGCCGGTCGGGCCGGTTGTAGAGGTGGTGGTCGAAGGTCAATTCTGCGGTCTTCCTCAAGCTGTTGTTCACCTGGTAGGCGTCGGCCAGCCGGTAGGTGGTATCGATCCGCACATCGGCAATGCCCGAAGGGATGTCGACCTTGGCCGTGTAGGTGCGCTGCAGGTCGTCCCAGCCGATCCAGCGCGGCAGCACGGTGGCATCGGTGTTCTTCGTGAACCAGTTGTTGGGGATGTGGTAGTCGTAGGTCCGGCCATCCTGTGCGGTCACCTGCAGGTCGACGGGCATCTGCATGGAGCCCTTGCGCTTCAGGATGATCTCCTGGCCAGCATCACGCCCGCGATGCTTCACGCCGGCCACGGCGTAGTCGATGCGCTTGTCCGTTTCGATCCACTGGTCGAAGAACCAGTTGAGGTCCACCCCCGTGAATTGGATCATGCTGTTCCTGAAGTCCTCCACGTAAGGATGCCGGATCTTCCATTGGTCGAAGTAGTGCCGCATGGCCTCCAGGAAGAGGGAGTCGCCGAGCACATACTGCAGGTTGTACAGCATGGTGGCGGTCTTGTAGTAGACGTGGCCATAGCCGCCACCAAGTCCTTCCACGTGGGTGAACTCGTCGCTATGCGTGTTGATCGGTGGCAGCTGGTCACGGACCGCATCGCGCATGTAGCCGTAGTACACCTCGCTTTCACGAACGAGTTCAGGCTTCGTGTAGCGCCGGGCATAGGCGCCATTGGGCGCCTCCTCCACCAGGGTGTCACCATCCAGGTGTTCAAGCCCCCAGCTCGTGAGGAACTGGGTGAAGCCCTCGTCGAGCATGGCCCGGTAGGTCTCGTTGTTGCCGACCATGCCGAAGAACCAGTTGTGGCCGATCTCGTGCATGAAGAGGCCGCGGTAGTTCGGTTCGTTGCCGCCGTCCAGGGTCAGCATCGGATATTCCATGCCATCCTCCGCGTCCGCCACCACCATCTTCGGGTACAGGTACATGCCGAACTGTTCGCTGTGCACACGGATCGCCTTCGCACAGTAGTCGGCGGCGTTCTGCCAGCCGCTGGCGTGCGGTTCCTGGGCCACGGCCACGCACTTGATGCCGTTCCATTCCGCTTCGCCGATCCGGTAGGTCGGGTCGGCCGTGAACGCGAAGTCGTGCACGTTCTCTGCGTGGAAGCGCCAGGTCTTGCGCGCGGTGCTGTCATAGGGCGTCACCACGGAAGGGCGCTCATCCCAGGGCTTGTCCTGGAAGTTGGCGATGTCCAGCCTGCGCCGCAGGTCCGGGGGCAGCACCTCGTTGGGGTTCTGCAGCCAGCCGGTGGCCTCCACCACCATGTCGTTGGGCATGTCGAGGTCCACGTCGTAGGCCCCGAAATCGCCGTAGAACTCGTTGCCCATGTGCTGCTGCGTGTCCCATCCGAACTTCCGGTCGTACACCGCGATGCGCGGGTACCAGTGCACACCGTCGTAGTGTTTGAAGCCCCACGCGTTGACCAGCTTCATCCGTCGCCAGACATCGGAGGCCCAATGCGTCGTGAAGGTGCAGGTGAAGCGGACCCGTCCCCCGGGCGGCAGGGGCGTGTCCAGCCAGGCCTTCAGCACGGTGTTGTCCAGCTCGGTGCGCAGGGTCGTGCCATCGGCACGGAGGTCCTGCACGATGGTCCCGCGTTCCTTGGAGGTGTCGGCCAGGGCCTCGGCCGGTTGTGCGCCTCCGGTCATGGACGCATACGAACCCGCATTGTAGGCGTTCTGGTAGAGGTGGAAGAAGACCCAGCGCAGCGTGTCGGGGCTGTTGTTCCAGTACACCAGTTCCACATTGCCTGATGCGATATCGGTCTTTTCGTTCAAGCGCGCCTTGATGCGGTAGTGCACGTCCTGCTGCCAATACCCCTCGAACGGGGGTGCGTTCTTCCAGTAATTCGGATTGTCCGCGTTGCGATAGGTGTTCGGTGGTCGGAGCGCATCGAAGCGCTGGGCGTTCATGCCCAGGGGCATCGCCAGCAGCAGCATCCAGATCGGCAAGGAGTTCCTCATGGCAGGGCCGTGAAGATACCGGATCGGGCAGGATGCTCAGGTCATTGGGACCTTGGGTCGCAGGCTTTCCTTGCTGTCCACGCGGGCACGTGTGATGCTGGCGTTCAGTTCGAAGCCGATGAGCAGCACGATCATGTTGAAGTAGAGCCAGAGCTGTACGGCCAGGATCGCACCGATGGAGCCATAGAGGGCATTGTAGTCGGTGATGTGGCCGAAGAAGAAGACGAGCGCCTGGCTTACGAGCAAGGTGAGGAGAACCGCCAGGATCCCTCCCGGTGTGATGAACTTGTACCGCCGTGCGGTGGGGTCGCCGGCGTTGTAGAGCATGGAGATGCTGGTGAGCATCATGAGCAGGGTGATGCCCCATTTGGCGGCCAGCAGTCCGTAGTGTTCGAGTTGGCTCATGACGTAGCCGCTGTCGTTGATCAGCGAGATGGCCCAGTTGCTGAGGCTCAGCAGGGCCATGGCGATCACCATCATCACGGTGAGCGCCACCAGGAGCCCCAGGCTCAGCAGGCGCTGTTTGAACGCGCTGTGCCAACGGGTAACGTGGTAGCTCGCGCTGAACCCATCGAGGATCGCATCCATGCTGTTGCTGGCGAAATAGATGCCGGTGATGGTACTGAGGGAGAGCAGTGTGCTGTGCTTCTTCACCAGGAGGTCCTGGAGGAGCCCTTCAATGAACAGGTAGACCTCGTGCGGAAGCATGGCCTGGAAATTCTCCAGCAATTTGGTCTGGAAGTCGGCGATCGGGATGAAGGGGATCAGCGTGAGCAACATGATGATCGCCGGGAAGAAGGCCAGGAACAGCTTGAAGGCGATGGCCGATGCGCGGGTGACGAGCTGCCCCTGCTGGAGTGCCAGGAAGAAGAAGCGGGAGATGTGGTAAAGGCTGAACCCTTCGAACCCGGGCAGGACGATGCGTTGCGACCAGCGGATCACCCGCCGGTTGCCCCTGGAGTAGAGCACTTTGCGGCGCATCCGGTGGATCATGGCTCAAGCAAGGGCTTTCAAGCTAAGGTCCATGCTGCCTGCCGAATGGGTGAGCGCTCCCACGGAAATGAAGTCCACGCCGCAAAGGGCGTATTGTCGAGCGTTCTCCAGGGTGATGCCTCCACTGGCCTCGGTCTCGAACCGGCCGCCGATGAGGGTCACGGCGGCGCGCAGGTCGTTGAATGAATAGTTGTCCAGCATGATGCGCTGCACACCACCCGTGGCCAGCACCTGTTCCACTTCGCGCAGGTTCCGCGTCTCCACTTCGATGGGCAGGTCCAGCCCGCGACCGGCAAGGTATTCCTGCGCTGCGCGGATGGCCCGGGGAATGCCGCCGGCGAAGTCCACGTGGTTGTCCTTGATCATCACCAGGTCGTACAGCCCGTGGCGATGGTTGCGCCCGCCACCGATGCGCACGGCCCATTTCTCGATGGCGCGCAAGGTGGGGGTGGTCTTCCGGGTATCGAGCACATGGCATCCGGTGCCGTCCAGTTCATTCACGAAACGCCGGGTGAGCGTGGCGATGCCGCTCATGCGCTGCATGAAGTTGAGGATCAGCCGTTCCACGATGAGGATGCTGCGGGACGAGCCCGAAATGGTGAAGGCAACATCGCCGGGGGCCACCAGCGCGCCATCCTGGATGAGCACGCGGATGCGAAGGCCGGGGTCGAAACGATGGCAAATGGCCTCGGCGAGCTCCACGCCGGCCAGCACACCGGTCCCCTTCACCAGCAGGCGAGCGCCGCCATGGGCCTCCACGGGGATGGTGGAAAGGGAGGTATGGTCACCATCGCCGATGTCCTCGCGCAGGGCGCGTTCGATCAGGTCATCGGTGCCTTCGGGAAGCACGTTACAGGTCGCCTTTGGCGGATTCGATGCGCAGCTGCTTCACTTGGAAGATACCGCCGGTCTGCTTCAGGAAGAAGGTGACGCGAAGGTCCCCGCGCGCGGTGCGCAGTTTCCCGATGTAGTAGCGGTCACCCATCTTGCTCACCCCCTCGTGTTCGATGGTGAGCCCCTGGGGGTCCTGCTCGTCGAAGAACTTGCGCAGGATCTGTTCGCTCTGGGCCTTGCTGTAGACATCACTGGTGGTGAGCACCGTCAAGTCCACATTGGGCTGCAGGTGCTTGGCCAGGGCCGGCGCGTTGCCGCTGCCGATGGCGGCCACCACCTGGTCCTTCACGTCGGCCTGGGCGTGCATGACAAGACCGAGCAGCAGGGAAAGGAACAAGGAAGTGACGCGTTTCATCGTGCCGTTGAGGATCGTTGAGCGAATTTCGCAAACATCAGGCCAAAGGACGTCGTTCCGGCGGTTCGAATTACCAACAGGTTCTGGACCATGAAGATCAGGTTATTGCTGGTGGGGAGGACGGAGCGCGGCCATGTGAGCGCTGGCTTGGAGCATTACCTGGAGCGGGTGCGCCATTCGGCGTCCGTGGAGGTGGTGGTGCTGCCCGAGGCAGGAACGGGCAGTGCGGCACAGCAGGCCCGGCTGGAGGAGCCGCGGATCCTGGGCGCCTTGCAGGCCGGAGAGCGGGTGGTGCTGCTGGACGAACGGGGCAAGGGGCTCACGTCGATGCAGTTCGCGGGCCAGCTGGGGGCCTGGCGGGACCAAGGTGTGCGACAGGTGGTCTTCCTCATCGGCGGGGCATACGGGGTCACGGACGCCATTCGGGAACGTGCCGACCTGGTGCTGTCATTGTCGGCCATGACCTTCCCGCACCAGCTGGTCCGACTGCTGTTCGCCGAACAGCTGTACCGGGCGTTCGCGATCCTGGGCGGAAGGCCATATCACCATTGAACGCCCGCCGCGCTGTGCAGAATGCGATCTTTGGCCGTAGCAGATGTATGTCGAGTACCATGGCTGGCTGACGATCGACTACTGGGAGTACGCCCTGTTGTTCTTCTATCTCGTCGTCATCTACCTCTATTTCGCCCGTCGCAAGAACATGATGGTGAAGGAGCGGCCGGAGTACCGGTACCTGCTCTGGGGCCTTTATGCGAAGTTGATCGGGGGGGTGGCCTTCAGCCTTATCTACTTCTACTATTACGCCGGTGGGGACACCATGGGCTATTTCGCCTGCTCGTTGTCCATGAGCAAGCTGCTGGCCTATTCGCCGGGTGATTTCCTGACGGTGCTGTTCGGTGACAACACCGTGGAGATGCGACAGTACTTCAACGACCAGACCGGTTGGCCGTACATGTACGTGATCACCGATAGCCGGCAGTGGATGGTGGTGCGCTTGATCAGCGTCATCACGTTCCTTTCGTTCAACAGCTACCTCATCACCACGGTGATGGTGGCGGGTCTGACCTATGCGGGCATCTGGCGGCTTTACGTCACCCTGCACCGGTACTTTCCTTCGCTGCACCGCGAGCTGGCCATCGCCGTGCTCTTCATGCCGTCATCGGTGCTCTGGGGTTCTGCGATCCTGAAGGATTCCTTCACCTTTTCGGCGTTCTGCTGGTTCGTGTATGCCATGGACCGGCTGTTCTTCGCCCGGCGAGATCAAGTATCGGCCTTGGTGGCCTTGTTCCTGAGCAGCTTCGTGCTGCTGTCGATCAAGCCCTACATTTTCATGGCCATTTTCCCCACCAGCATGGTGTGGGTGTTGTACAAGCGGCTCGCCGGCATCCGCAACGCCGCTGTGAAGTACGTGCTGCTCCCGATCGGGTTCGTGGGCCTGTTGGTGCTCTCCGTGGTCGTGCTGGGTGCCTTGGGCGAAAGCCTGGGCAAGTTCTCGTTGGACAGTGCTTTGGAGACCGTGGTGGTGTCTCAGATGGACATGAAGCGGTCCGAGGAGTACGGGGAGCATTTCTTCGATGTCGGGAGCATGGATGCCAGTTGGGGCAGCGTGCTCGCCAAGCTTCCGGCCGCCTTGAATGCCGCTCTTTTCAGGCCGTACCTGACCGAGTGTCACAACTTCACCATGGCCATGTCCGGCTTAGAGAACCTGTGGTTGCTGTTGCTGTTCATGAGGGTGCTGTGGGCCACACGCATCGCTCACCTGCCCACAGCGATCACCAAGAACCCCCTGGTGCTGATGTGCGTCGCTTTCACCGTTACCTTCGGCTTCCTAACAGGGATCAGTACGCCCAATTTCGGCGCGTTGGTCAGATTCAAGATCCCGCTGATGCCGATGTTCGTGGGCAGCATGTACATCATTATCTTTCTGATGCGCCAGCGGGTCCTGCGTATACGGCAGGGATATCGGTTCCGCTATGAGGATTACCGGGACGGTGAGCCGGGTTCCGTAGCATCGAGGAGGGTCATCCAGCTCGCTGAAGAGCAGAACAAGGGACGACGATGAGGGCTTCAGGCGAGCGCACCTTGGTGTTCCTGAGCTATTGGGCCACGAACGAACCGCTGACGGCAGCCACGGTGGTCCCTACGGTCCGTATGGTCTTGCAACAGGGAATGGTGGACCGCGTGGTGCTTTGCACGGTGGAACGGGGCCCGGGACCGGTCACACCACCACTGCGGATCGACGGGTGCGTGCACCTGCAATGGGCGGCCTCCACCACATGGCCCAAACCGCTCGGTCGGTCCATCGACCTTTGGCGCACGCATCTTCGGCTCGCGCAGGTCCTGCGTGAGGAACACCCGGTGCTGCTGATGGCACGTGGGGTGGTGGCCGGGGGGGTCGCCCATTTCGCCGCGCGGGTCACGGGTGTGCCCTACGTGGTGGACTATTTCGAGCCCCACGCCGATTACATGGCCGAGGTGGGCGATTGGCGGCGCGGGGGGGCGATGCACCGCGGGCTTGCCTGGCTGATGCGGTTACAGCTTCGGACCGCTCTGCGGGTGATCACCGTGGCGCAGAACTACCGCCGTATGCTGATCCACGATGGCATGGACGCCGATCGTGTCCTTGTGGCCCCCTGTCCTGTGGACTTCGACCGCATGCGGTTCGATCCGAACGTGCGGCAGGAGGTGCGCGACCGGATCGGGGTGGGGAATGGCCCGGTGGCCATCTACCTGGGCAAGTTCGGCGGCCTTTACCATACTGAACGGAGCTACCAGGCCTTCGCCCGGTTCCTCGAAAGGGCCGGTCCCGGCGCATACATGATCATCCTGACCCCCGAGCCCCGGGAGCAGGTGTTGGCCGGGCTCCGGGAGGCCGGGGCGGATCTGGCACGCGTGCATGTGGGCTTTGTGGATCATGCGGAAGTGGCTTCCTGGTTGTCCGCAGCTGACCTGGCCTTCGCACCCTACCACGGTACGCCGAGCAGTGCCTGCATCAGCCCCATGAAGATCGGGGAATACTGGGCAGCGGGTCTTCCTGTGCTGCTCACGCGCGGGGTGGGTGACGACAGCGACATCATTGCTGCCGATCCTGACGGCGGGGCCTTGTTCGACCCGGTGGGTAATGATCTTGACCAGGCATTGGCACAGGTGCTCGGGACCATCGGGTCCCTGGGTCAGCGTGATCGCACAGCGGCCTTGGCGAAGAAGCACAGGGCGATGGCGTTCACCGAGGCAGCCTATCGCTCGGTCCTCGCCTCGCTGCCCATCCATTGAGGCTGCCTGAACCACGCCTTGAGGGCGGCCAGCGGCCTGCCGGAGCGCCAGTAGGCACCGGACATCATCCGGTGGACCAGGAAGAGGTTCCTGCGCACGGTGCTCGCAGCGAAGAGGTCCGTTCTGGTGCGCATCCACTTGTTCACATGCAGGTACGAGTTTTCCAGCCCTTCAAGCTTGGTCATGCTGGAGTGCCCGGTGATCCGATAGAAAAGCACAGGTTCCGTGGTATGGTCGTAGCGCCGCCCCTGGGCCATGTTGAGGTAGAAGAGCAGGTCCTCGACATGCGTGATCGCCGGTTCGAAGCGGTAGGGGAAGGTCTTTTCCCAACGGATCATCCATGTGTTGCCGAAGAAACATGCGGGATCGAACACGGCGAGGAGTTGGAGCGGTTGGCCGGTGAACGACGGCACCCGCTTGCGAAGCACACGGGTGAGCTCGCGGTCCTTGAACACCACGGTGCCATCGGAGAAGCTCAGTCCGGGATCGTGGAGCAATAGTTCCAACCTGACCTTTAGGCTGTTCGGCGGCAATACATCGTCCGCGTCCAAAAAGCAGACGAAGTCGCCGTTCACGCGTTCCAAGGCCGTGTTCCGCGCTTTGCCGATCCCTCCGTTGAGCTGGTCGATGAGCACGATCCGAGGGTCGGAGAAGCCCTCAATAACGGCACGCGTGTCGTCCGTGCTCCCGTCGTTCACGATGATCAGCTCCAGTTCCCGGTGCGTTTGTTCGAGCGCCGACCGGATGGCCTCAGCGATGTAAGGTCTGGCGTTGTATGCCGCCATAACGATGCTCACCAAGGGGTCACGGTTCGTCATGGCCATTCAGCGGTGCTGCGTTCACACGGGCAAAGTGGTGGTCGGTCCGGTCGGGCGGCCATGCTGCGCAATGAGCCCGGCGACCCGTTCCAGCAGCCGATCGGTGGTTCGTTCCTGTGCAAAAGCGATCCGTTCGGCCCTTCGCTCCGGTGTGTTGAGCTCGGCGAATCGCTCCACCGTGCGGCGGAACGTGGGGACGAACCCGGACCGGTCGGGGGCCATCATCAACAAGTGCTGGTGAGGGGCATACTCCAGCGTCCATGAGCCCATGATCACGTTGCCGGTGGACAGGTACTCCAGCACCTTGTGCGGATTGGCCCGTTCCAGCAGGCGGTTGTCCGTCATGAAACTGAAGATCAGGATGTCCGCTTCACGGACCATCGGAACAAGTTCATCCTTCGTCTTGAGCCCGGTGAACTCCACGTTGGGCTCGGTGCGTAATCGTTGGAACGCGGCATCGGGGAAATCGGGGTCCAGGTTGCCGATGTAGCGGAACTTCAGATCGGGATGTTCCTGCGCCACCGAGAGCAAGGCGCCCCAGTCGATGTAGGTATTGTAGAACTGTCCGGCGTAGACCACCAGGCGGGGTGCGGAGGAGGTGCGCTGTGCAAGCCCTTCGTTGTTCCGCACCCACCGCCGGTCCAACGCGTGGCCCACCTTGTGGACGCTGGCGTGCGGGGCGATCTCAAGCACACGGGTATTGATGATGTCCGCCGTGGTCACGATCAGGTCCGCCGAGCGCATCAGGCCATGACCCTGATAAAGGATGTCGTAGTCCACCAGGTGCAACAGGCGGTACCGATCGCCATTGGGGAACCATTGCATGCGGCTGGTGTCGAAGCACCAGATGATGTCGAACCGGACACCCGCGGCCCGTTCGATGGAACGGATCAGCCGGCCATAATACCAGCGGTTCACGAATGCGGGAAGGCGGTTCACGCCCTTGAACCAGTGCGGGGTCCGGGCAATTCGGAGGTCTCCTTCGCCGGCGATGCGCACTTCGGTATCCTCGGGCAGGGACCGCTCCCAGAACACCACCTTGTTGCCCCGCGCCACGAGACCTTGGGAAACGTGGTGCTTGCTCATGTGCAGCCCGGCCCAGGGCTGAGGCGAGATCACCAGGATGTGGAGACCCTCCAACCGATCAATGCTCATGCAGGTCACATCGAGTCGTAGAGGTCGTTGAGGGCCTTCATCTTCATCCGGATGTCGATCACCTCCCGCAGGTAGTCCGAATTGTGCTTGGCGAAACCGGCACGCTGGTCCGCGTTGGGCGCTGCACCAAGCCAGCTCACCATGGAACGGGCGATGGCCTCGGTGTCCTTGAAGGGGACCATGCTGATGCCTTCACAGCGTGTTAGGTCCAGGTCGTGCATGATGCCGCTGCGGGTGAAGACGGAGGGCACGCCGGTCATCAGCGCCTCGGCGTAAACGAGCCCGAACGCCTCCGCGTGCTGATCCTCTGGGACATGCACCAGCACGTCGAACGCAGGGAAGAGGGCCACCACTTCGGGTTCGAAGTACACGGTGTGCCAGGAGCCTTCAGGCAACGTCGCCAGCAGACGTTCATAACGTTCGGTGTGCGGGGTCATCTTCCAGTTGAAGATGCACAGCTTGGCCTTGGGGTACTGTTCCAGTACCAGGCGGAAGGCCGGTATCGCATGGTCGAGCCCCTTCCACTCGAAGGGGCGCGCGATCATGCCGACGATCGGTGCTCGTCCATCGGTACGGATGCCATGCTTCGCGCTCAGGGCGGCGATCTTGGCCGGGTCCGGCTTGGGCACTGCGGACATGTCGTAGCCGTGGTAGATGAGCACGACCTTTTCCTTGGGCACCTTCTCCCATTCCACCAGGATCTCCTCCGTGTTGTGTGTGATGGCGATGATGCGATCGGCAAGGCGGTTGCAGATGCGGTCGTACATCACCCCTTTGATGGGGTGGTACTTGTGGTTGTGCGTGCTGTGGTGCCGTGTGTAAACGGTACGTCCGATGCCTGTGAGCCGTGCTGCAACGAGGCCGAAAAAGGTGGCTTCCAGCAGGTTCAGGTGGATGATGTCCGGTTTGATCCGTTTGTAGTGCCCCATGATGGCCCGGATGGCCTTCACGGAGTCTTGACGACCCATGTACAGGATCGTGGTGCAGGGAAAACCGGCCTTGAGGATGTTCTGCTGCAAGCCGCAGTCCGCCATCGGATTCATCAACACGAACTCAAGGTCGAACCGCGCGCGGTCCCAGTGCTCGATGAGCAGGTCGTATTCGGTACTGTCCGTCACGCTGCTGACCACGTATAGGATCTTCTTCCTCATCACGGTAAGGCGGGTCCTGCGTTGTGGTTCATGGCATGGGTCGGAGCCCGGTCAACGGACCGGGAGCATCGGCTGTGTGGATAGGCCATTGCGTTGGCCCGCGCAAAGTAATGCGACCGCGCTGAATCGGAGGCAGGACCCGACCGAAGGGTGTTGCAGGCGTTTGGACCGGGTGCTCAAAGGGTCGGGTACAGGGAGCCCAGCAGGAGGTACCGGAGCGCGGAGAAGAACAGTCCGGCCAGCGCCAGGATGGCCAGCGTGCGGAGCGTAGGCCGCAGCCAGGGCGTTCCGGCCACGACCAGCAAACGGGCGGAGAGATGAAGGTGGAGCAGGGTGTTCACGGCGGCGAAGAGCAGCACCACGGCATTGGTGGTCCCGAAGACATGGACGCCGGCAAGGACGGCCAGCAGGTTGATCACGGTGCTCCAGGCATAGAAGGAGAACATCCGCCGTTCCTTGCCCACCACCACGAACAGGGCGATCAACGGTTCGCTCAACAGGCGGAAGAAGTAGAAGAGCCCCATCGCTGCGGTGTAGCTGCCGGCCTTCTCCCAATCAGCGCCCAGGAAGATGCGGAAGACCGCATCACCGAAAAAGGTGATGAAGGTGAACGGCAGCACCCCCAGCATCACCAGGCGGTCGTGAAGGCGCAGGGTGATGGCCCCCACGGCACCGGGGTCGCTGGCGTGGGTCTCCGCGGCCTTCTGGTAGATCACCCCGCTCAGGCTGTAGCCCAGGAGCCGCAGGGGCATCAGCAACAGCCCGCTGCTCATGGCGAACTGGCCCACGGCGACAGGGGCATGCAGGGCCGTGAGCGCGAACACGGGCAGCTGGGTGGAGAACATGGCCAGCCAGCGGCTCGGGAACACCAGCAGCGGCTGGTTGCGGTGCTCAACAAGGGCCATGCGGATCTCGCGGCGGTCGTACCCCCTGAACAGCGCATGGATACCGTAACGGCGCAGCCCGATCGCATACGCTGCTGTGCTCAGGCTCCGGATGATCAGTTCCCCGAGCATCAGCCCGTACATCGCGCCGTGCGAGGCCACCCCGAACGCCAGGTTGGTGAGCCGCAGCCCGATGTTCGTCGCAGGCCCCAGCTTCACGTTCAGCGAGAAAGCCTTCGCACGGGCCACCCAGACGTAGAAGATCTGCATGATGGCCAGCAGCAGGATCATGGGGGGGATCGCATAGGTCCAGTTGCCAAGCACGCGCAGGCTCGGGGCCAGGCGGAAGAGCAGGTCGTGCCACAGGAAGAAGGGCAGGGAGAGGGCCACCATCACCAATGTGAGCAGGAAGGTGGCGCGCACGAGGTGATGGAACTGCTCCTCTTCCCGCGGCAGCACCAAGGCGCTCGGGTAGGACAGCCCGGCCACAAGGCTCAGGTTCATCGCGATGGAAATGAACAACCCGTAGATCCCATATGCCTCAGGCCCATAGATCCGGGCCACCAGCGGGGTCAACACGAGCTGCCCCAGGATGCTGGCGATGGCATCCGACATGGAGTAGATCACGTGCCGGGCGAAACTGTCCTTGCGGCGAACGCCGCTGAGGTCCGTCACCAGCCGGCCCCAATAGCCGCGGATGCGATCAGCGAGGCGCATGGTGGGGGCAGGGCAGGGCGCTCATCTTTGCGGTCCGAAAGAACGAAGATGACCGAACTTATCCTTTGCAGCGGGAATCCCGGCAAGCTGGTGGAATTGCGCGCGCTCCTTCCTGCCGGCATCCAGGTGCGGTCCCTGGAGGACGTGGGCCTGCCCTTGGACCTGCCGGAGACCGGCGCCACGCTTGAGGCGAACGCGCTGCAGAAGGCACGCTATGCGTTCGAACGCTGTGGTCGGCCCTGCCTGGCGGACGACACGGGCCTGGAGGTCATGGCGCTGGATGGTGCGCCGGGGGTCCATTCCGCCCGATTCGCCGGCCCGGCGAAGGATGCTGCGGCCAACATGGAGCTGCTGTTGGAGCGCATGCGTGGTGCGGTCGACCGGCGTGCGCGCTTCCGCACGGTGCTGGCCTGGGTGGATGCCGAGGGTGAACGGGTCTTTGAAGGCGAGGTGCAGGGGACCATCACCGAGGCGCCACGTGGCCACGGTGGCTTCGGGTACGACCCCGTGTTCCTGCCCGAGATGAGCGACCTTACGTTCTCTGAACTGCCCGTCGGGAAGAAGAACGCCATCAGCCACAGGGCACAGGCCATGTGGCGTTTCGTACAGGCGCTTCATGACCGGCAACGTCAGCGCTGAAGGCATTCGACGATCAGCCCGTTCACCGCAGGGGCCACGCCGATGCCGCATTCCTCGAGCATCTTCGGGAAGATGCTGGCGGGGCTGAAGCCGGGAGTGGTGTTCACCTCGATGGTGTACACCTCACCATCGAGCCCATCGCCGCCTGTCCAGATGTGGTCGATGCGGGCCATGCCGCGGCAGCCCAATGCCGTGTAGATGGCCACGGTGCGCTGCTGCACGAGCTTGGTGACCGCCTCCGGCAGGGGCGCGGGGATCAGCTCCTGGGTATCCGACGAATGGTACTTCGCTTCGTAGTCGAAGAACTCGCGGCTGGTGCGGATCTCGCACAGCGGCAGCGCCTGCACGCGCCCGTCCAGCCGGATCGCACCGCAGGTGAGCTCCCGGCCTTTCAGGAACGCCTCGGCCATCACCACATCACCTTCCAAGAAAGCCCTGTCCAAAGCGGGGCCCAGTTCCTCCGCGCGGTTCACCTTGCTGATGCCCAGGCTGCTTCCGCTCTGGTCGGGTTTTACGAAGCAGGGCAGGCCGACCCGGTCGAGCACCTCGGCATCCGTGGGTCGCGTGGCAGCGGTGATCAACATGGAGTCGGCCACCGGAAAGCCCAACTGCCGCAGCATGCTGGTGGTGCTGAACTTGCTGAAGCTGACGGCCATGTTCAACACGCCTCCGGTCTGGTAGGGGATCCCCAGCATGTCCAACAGGCCCTGGAGTTTTCCGTCCTCACCCGGTGTGCCGTGAATGGCGATCAGGACCGCATCAACGGTGCGTGGTCCGCTCCCGGTGTCCGCCTTCAACAGGGCACGGTCGAACGGCAAGGCGTTTCCGCCGGGACCTTCGCAGGTCCATTGGTCACGCGTAACGGTGACATATACGGGGTCGAAGCGGTCGGGGTCAATGGCTTCCAGCATGCGTTTGGCGCTCTGGTGGCTGATGACCGATTCACCGGAATAGCCGCCGCGGAAAACGGCGATCAAGGGACGTGACATGGACGATCGGCTGGGTGCTCGAAGGTCCATTGGGCAGGGGAAAGAGGCCCCGGCCAACGCTGGTGGTTGCGAACAAGCTCCTGTGCGGAAGTGCGCGGTGCCGGTCGCGACGGCTGGAGGGCAGGGAGGCTCCATGTATCTTGCGCAGCATTGCAACCCATGTCCAAGAGCAGGCTCATCGTGAACGCGGATGACCTGGGTTTGAGCCCCTCGGTGAACACGGCGATCCTGGATGTGTACCGTGCGGGCAACCTGAGCTCGGCCACGCTCATGGTCAACATGCCCGGCACGGTGGATGCGGTGGATCGGGTGAAAGAATACCCTGGGCTTGCCATCGGCCTTCATTTCTGCCTCACCGAAGGGACGGCATTGGGCGGGGCCTCCATGCTCACCGGACCGGATGGCGTTTTCAAGGACCGCCCGACGTTGGTGAAGCGCACGATGAACGGCCAGGTAACGCCCGCCGACATCCGCCGTGAACTGGAGCTGCAGCTCTCCCGGGCCCGGGAGCTCGGCGTGCGGATCACGCATGTGGACAGCCACCAGCATGTGCACATGGTACCGCGGATCTTCCAGGCCATGCGGCCGGTGCTGGAGGCGGAAGGCCTGCCCGTGCGTTTGGTGGATCCGCCAGCCGGTGCGGTGCTGGCCAGTTGGAAGCGCCCGAAGAAAGCCCTGAAGCAATGGTTGAACGGCACCTTCGCCGCACGGAACCGCAGCAGCTTCTCCGGCCGGACGAACGATGCGTTGGTGAGCATCCACGACCTGGACTTTTCGGGACCCTACGATGCCGCCACCTATCGAGACCTGCTCAAGCCGGTCCGCGCCGACCAGGTGGTGGAGCTCATGGTGCATCCGTACATCGTGGGGAATGATGTGGTGGCCTTGTACCCAGGCACGCTCGAGGCCAAGCGCCCCTTCCTGCGGCGCTGTGTGGAAGAACATGCGGCACTGACCGGTGCTCCCCTCTTCGAGGACCATGAGCTCATCGACTACTCTCGGCTATGAGCGTGGACGGCTTGGAGATCACACGGATCACCGCTGCGGACCTGGAGCCGCTTGCCCGGTTCATGCGGGAGCAGAACAAGGCGAGCGTTGATGGGGCCACCCTGGGCCACTGGTACCTGGAGAACCCTGCGGGCAGTTCCACGGTGATGATCGGCCGGATCGATGGCCGTATCGTGGGGATGTCCACCACCAACGACCATCGTTTCCGCGGCCCGGGTGGTGAGGTGCTGGTGGCCATGCCCCAGAAGGTGCTGACCGATCCGGCATTGCGCGGCAAGGGCATCTTCCAGCGGTTGTACCAAGCCACCGAAACGGAGGGCCGGAGGAAGGGCGTGGGCTTCTTCCTCACCGTGACCAACGCGGCCAGCACGCCGATCTTCCTGTCCCGGTTCGGCTATGTGCGCCTTCCTTCACCGCGCATGCTGGTGTTCCCTGCTGCGATCGGCCGAGGGGCCGGGGCGGTGAAGGACCGCATGGACGATGTTGCCGAATGGCCGGAGCCACCAACGCAGGCCTGGCATATGGCCAAGGACCAGGCGCACCTCCAATGGCGTTATGCCTTGGGGCCGGGCCATCAGCACTTCACCTTCGACCATGGCCATGGGAAAGGGCGACTGGTGTTGAAGCGAATGGTGCGCAAAGGGGTGCCGGTGATGATCCTGCTCGAACTGCTCGCCACGGACCCGGCAGCGCGGCGAAAAACCCTGTTGTGCGCGCGGCGCCTGGCCCTGCAAGCGGGCAGTCCCGTGCTGATGGCCCTGCGCACGGCCACGGTGCTGCAGGCCGCGGAAGGCATGTGGCACCACACCATGTCCAGCGGGTTGAACCTCTTGGTCAAAGGCCTTGATGAAGGTCACACCGCGCTCCTGGCGACCCAGCCGTTCGAACTGGCCTTCGGCGACCTGGATTTCCTGTAAGCGCAAAGGCCTGTCCCGCACGGGAATAGCGTCGCTCCAAGGTATCTTCGCCGACCGCTCGCCCGTCCATGACCCGCCGTTCCATCCTTCGCTTCGTTGCCCCGATCGGGCTTGCCCTGCTCCTGTTGATGTTGGGTTGGCTCTGGTTGCGCACGTACACCCGTCACAACGACAAGGTCGAGGTCCCGGACCTGAAGGGACTGACGTTCGAAGAGGCGAGCAGTGCACTGCTCGCCCGAGACCTGCTGGTGGAGGTGGTGGATTCGGTCTACAACGATGAGGTGCCCAAGGGTACGGTGGTGGACCAGGACCCGCCGGCGGGACGCGAGGTGAAAGCGGATCGCCGCATCTACCTGGTGATGAACGCCAGCCAGCCCAAGATGTTGAACATGCCCGCACTGGTGAACCTGAGCAAGCGGCAGGCGATCAGTGTCATGGAGATCGTGGGGCTGAAGGTGAAGGAGATGCAGTACAAGCCTGACCCGTGCGTGGACTGTGTGATCGCCCAGCTGTACAAGGGGCAGCCGATCGCGGCCGAGGCACGCATACGCAGGGGCGAGGCCATCACCCTGGTGCTGGGCAGCGGAGAGAGCGGTGATCGCGTCCTTGTACCGGACCTCATGGGACTGCCTTTGGTCGATGTGCACATGGTGCTCAACATGTCCTCGCTCAACCTGGGCGTGGTGGTGGAATGCCGCGGCTGCAATACCAAGGCCGATTCCGCGTTCGCCCGGGTGTTCCGGCAGTCCCCCGGGGCCTCTGCCAACAACCTCGTCGCCATGGGAGGGATCATCGATGTGTGGCTCGATACCGACACCACCGACCTGGCCCCGATCATCAACTGGAGGGATTCACTGATCCAACGGAACGATACCGATGCCGTCGACTAGATCGCTGTTCATGTTCCTCGGCCTTGCGCTGGCGACCGACCTGTTAGCGCAAGGGGTGCCCGGCGAAGAGCTAGGCCCCATCCATGCGCGTCCCCTTGAGGGCAGCACCCCCGGCGAGCTGCGTTCCTTGTTGAACGAGATCTTCATCTATGAATACCTGCCCCAGGAGCTGCCCTTGGAGGACGATTTCTCCACCGACCGCACGCGCCACCTCAGCGCGCAGTCCGGTCAGGCAGGGGTGACCCTCACCGCCACCTACTACCAGCTTGAAGTGGGAGGCGTGAGCACGGCGGACATGGCCTACGTGTTGGACACCTCCTTCACCTACACCATCGACATCTCCGATCCGGACACTACGATCATCGATACCACCGCCAATGCCCCGGTGATGATAACGGTGTTCGATCTGGACGTGGTGCCACCCACCAGCACCACGGTGGATGGCTGGCCGGCGTTCAACGTCTATGACACGTTGGGTGCAGGCACCTTCATCGAGGAGTTGCCCCCCGGGCTGATCCAGGATTCGCTCTTCGTTTACAACGTGGCAGCGGATACGCGCACGTACGATCAGAACGGGACCCTGCAGCCCTTGGTCCTTTGGGAGGACGACTACGCCTACGTGAACCGCACCTTTCCGGTGGATCCGCCCACCATCGGCGTGGCCACGTTCGATGGGTTGGACCGCACCGGCTTCCCGTATGATGTGACCGTGCAGCTTCCCTATGGCGAATGCGACCGCCTGACCTCCGTGCCCATTGACCTGCAGTACCCGGCAGGGGATAGCATCTACCTCAGCTTCCTGTATCAGCCCCAAGGCCTGAGCGGTGATGACATCGTACAGGTCCAGGACAGCCTGTTGCTGGAGCTGTACGCACCTGTCGACGACGAGTGGGTGCAGGTCTGGCAGGCGGACTACACCACGGTGCAGCCATTCCAGCAGGTGATGGTGCCCATCGACGAGAACCGGTTCCTCCAGTCCGACTTCCAAATGCGCTTCAGGAACTACGGCACCCGCAGTGGTGCACTTGACCAATGGCACCTGGACTATGTGCGCCTGGGCCGGAATCGGAGCTTCGATGATACCGTGCTCGTGGACGTGGCCTTCGTGATGCCCGAGAGCAGCTTGCTGCAGGTCTATACCTCGGTGCCCTTCAATAAGTTCAGCGCATCGGCGCCAAGTTTCATGGCCCAGGATGTGGAGCTCACGATGAAGAACCTCGACATCGACGACAAGTTCATCACCTGGGGCTATACATCGGGCATCGATGGTTCCGCTCCTGTGGAGGTGTGCGAGAACTATGGCAACAACATCAGCAACAACGCCGGCACCACCTTTCAGACCACGCATCCGGTGAACACATCGCCGTGCGACTTCGTGTACGATCCAGCGCTCAGCGCAGATGCCGCTTTCTGGCGGACCAACGTATGGCTGGACGCGACGCCGAACAACATTCCCTACAACGACACGATGTCCTTCGTGCAGGAGATCAGCAACTACTACAGCTATGATGATGGTAGTGCGGAAGCGGGCTACAGCCTGAACACACAAGGGGCGAAGGTGGCGGTGCGCTTCGACACACAGGGCGGTGATTCGTTGCGTGCGGTGCGGATGTACTTCGATCCGGTCTTCAGCGAGAACGACCCCACCGACGGGTCTTTCCTGATCACCGTATGGACCGGATTGAATCCCGAGGTGGTCCAGTTCCAGAACTTCTCGTTCAGTGAACCCACCTATCGCTTCGACGGTCCGAACAAATTCGTGGAGTTCCCCCTGGACAGCACGATCTATGTGCAGGGCACCTTTTACGTGGGCTGGGTGCAGACCAACGCCATCAAGATGAACGTCGGGTTCGATAGGAACCGGGACAACTCGGACCGGATCTTCTACAAGGTGAACGGACCCTTCGCCAACACCAGCTTCGAAGGTTCGCTGATGCTGCGACCGGTGATGGTAAGCGCTGTGGATCCGTGGGCGAACGTGCCTGAGGCTGAGGCGCCCGACGCGCTCGAGGTGTACCCGAACCCGGCCAATGAGGAGGTGTTCATCCGCTTCAATGGGGCGGAACAGGGTGTCGTGGTGGAGGTGTGCGATGCCATGGGCCGCATGGTCGATCGCCCGGTGCTGCGGGCGAACAAGCCGATCGGTGTTTCAGGACTGGCTCCCGGGATCTATGTGCTGCGCGTGTTCGAAGAGGGGGGGAGGGTGCTGGGACAGGAACGCATGATCATACAACGCTGATGGGGGACGAAGGAATGGAAGTGGGCTCCGAGGAGCAGGAAATGTTCGAGCACCATCGCATTGTCTGCGACCCCGGGCAATCCATGATCCGGCTGGACAAGTACCTGTTCGACCGCTTGCCCCACACCTCGCGCAACCGCGTGCAGGATGCCGCAAAGGCGGGCAACGTGCTGGTGAACGGCAAAGCCGAAAAGCCCAGCTACAAGGTGAAGCCGAAGGACGAGATCAGCATCGTGCTGCCTTATCCGATGCGCGACTTCGAGCTGGTGGCCGAGGATATTCCGCTCACGGTGCTCTACGAGGATGAGCATCTGTTGATCATCGACAAGCAGGCCGGGTTGGTGGTTCATCCGGGCCATGGCAACTGGACCGGCACGCTGGTCAACGCGCTGCTGTTCCACTTCGGCAAGCTGCCATCGGCTCCGAACCAACCCACGCCGCGCCCGGGCCTGGTGCACCGCCTGGACAAGAACACCAGCGGCGTGATGGTGATCGGCAAGACCGAGCAGGCCCTCACCCACCTGGCCCTTCAGTTCTTCGAGCGCACCAATGACCGGCGATACAACGCGCTGGTCTGGGGCGACATGCAGGAGGAGGAAGGGACCATCGAAGGCCACATCGGGCGCAGCCCCAAGGACCGAACTGTGATGAAGGTGTTCCCCGATGGGGAGCAAGGCAAGTCCGCCGTTACGCACTGGAAGGTGTTGGAGCGCTTCACCTATGTCTGCCTGGTGGAATGCAAGCTGGAGACCGGACGTACGCACCAGATCCGGGCGCACATGGCCTGGCAGGGACATCCGCTGTTCAACGACGCCGAGTACGGTGGCGACCGCGTGTTGAAGGGCACCGTGTTCACCAAGTACCGCCAGTTCGTGGAGAACGGTTTCGCGTTGTGCCCGAGGCAGGCGCTGCATGCCAGCATGTTGGAGATCGAACATCCGGCCACCGGGGAACGCATGCGCTTCGAGAGCCCCGTACCGCAGGACATGCAGGCCTTGATCGGGAAGTGGAGGGCCTATTCCAACGGTCCGATGATGACGGCCGAGGAGGAGGATTAGTTCCTTCGGATGTAGGCGAACCGGTCCTTGAGCTTCAGGAACGGACGCTCGAGGTATCGGTGGCTTGCCCAGGCGAGGATCACGCTGAGCAGCAGCGCGGCCACGGGCTGGAGGATCACCACATGCCAGACCTCATGTCCGAGCGACAGGCGTTGCATCACCTGGAGCACGGCCAACAGGGCCACCATGTGCAGGCAATAGAGGCCATAGGAGATGCGGCCCATTGCGGCCAAGGGTCCAGCGGTAGGCAGGCGGGCCGGGGTGAAGGTCCCGGCGCATTGGAGAAGGATGGTGCCGGTGGCGGCAACAGCGAAGAGCGCAGGGAAGGTCACCATGCCGCCCAAGTGCATCTGGACAGGCCCGATGAAGAGGTATGCGCCGATCGTAAGGGCGTGCCACGCGATGGTGGTGGCAGGCCCGGCCCGTTCGATCAGCGCCCTTCCCTTCTCCGTGGAGAGGATGTACGCACCGATGGCACCGGTTACCAGGTCGCCCATGCAGGAGAACGTGTGCCATGACCGCATCGCCAATTCCGGATGAAGGGCGCGGAACAGGATCGAGGCAAGGAGAAGGGTGATGCAGATGGCAGGGATCGCACGACGACCGCCGATCACCAGAAGGAGAGGCCAGACCAGATAGAATTGCTCTTCCACGGCGATGCTCCAGAGCACGGTCAGTGTCGAGGACGCCGGTTCCAACCCTTGCGCCTTGTCCAGGTTGCTGAAGAAGAGAACATAGTGCCACGGGTCCGAGGTCTCCACCGTATGGTCGCCTACCTGGTGCTTGATCCAAGGGATCACTGAAAAGCCGATGAGCACCACAAGGAAATAGAGCGGCCAGATCCGCAGCACCCGCCGCAACCAAAAGCGGGGCACGTCGATGCGTTGGTTGATACGCGCCTCCTGGATGAGCAGGTAGGTGATCAGAAAGCCGCTCAACGCGAAGAATACGTTAACGCCCAGAGCACCTGGTCCGAAGATGTCCACTGCGAGGAACCGGTAAAGCGGATCCGCGAGCACGGCTGTGTCGGTGGTGTGGAACGCGTGGCATCCGAACACCACGAGGAAGCACAATGCTCGTAGGGGGTCCAGCGAAGGAAAAGAGATACGCTCGTGATCCTGGCTCACGACGTGAAAGGTAATGGCAGGGGGCGATCAGCGCTGTTCATCGCACGACCTTGCCGGAAGGCGTGCGTGGAAAGACGTCCAGGGCGGTGACGCGCCGCGGCATCTCATACGGTTCCAACACGGTTGACAACAGCTCGAGCACCTCGGGCACGACCGTGGCGGCGTCCTGGTCCGTCTCCAGAACGAGGCCGACGCATTCGCCCAGCTTGTCATCCGGTCGCGCCGTGTAGTAGTGCGCGTAGGGAAGTAGTCCGGCCGTGCGGGCCTCCAGTTGCTCCGGGAAGATCTTCCGGCCTCCGCTCAGGATCACGTGGTCGTATCGACCGAGCCATCGGAAACGCCGTTCATCAAGCAACTCCACCTGGTCGTTGGTGTCGTGGTCCTTGGTGCGGAGGTGCGGTGTGTTCACCAGGAGGCACCCGCGTTCATCCTGTTCGAAGGTGATGTCGCCGATGGCGTGCGACCATTCCTGTTTCCGGGGTCCGTTCAAGCGGCGCAGGGCTACGTGGGTCAGCGTTTCCGTGCTTCCGTAGCCATGGAACACTTCCACGTTCAGGTCCTGCAGGTCCTCTTCCAGGGCCTTGCTCACCGGACCACCGCCGAGCAGGATGGTGCGGAACTGGCGCTCCAGCCGCGCACGATCATCCTGCAAGGCCCGGTGCAGCTGGTTCGGCACCATGGCCGCGAAGTGGAACCGGTCCTGCGTGTCGAGGTTGTTGAGCACGCCGCCGGCCGGGTCGATGAGGTGCAGGTCCAGGCCGATGACGAAGCCCCGCACCAGCATGAGCTTGCCTGCGATGAAGTTGCAGGGCAGGCACAGCAACGCTCGGTCGCCCTGACGCAGGTGAAAGGAATGGCCGGTGAGCCTTGCGCTCGCGCGCAGATCGTTGACGTGCAGGCGCATGGCCTTTGGCGGTCCGGTGGTGCCACTGGTATGCGCCGTGATGGAACCGTCGCCGGTACAGAGCTCCCGGAGCGTGTCGCGTACCTCGTTGGTCCAAGGGGCTTGGGCGTGTTGCTGCACCAGTGCGTCCGCCCATGGAAGAACGGCCTCCTGCTCCAGGGTGCGCCCATCGATCGTAAGGCGGTTGAACGGCGACGACATGGCGGCGGTGCTCAGGCGTGGAGGTCCGACAGGTCCCAATCCTCTTCCGGCCGGTATCGGAGAAAGCCCTTTTCGGCGAGCAGGGGAGAGGGGATGTTGTTCGCGTAGACCTTGCCTGTGCCAAGGCCCTGGGCCATGGTCACGTGCAGGGTCGCGGTGTACTGCGCGATCGCGTTCAGCCCGATGCTGCTCTCGAGTGCCGAGGTGATCCACCAGCCGATGTTCCGGGCCTTCGCCAGGTCGATCCATTCCTGCGTGGCCGCCCAGCCACCCACCAGGCTCGGCTTGATCACGATGTACTGCGGCTTCAGGTTGTCCAGCAGGTCCACTTTGGCGTCGTGCGTGTTCAGGCCGATCAGGTCCTCGTCCAGCGCGATGGGGATGGGTGTGTGTGCGCAGAGCTCCTCCATCACCTCGTACAGGCCGGGTGCCACAGGTTGCTCGATGCTGTGCACCTGCAGATCGGCCAGCCGCTTCAGCACATCGGGCGCCTGTTGCGCATTGAAGGCCCCGTTCGCATCCACGCGGAGGATCAGGTCGCTTACGCTGTATTCGGCACGCACCGCCTTCAACAGTTCCAACTCGTCCTCGATGCCGATGGCACCGATCTTCATCTTCACGGTAGTGTAGCCGCCGTCGATCTGCTCGCGGATGCGCTGCTTCATGGTGGCCTTGTCGCCCATCCACACCAGTCCGTTGATCGGAATGGCCTGCCGCCCCAAGGTGAAGGCCGACGGGAACAGCGTCTTCGTGCCGACCGCCTCCAAGTCCTTCAGGCATTGCTCCACAGCGAAGCGCACGCTGGGCACGTCGACCAGGTCGTCGGTGAGGCGCCGCTCCCAGTTGCTGGTGTCCATGCAGAGCTCCAGCAATTTGGTCTTCACATCCGCTGGGAACTCCTTGCTGTGGCCGGGGAAGAGCGCCGCTTCACCGATGCCACGCACCTCCGGACGATCATGGTGCCAGGCGATGAGGTACCACACGGTGCGCGTGGTGATCGCGCCCTTGCTAGTGCCCAGCGTGAAGTGCGGCTCAAGGTGACGTTCGATCCAGCGGGCGCGGAGCATTACGCAAGGATAAGGCCCAGCGAGAAGAGCAGCGCCGTGAAGAAGGTGCCCATGGCCAACACCTTCAGTTGAGGGTCCAGGTCACGTGGCTCCTTGGTGGTCCACACGCGTTTCAGGTGAACGACGAAGCCCGGGACGACGAGTAGGAAGAGCCACCACGACCAGGACATCCTGCCTTGCACAGTGAACAATACAAGGCAGAGGATGCCGACGACGACGAGCGCGGTGTGATAGATCTTCGCCTTCGCACTGCCCATGCGCACCACCAGCGTGCGCTTCCCGCTCGCTGCGTCGTTCACGATGTCGCGCATGTTGTTCACGTTGAGGACACCGGTGCTGAGAAGGCCGAAGGCAACGGCAGGAAGTAGGATGTAGGGGAGGAGAAAGAGAAGACGCGTGTGGAGGAAGAAGGTTCCGCACACGCCCACGATCCCGAAGAACAAGAACACGCTCAAGTCGCCAAGACCAGCGTAGCCGTAAGGGTTGCTGCCGAAGGTGTACTTCACCGCAGCGCCGATCGCGGCCAGGCCCAGCATCAGGAAGGCAAGCGTCACGAGGCGTAGCCCCAAGGCGTAAGTGATCAATGTGATACCGGACGCGAAAGCGAGTGTACCACAGATCAGCATCGCCTTTTTCATCAAGTGCGGCGCTATCGCGCCACTTTGTACCGCTCGTTGCGGACCGACGCGATTTGTGTTGTCCGTCCCGTGAAGATGGTCGCCGAGGTCGTTAGCAAGGTTGCTTAGGATCTGAAGGAGTATAGCGGTGAGCAGGGCCAGGCCCGTGACAACACGCCAGTCCGGACCATAGGCTACAAGACGACTGTGTGGAAATGCCAACGCGCTCCCCACGATGATGCTGCTCACGGCCAGGGGCAGGGTGCGCAGGCGGAAGGCGTGGAGCCAGTGCTTCATCGGCAGTAGGTCTCGTAGTGCTGCTTCACCTCGGGTCCATAGCGGTTGGTGAAGCCCAGGTCAAGGGCCTGCTTGTAGGCTTCGCAGGCTTTTTCCAGATCGCCCATCTCCTTCCACACGTGGCCCAGGTTCCGGAAGGCGTAAGAGTTGGACGGGTTGATCTCGATGGAGCGCTGGATGTGTTTGAGCGCGCTGTTCGCATCGCCGGCACGGAGCTCCGCATAGCCCAGGTTGTTCATGGCCGAAGCGTTCTTGGGTTGGACCTCCAAGGCCTGTTCGTACCAGGTCACGGAGGCCGCATGTTCGTTGAGCCTAGTGTAGTGGTAGCCGATGTTGTTCAGCACCAGCGGGTCCTTGGGATGCTGCGCGTTGGCGTGGAGCAGTATGGACAGTCCTTCATCGTAGCGGCCCAGTTCGTCGAGCGACAGGGACCGGTTCACTTGAACGCCGAGGTCCGTACTGTCCAGCGCCTTGGCGGAATCGAGTTCGACCAAGGCTTCCTTCCATTGCCGCACCTGCATATGCGCGCTGGCGATGTTGCATCGGTAGGCGACCAGTCGGTCGGTGTCGTCCGTCAGGACCAGGGCCCGGCGCATGTCCGTGATCGCCTTCGTGGTCATCCCCATGGTCTGGTAGGCGAGGCCGCGGTCGTTGTAGTTGGCGGCATCGTTCGGGTCGCTGCTGATGGCGAGGTCGTAGGCAGCGAGCGCTTCCACCACACGCCCTTCGTGGTCGAAGAGGCAGTTCGCTTTCAAGCGCAGCGCCGTGGATCGCCTCGCGCTGTCCAGAGCGACCTGGTCGTAGGCTTTCTGCGCCGCGCCATGCTTGCCTGCCTTGTCCGATCGGATGGCCTTCTGGAACGCGGGATCCCGGTAGAGCAGGCTGTCTCGCTGGGCGGAAGCGACCGAAAAGGAACATGCCGCAGCGACGAACAACAAGGATCGAAGCAGAGGGCCAGGGTGCCAGTGGCTCGTTGGCTTAGCGCGATCCATCACCGCGGTGGAAGCGAGGATGACGGACGGAGTGCTTGGCATCGTGTTCATTCCGGGGCCCCGTCCGTCTTCGCTTTGCCCTTGGACAGGCCGAACAGGAACACCAGGCCTACGCTTGCGCCGCCTCCGTCAGCGTTGTTCCTGGCCTTCGGGTACGTGGTCGCTTCGCCTGTGTCGTCCGTGATGGTCTGGGTGGTCTGGGAATAGCCGAGGTAATAGTGTGCGATCAGCTCCAGGCCCACGGTCTGCTTGTAATACCAAGCCAGGCCGGCGCCGAAGTCATACAGTTGGAAGCTGCCCTGCTGGTTGATCTTGGATACCGCACCGCCTGTGTTGAGGTTGTTGTCCCCGTTCTGTTCGATGGAGCCGAAATAGCCCCCGAGCTGCCCGAACGCCGAAACACGAGGCCCCCCGATATGCCCCCGCACCACAGGGCCCATCGCTCCCCAGGTGGTCTCCTTGTTGTTGTAGGTGGTGGTGCCGAGCGCCAGGTTGTCCTGCACGTAGTTGAAATCATTCACGCCGACCACGCCGCCGATGCCCACGGCCACATTGTCAATGATGAAATAGCCCACCTGTGGCTCCAAGTTCCATTGCTTCTTGTCTTTCAGGTCGTAATCCTCCGTCTTCCAGCTGATGGCTCCGGAGGCATAGAAACGCCCCTTCCGGAACGGGCTTGGTGGTTCGGATTGCGCCAGCGCCATGATGCCAAGGCTAAAGCACGCGCAGAGGAGTGGAATGCGGATGGACATGATGTTCCAAAGATGGCCAAAGTGCCGGGATGGGCCAATGAGGTCCTGCCGGATCAGATCCGGTACTCCAGCCGACAGGTCATGCGGATCTCGGGCGTGATCAGGTCCTTGTCCGGCCGCGGCTCCTTCGCCTCGATCACGCCCTCGAATTCATAGACCGCGCCTTGCGGCGAGCCACGGTCCTTGGAGATCACCTTGAAGGTGTTCGGGATGGCCCAGAACCTGAACCAGACGGGGCCGTCGGGCGTGGAATGCAGGAAGGTGATCGTGAACACGCCGTTCTTCGGGTCCCACACCACATCGCCAGTATCGCAGTCGCCCGCCTCCGGGAATTCCAGCGAAGCGCCATCCACCGTGAGCGTGCCTCCCTCGAAGATGCCGATGATGTCCTGCAGGTAGGCCGTGAAGGTGGTGCGGCCCGATGCGGACGTGCAGGTGAGCTTGGCGGTGCCGGAGCCGGCGAAGCTGCTGGCCGCGCACCAGAGTGCGAGTGCGAGGAACAGCGATCGCCACACGGATAGCAACAGCGTGCTCACGGAAACTTAGGGAACTGCTGGAAGTCCGGAGCGCGTTTCTCCACGAAAGCATTGCGACCTTCCTGGGCCTCGTCCATCAGGTAGTACATCAAGGTGGCGTCGCCGGCGAACTCCATCAGGCCGCGCTGTCCGTCGAGCTCGGCGTTGAGGCCGCGTTTGATCATGCGCAGGGCCATGGGGCTCCGTTGCATCATGATCTTGCACCATTCCACCGTGGTGTCCTCCAGCTGGGCCAGGGGCACCACCTTGTTCACCATGCCCATGTCCTCGGCCTCCTTGGCGCTGTACTGCAGGCAGAGGAACCAGATCTCGCGGGCCTTCTTCTGCCCCACGTGCCGGGCCAGGTAGCTGGAGCCGAAGCCTGCATCGAAGCTGCCCACCTTGGGACCGGTCTGCCCGAAACGCGCGTGGTCCGCGGCGATGGTGAGGTCGCACACCACATGCAGCACGTGCCCGCCGCCGATGGCGTAGCCGTTCACCATGGCCACCACGGGCTTGGGGATCTCGCGGATCTTCTTGTGCATGTCCAGGATGTTCAGGCGCGGCACACCGTCGGTGCCCACATAGCCACCGCGCCCTTTCACGTTCTGGTCGCCGCCGCTGCAGAAGGCCTTGTCGCCTTCGCCGGTCAGCACCACCACGCCGATGCGCTGGTCCTCGCGGGCGAGCTCCATGGCATCGATCATCTCCTTGGTGGTCTCCGGGCGGAAGGCGTTGTACACCTCCGGGCGGTTGATCGTGATCTTGCCGATCCCCTCGAAGTACTCGTAGCGGATGTCGGTGTATTCCTTGATGGTGGTCCAGGTACGGGAGCTCATGGGTTCGTTCGTTGGGGCGGGTACTTCGACTTCGCTCAGTGTTCCCGCCCGTACATGCTTCGCGCTATGCGTCGCGCAGTTTCTTGAAATAATCGCGCAGCACTTTGGGTGAGGTGAGCGCGTCGGTGGTGATGTGAAGCACGGCGGGCTTCTCGTGTGTGCCGTATAGCTTGTCGATACCGGCTTCGAGCGTTGCTTGATCGTGGGCGTGGTAGTACGGCAGGTCGAAGCTCTTCACCAGTTGTTCGATGCTACGCGTGTGCGGCGCTTCGAAGTAGGGCAGGAGCGTGGCGTCCTTGTCGGGCCCCTCGATGTAGCGGAAGATGTTGCCGCCGCCGTTGTCGATCACGATCACCTTCAGCAGGGGCGAAAGGTGGCCGTTCCAGAACGCGTTGCTGTCGTAGCAGAAGGCGATGTCGCCGGTGATGAGGGTGGTGAGCTGCTGCGTGGCGAAGGCGGCGCCCACGGCGGTGCTGGTGCAGCCGTCGATGCCGCTGGTGCCGCGGTTGCTGTACCAGCGGTGGCCGCGCACACGGTCGAACAGTTGCGCGTAGCGGGCCGGCGTACTGTTGGCGAGGTGTACGGCGCTGTCGCCGGGGATCCGGTCCAGCACGGTGTTGAACACGCTGAGGTCGCAGAAGGGCGCCTCGCTCACCAGGCGGTGGTGCGTGCCACGGGTTGTTTCATCCAGCATTTTCCACCCATCGCGATACACGGATTCCCGGGGTTGGACGGAAGAGGCGAGCTGCGCGAAGAACACCTCGGGGCTCACCGCGATGTCGTGCGTGAGGCTCTGGTAGGTGTCGTAATGGCGTTGCCCGAGGTCGATGTTCCAGTGCTGCGAAGGCTTCCACTGGCGAAGCAGCGTCTTCACCCGTTTGCTCACCACCGCGCCGCCGAAGGTGATCAGCAGGTCGGGTCGCAGCGCGTCCATGTTCTTCTCGTTCACCGCTTCGATCACCCGGTCGATGCAGGTGATGAAGGATGGGTCGTCGAGGTTGCTGGTGGCCTCGGTGTGCACCGTGACCTGCGGCAATGCGGCGAGCTGCAACAGCTGCTGCTTCAGCCCTTCGCTCCACACGCCCTGGCCGGCCAGCACCATCACTTTCCGGCAGGCGGAGAGCTGGCCGATGAGCCAGCGCGCATGCTCGGGCAGGATGAAGGACTCCGTCATCACCGGGGCGATAAGGTTGGACAGGCGTCCCGCCTGTCCCTCCTCGATCGTGCCGTACAGGGGCTCTGTGAAGGGTACGTTCACATGCACCGGACCGGCGACAGGAAGGAGTGTCGCATCGATGGCCTCGTTGATCAGGCGACCGCAATGCCAGCGCGCGAGCTCATCGTTCGTGAGCCTTGGCAGCTGCACGCTGCGCTTCATGTGCAACGCGAGCACACCCTGCTGCCGGATGGCCTGTCCTTCACCCTGGTCCACCCATTCCTCGGGCCGGTCGGCGGTGATCACCAACAACGGGATGCGCTGGTAGAAGGCCTCGGCGATCGCGGGGCCGTAGTTGAGGACCGCGCTGCCACTGGTGCAGATCAAGGCCACGGGGGCGTGCAGTTGCTGGGCCACGCCCAAGGCGAAGAAGGCGGCGCTGCGTTCGTCGACCACCTGCAGACACGTGATCTCGGGCTGCTTGTGGAACGCGATGACCAGGGGAGCGCTGCGGCTGCCGGGGCTTATCACCACATGGCGGATGCCTTTGGCGGCACAGAGCCGGGCCAATTCGGCCGCAGCGAAATGGTCGGAGGTCATCGGGGTAACGAAGATGCGGGGGTGTGTTGCAACCCTTCTATCAATTGGAGCCAGGTCCGGGCTTTGTGCGCGGTCTCGGACCATTCCAGTTCAGCGTCCGATCCAGCGGTGATGCCGGCACCCACGTAAAGCAGGGCCTTGTTGTCGAACACCTGCAGGCAGCGAAGGTTCACGAACAGCTCGGTCGTACCATCGGCGCTCCAAGGTCCCCAGAATCCGGTGTACAAGCGGCGCTCATGGCCTTCCAGTTCGCGGATGAGGTCGCGTGCGGTCTCTCGCGGGGAGCCGCAGACCGCAGGAGTGGGGTGCATGGCAATGAGCACATCCGCAAGCGGCACGTCCTCCAGGTCAGCCTCCACGATGGTGCGCAGGTGTTGCACACCACCGGCGTCGATCGTCTCGGGGCCGTGCAACTGCACTTCCTTCAGGTGCAAGTGCACGAAGGTGTTCAGCACCTCGCTGGTGACCAGTTCCTGTTCTTCCTGTTCCTTCTGTCCCCAAGGCTCGGAGCTGCGGTCCAGGGCACGGGTACCCGCGAGGGCATCCACCCGCACACGGTCGTCCTGTGCCACAAGCAGGCGTTCCGGGGAGATCCCCATCCAGGTGCCGTGCTCGGGCGTATGCATCAATACGACGAAGGCCTCGGGATGTGTGGCGAGCGCGGATGCGAACAGGTCCACCAGATGCCCGCTGTTCAACGGTGTGGACAGCACCCGGGACAGCACCGCCTTGCGCAGTCCGCCTTCCGCGATCCGCTGCTTGATCCGTTCCACACCCGCAGTGAATGCGGTCTTGTCCGAGGTCGGCTGTGATGAAGGGCCAGGCCGCGTTGCCCCCTCACAGGCGGCAAGCAGTTCCGCTTCGGGCTCCAGATCACCATCCACCAGTTCAACATCGGAGCGGATGAAGGGGATGCGTTCCGGTGCGAAGGCGAAAGGGGCGATCAGGAACACATCGTTCAATTCGAACAGCAGGATGCGGTCCACGCGTTCCAGTTCGGGTGTTCGCTGAGCCCAGAGGGTGAGCGGGGAACCGGGTCGGCGGAAGCAGGCGAACGTGAGCCCTTCGGTAAGGGCGTGGTCCAATGTGGCTCGCATACCGGTGGTGAGCTTCATGGGCGCTTCGTGATGATCAGGTTGGTGATGCGGCACAGGGCTACCAAGATGCCGCTGTCGTCGGTCACGCGGATGTCCCACACATGGGTGGTCCGGCCTTGGTGCACCAATGTTCCGGTGGCGGTCACGAGGCCTGACCGCACGCCCTTGATGTGATTGGCGTTCACCTCGATCCCCACGACACCCTGGGTGGCCAGATCGATGAGCAGGGCGGAACCTGCGCTGCCCAGGGATTCTGCGAGCGCTGCGGTGGCCCCCCCGTGGAGCAGGCCCATGGGCTGGTGGTTCGTAGGCCCCACTGGCATGATGGCCGAAAGGGTGCCCGTGGCGCCGGCAACGTAGGTGATGCCTAGCGTTTCCATCAGGGTACCCGGGCGCATGGCATTGGCCCGGTCGATCATCTCTTCGGTGAACATGGCCGACGAAGGTAGCCTGCACCGATCTTTGCCACCGATGGCGAACCCCGAACGCAAGAAACGCATCCTGCTGGTGGAGGATGAGGAATCACTGCGGTCCTCGTTGAAGCTCAACTTTGAACTGGAGGGCTATGACGTGACCACGGCGGCGCGTGGCTCCGAGGCGATGGAGCGTATCCGGGGCGCACGCTTCGATGGTGTCGTGTTGGATGTGATGCTTCCGGACGTGGACGGGTTCACGATCTGCGAGACCATGCGCCTGGAAGGAGATCGCACACCTGTGCTGTTCCTAACGGCGCGCAGCACGCCCCAGGACCGGATCCGCGGCTTGAAGAGCGGCGAGGACCACCTGGGCAAGCCCTTCGAACTGGAGGAGTTGCTGCTGCGCGTGGAGAAGCTCCTGTCGAGGGGCGAAACGGCCAGCCCTGGGGTGGGACCGTCGAGGCGAAGCTTCGGCACGAATTCCGTGGATTTCGATTCGTTCGAGGTGGTGGGTCAGCGTGGCTTGCGCAAGCCGCTCACCCAGCGCGAAATGATGCTCTTGAAGCTGCTCATGGACCGGGCCAATGAGGTGGTGTCCCGGGAAGAGATCCTGGAGAAGGTCTGGGGCTATGACGTGTTCCCGACCACCCGGACCATAGACAATTTCATCGTTTCCTTCCGGAAGTATTTTGAAGTTGAACCACGTGACCCACAGCACTTTATGAGTATTCGCGGGGTGGGTTACAAGTTCGTGCCCTGAACTTTTTTCAGGCCTGGCGGCAACCCCTGCGGGATCCGGTCGTCTTGTCTTCGGTTCCAAGGCTTACGTTCTTCCTGGCCTTGGTCCTGGTTCCATCAAATCCTTGCAGGTTTACCGCGCAGGGGCCCTTTCCGGGCCCCTGTTCGGTTTTTAGGTGGTGGGCAAGGTTACCTTGAGCCTGGACACCGGGGGTCGATCTCAGTACTTTTGCGGCACCGAACGAACGCGCTTCAACGCCTGAACCACGGCGGTCGAAGAACGTTCAACACGACAAGCACCAGTTCCACCTTCCGTGTTCCGCCTTTCACCCCTCTCCGTTCTAGTGGCCGTCTTCCTTTGGTGGGGGTGCATAGCTAGAGCCACGGCACAACAACCGCCGTTCCAGCATGAGGAGGTGATGAACGGACTGCTCGTGCCGACCTCCGCCGTGTTCCTGCCCGATGGGCGCATGTTGGTCACCTCGCTCTATGGAACGGTGTGGATCACTTCGCCCTTGGGGCAACCGCCTGTGACGCGGACCACCTACCTGGTGTTGCAGAACCTGAACAACACGGCCGAGCATGGGCTGATCGAGATCGTGCTCGACCCGGACTTCGCCACCAACAATTATTTCTACATCTACTACAGCACCACGTCGGACAAGAACCGGGTGTCGCGGTTCGTCCACCTTGGCGATTCGGCCAGCCTTTCCAGTGAAACGGTGATCTTCGAAACGAGCGACCCGTTCACCAACTGCTGCCACATCGGCGGGGCCATGGCCTTCGCGAACGATAGCACCATGCTGCTGGCGATCGGCGATGATTTCATTCCGGCGCTGGCCCAGGACCTCACCTCCTCCTATGGCAAGGTGCACCGGTTCACCCGCACGGGGGGGGTGCCGGCGGACAATCCGTACTTCGACCAGACGCCCGGGCTGTTCAATGCGAACGGGATCCGGAAGACCATTTATGCGAGCGGTCTGCGCAACCCGTTCCGAGGGTCGTACAACGCGGCCACCAATGAGTTCCTGATCGGTGAAGTGGGGGGCAACGACCACACGGTGGCGTGGGAGGACCTCCACCGGTCGGCCCCGGCAGCGAACTTCGGCTGGCCCTTCTGTGGCGATGGCGGCCGGACAACCACGGGCCAGTGCAGCGATCCGCAGTACAGCGATCCGGTCTTCACCTATCCCCATGCAGGCACCGGTGCTTCGATCACCGCGGGGTTCACCTATTCGGGCAGCATGTTCCCTCCCGTCTGGCAGGGCCGCTATTTCTATGGCGATTACGTGCGTGGCTGGATCCGTTACCTGCAGTTCGATACCCTGGGGCAGGTGGTGGACGATCAACCGTTCGTGGACCCTGCCACTTTTGGAGGCGACACGGCCCTTGCCTTGGTGAAGCTGCTTCAAGGTCCGGACGGGGCCCTGTATTACATCACCTTGATCGATGACCAGGTGAATTTCACGGGAAGCGTTCATCGGATCTTCACGCTGCCCGATCAGGCACCGGTGTGCGGAACAGTGACGGCTTTGCCTGCGTCCGGGCCAGGGCCCTTGCTCACCACCATGTTGGTGGCATCGGCGACCGATGCGGAGGGCGGTGCGTTGACCTATGCCTGGACCTTCGGAGATGGAAGTGCCACAGCGAGCGGGGATACGGTGTTCCACACCTACTCCGGCCCCGGCACCTTCACGGCACAACTGGTGGTGTCCGATGGAACGACCGTTATTTCCTGTGGGGCCGTTCCCGTGACCGTTGGGGCCCCGCCGACCGCCCAGATCGTATCACCCGCCAGCGGCTCCACGTTCCGGTGCGGCGATGTGATCACCTTCTCCGGTCTGGGTACGGACGATGGTCCATTGAGCCAGTCCAGCTATTCCTGGAACGTGGTGTTCAACCATGATCAGCACATTCATCCGGAGACGGGCGCCAGCGGTACCAGCGAGTTCGATGTGGTCATCCCCACGAGCGGGCACGGGTTCTCAGGGCTCACCTACTACACCATCACGCTGACGGTGACCGACGCCGATGGGCTCACCGCGAGCAGCAGTGTCCAGATCTTTCCGGAAAAGGTCAATGTGACCGTGAACAGCACGCCACCCGGACTTGAGGTGTTGGTGGAAGGCTTGCCGGTGATCACGCCGTACACGGTCGATCAGGCCATCGGCTACCAGATGCAACTGGGGATCGTGGCCTCCCAGCAATGCCAGAACGGGAGTTCGTATTCCTTCGGTTCCTGGAGCAACGGTCTTCCCATGATCCAGCCGTTCACGGTGCCAGCGGGTGGAGGCGCGGTTGTCGCTCAGTTCACGCAAACAGGTGCGTGCACGTCCTGTGGCCGTTCGCTCTCCTTCGATGGAGTGGATGACCGTGTCGTGTTCACGCCGTTCACGCTCACGGGTGATTGGACCATCGAGTTCTGGATGCGGCCACTGCCGGGATTCAACTCCAGTGATGCCGTGCTGGGGAATGCCACGGACCTCTCCCTCGACCTGAAGAACGGCAAGCTCCGGCTCTTCAAGGGGGGTGACAAGCTCGTGAGCGCAGTGGACATGGAGGCCAACCAATGGAACCACTATGCGATCACCCGGCAGGGAACGGCCCTTGCGTTGTTGGTGAACGGTGTGGTGGATGCCCAAGCCATCACCAGCCCGTTGAGCGGGGGGATGGAGATAAGCTGGTTGGGCAAAGGCGTGAACGTGGGTTTCCTGGATGCCGCTCTTGATGAGGTGCGGCTCTGGAATGTGGTACGTACGCCGCTGCAAGTTCAACAGACCATGGGTTCGCATGTGTCCCCCAGCAGTCCGGGACTGGCCGCCTATTGGCGCTTTGACCAGCCATCGAACGCACAGGTGGTCGACGACCTGGGTCCCTTCGATCGCAACGGCGTTCGGGGTTCCTCCTTGATGCAGGGCACCGACGACCCGGTGTTCAGTGCCACCAGCGGTCCGTTGCAGTTCGCCTGTGAGCGTCCGGTCGACCTTGGCCTGCGCATGTACCTGCAAGGGCCGTTCAACACGGCCGATCAGTTGATGCGCGACGACCTGCGCGTGCTGGGCCTGGTCCCCCTGACAGAGCCGTACACTGCGCTGGGCTTCGACCTGGCCGGCAATGCCGGTGCATCGACACAGCCTTCCGTACTTGCGGTCTCAGGGCCGAACGCGATCGTGGACTGGGTGCTGTTCGAGGTGCGCGATGCGCTGGACCCGACGTTGGTTTTGAGCAGGCAGGCCGCGCTTCTGCAACGCGATGGGGACGTGGTGGGCACCAACGGACAGTTCCCCTTGATCGTGCAGGTGGATCGGCCGAGCGCATACATCTCCGTGCGCCACAGGAACCACCTGGGCGCCATGACCGCTGCACCCATCAGCCTGCAGCCCTTCGATGTGGTCCTTGACATGGGTGCATCAACAACAGCGACCTATGGCACGGAAGCGTGCGCCGAGGAGGCCGGAGTGGCCTTGCTCTGGGAGGGCGATGTGAACCGCGATGGGCAATTGAAATACACCGGTGCGGCCAATGACCGTGACCCGGTCCTGCAGACCATCGGAGGGAGCGTACCCACCCAGGTGACCTCCGGGTACGCATCCACCGACGTGAACCTGGACGGGCTTACGAAGTACGCCGGTGTCATCAACGATCGCGACCTGATCCTGGTGAACATCGGCGGGCTGGTGGTGACGCACGTGCGCCACGCACAGCTGCCTTGAGCCCCGCTCGCGAGCGGACCGATCAGGTCAGGCAGAACGTGCAATACCGGCTTTCGGTCCGGTGCGTGAACGGTTCTGTGGGGTCCAGGATGCGTTCCACCAGGCGATGCAGCATCGCCTCGATCAGCGGCAGTTGAACGCGGGTGATGCGCGATGAGCCATCCACCAGGAGGAATTGGCCGGAGGCTTGAGAGGCGCGTTGCAGCGGCACCAGACCGGCCTTCACGTGATCCACCTCCGGGTGCTGCACCAGGTAAGCCCACGCATAGATCAACAGTTGCAGGGCGTATTGGTCCTTGTCAGGCCGCAGGTCGTCCGCGTTCAGTGACCTTGGCCGGAGCATGTCCTCCTTCACGGAACCGGTCTTCAGGTCCAGGATGAGCAATTCGCCGTCACGTCGTTCAATGCGGTCCACGCGGCCGACGATGTTCACCTCCAGGCCGTGCGCTGCCAGCGCATCGGGAAGCGCGACGTTCACGTCCACCTCGGTGCCAAGGAGTTCCACGATCGACCCATCGGCCACGCGCTGTGCTTCCTGCCGCACAAGCTCCACGGCGGCCTGTTCGGCCATGGCATGTTGCAGCATCGGCTGCCCTTGGAGGAGCGCCTTCTGGCCTACCAGGGCGACCAGTTCCTGGCGCAGCAGGTCCGGTATCCGCGCGGCCACATCGTTCAAGGATGCGATGTTCAGCGTGCTGCCCAACAAGGGCTCGTAGCCTTTCTCCAAGGCGCCGTGCAAGGCGTTGCCCAGCAGGTCCGCGGCGATGATGTCGGTGGCCGCTTCGGGGTCCTTCAGCTTCATCAGGCTCCGGAAGTGGAAGTCCAGCGGACACCTCAGCCACATGGCGAACGCGGAAGGGGAGATGCCTTTGGAAAGGCGTTCGGAGATCCGTTCCAAGAGCGCGTCGTCCTTCTCCACGAACACGGTGGCCGCTGGGCGCGAAGGCACCGGGGCCTGCACGGAGCGGTGGGTGATACGTGTGCGTGAATGCTTGGCGAGCTCGTGGTCCAGCTGAAGGATGAAACGGCTTTGCCCCATCGCCCCCTGGGCGGTGGAATGCGCGAGCAACACCCGGGTGGAGCGCTGCAGCCCCCGTAGGAAGTGATACGCGGAGACCGCGTCGTGCCGGTGCCGAAGTGGAAGCCCGTGGGCACGGCGCAGCTCGAACGGGATGAAGCTGCGTTCCGTTCGTGATGGCGGCAGGGTGCCCTCCTCGGCCGAGAGCATGATCACCCGGTCCATATCGAGGGCGCGGGTCTCCAGCATGCCCATGATCTGAACGCCGGACAGTGGCTCGCCGAAGAGTCCCAGGCGCTCCTCACGCAGGAGCCGCTGATGCACTTCCGCGTAGGTGTTCACGTCGAGGTGCTGACCATGGCGTTCCATCAGGTTGTTCATGCGCTGCTGCACCTGCGCAGCGAGGAAGAGCTGCTCCTGTGCGAACGCATCGCCTTGCATCGAGTCCTTGGCCCAGCTCAACGCATGCAACAGGCAACGTCCCAAGGCGGTGCCGTCCTGCGCTGGGCCGGAGAACAGCACGTTGGCGTGGGTCCTGTCCGATAGCCCCTGCAAGGCCTTCAGGATCTCCTCACCACCCAGTTGCGCACGGCGTTCCTTCACCAGGTCGTTCAAGGCCCGGCGCACGATCGGCAGGTCCTCGCCTTGTGCCAACAGGGGATGTCCCAGCAGTCGGTCCACCTCGTCCAGGCGGAATCCGAGGCCCTGTCGGTATCCCCGATGGAGCGCGGCCACCGCGTCCAACAAGCCGCCCACGGGCAGGGCGTTCAGGGGCATGCCCATGGTCACGTTCACCGGTCCGATGTCGGGCGGCAGCGCATCGAGCAAGGGCATCAGCAGCTGTTCATCGGCCAGCACCACGGCGGTCGTGGACCGTTCCTCCGGCGCGAGGTCACGCAGGGTTGCCGCAGCGAGGACCACCTGTGCGACGGCATTGGGCAGGCCGGCCACATCCACCGTTCGTTCCGCGGTCGCCAACAGGTCCACTGGAGGGATGCGTCCAGGCCCCAGTTCGGCGATGGCCGAACGCATGGAGGAGCCGGCCTCCTGCTCCGGATCGTTGAGGTAGTAACGGTCGGCATCCCAGGCCAGCTCCAGTATCCCTTGGTCCTTCAATGCCCGTAGGATGGCCACCTCGGCCGGGTTCAAGGCGTTGAGCCCAGCGGCCCAGACCTTGGTCCAGCCAGTGCGTTCCACCGTGCGGTGCACCTCTGCCACGGCACGCCGCTCCACCAGTCCCGCTGTTCCACAGGCCTTCGCCAGGAGCCGTTCGTTCAGGGTCCGGTGCAGGCGTCCTTTCATCGCCCAATAACGCACCATGCGTTCCTGCCCCTGGCTCAGGGGAAGCGTGTTGAAGCTCCAGTCCAGTTCCTCCCAGTTCCGAAGGTCGCGGTAGAAGGGGTCCAGCGCGATCAGGTGCGCGTCCACCTCGCTCATGTCCTGCATGGCTGTAGGCGCCCATTGCAGGAACTCGCCGAACGCCGCGGGTTCTCCTTCGGCGATGCTCTGGTACACCGTGTAGGCCTCGAAGAAGAGGTCCGTGGTGGAGATCACCTGCAGGCCGCTGATGCGCTCCGACAATCCGGTGAGGGTGAGCACCTGGGGGCTCCAGAGCGTGCCGCCGGCGAGCTGGGAGAGGTGTTTGCGCAGGTAGAGCCCTGCGCGCTGGCTGGGCAGCACGACCACCACATCGGCAAGCTGGCTGCCGTGGTCCTGGAGCAGCAGGCCGGCCACGGTGCGAAGGAAGGGTTCCATGGGAGTGTCGCAAATTAGCCCCCGCAATGAGCAAATGGCCCATCCATCGACGCACCGCCAACGGAATGAACCTGTACCGGATCGAAGCGGAGGACCGCTTCGTGGAGCTGCAGCGGCTGGGAGCACGTTGGCTGGTGCACCGGGTGTCCCAAGCACCCTATCCCGAGCGTGTGCGCATCATGGAGATGATCGATGGTCACGCCGGGGCGTTCCTGCCTGTGGATGAAGCCGTGTTCGAGGCGGCCTTTGCCGAAGCCTCGGCGGCTGCGACCGGCGGTCGTTGAAGCAGGGCCGCGATGAACACCGGACCACCGAAAGCGTTACCTTTTCGTCATCCCAGTATGGTACGCGCTTTTCTCCTTGCCTTGGTCACCGTCCTTTTGCCGCTTGGCATGCGGGCCACGCATATCATCGGGGGGGAGTTGTTCTACACGTCGGTGGGCAACGATGACTACGAGGTCACGCTGAAGATCTACCGCGATTGCGGGCCGAACAACACCAACGGGACCGGCTTTGATGCCACGGTGGAGATCGGTGTGTTCGATGCTGGTGGTGGTTACCTGTTCAGCGAGTTCTTCAATTTCCCCGGGTCGTCCAATGTGCCGGTCCTGCTCAACAACCCCTGCCTCACGCCCCCATCGTCGATCTGTGTGGAAGAAGCGCAGTACACGGGTCTGGTCCAGCTGCCTGCCGGTACGGGCGGCTACATCCTGTCCTATCAGCGTTGCTGTCGCACACCCACGATCCTCAACCTGAATACACCAGGCAACCAAGGCCTTACATGCACGGTGGAAGTGCCCGATGCGAACATCACCGGTGCCAACAGCAGTCCGCGCTTCACGACCTACCCGCCGATCGCCCTTTGCGCCAACCAGCCGATGAGCTTCGATCACTCGGCCACCGATCCCGACGGCGACCTCCTGGTCTATGAGCTGGCCGAACCCCTGAACGGTGGGAACAACATCAATCCGATGCCTTCCCCGCCTGCACCGCCACCCTATCCGCCGGTAACCTGGGGGGCGGGATTCTCGCTGGCGAACATGATCAGCGCTTCTCCGGCGCTCACGGTGAACTCCGTTACGGGTCTCGGGCAGCTGACCCCCACCTTGATCGGATCCTTCGTGGTGGGCGTGCGCGTGAAGGAGTTCCGGAACGGACAACAGCTCAGCCAGGTGATGCGCGATTTCCGCTTCGATGTGGTGAACTGCCAGGTCACCGTGATCAGTTCCATCCAGCAACAGTCGACGTTCTGCAGCGGCCTTACGTTGACCATGGGCAACCAGAGCACCGGGAACTTCTTCCATTGGGACTTCGGCGTCGGAGGGACCAACGCCGACACCAGTGCACTGGCGGCACCCACGTTCACCTACCCGGACACCGGTTCCTACACGGTCACGTTGATCGCCAACCCGGGATGGCCCTGCGCGGACACGAGCACGGCCCAGGTCAGCGTGTTCCCGCCACTGACGGTGAGCTATGTACCCCCGCCCATCACCTGTGAGGGCGCACAGCCCATCACGCTGGTGGCCACCGGCAATTTCACGGGTGCGGCGAACTTCACCTGGGACCCGGGTGCGCAGGGCTCCGCTCCTTCGGTGAGCAATGCGTCGATACAACCGACGTTCAGTCCCGGTACCCATGTGGTCTCCATCGATGTCACCGACTTTGGTTGTTCGGGCAGCTACACGGACACGATCGTCGTTTTCCCGGACCCCACGATCTCGTTCAGCTCCGACACGATGGGTTGTGCGCCGCTCGACGTGGTCTTCAGCAATGGTTCAACGGCATGGACCACCCTCCAGTACGCGTGGGACTTCGGCGACGGTGCGACTTCAGCTACGGAACTGCCCGCGCACACGTATGCCGTTGCAGGTCTTTATGATGTTTCGTTGACGGTGATGACCGACAGTGGCTGTGTCGACACGTTGACGATGGTGCTTCCCGGGCAGGTGCGCGTGTGGCCTCAGCCCGTTGCCCAGCTCTATGCTGAACCGGAGGAGGTGAGCGTGCTGGATCCCGTCGTCACCATTCACGATGCCAGCCTGGATGCGGATGCCTGGGCCTTCACCCTCGACGGCAGCGTGTACGATGTGCCCGTGTTCACACACACCTTCTCCGATGCCGGACAGTACACCGTGGAGCTGGTGGTCTCCTCGGGCCTGGGCTGCCTGGACACGGCGCGGATCAACGTGTTCGTGAAGGACCACTTGTTCTACGCACCGAACGTGTTCACCCCGAACGGGGATGATCTGAACGAAGTGTGGTTGCCCAGTGTGCTGGGCGCGCGTCTGTACGACCTGTCCGTCTTCGATCGCTGGGGCCGTGAGGTGTTCCATACGGACGACCCCAAGAAGGGCTGGGACGGCCAGGGATACCCACAGGGCACGTATGTGTTCAAAGCGCGGCTGAGCGAATACGGCGCGCTTGATCTGGAGTACGTCGGTTCGGTCACGCTGGCGCGCTGAGCTCCATGTCGATGTGGGGGATGCCGTCCCAGACGTAGGGTGCACTCACCGCAACGTATCCGAGCGAGGCGTAGAAGCGTTGCAGGTGCTCCTGTGCGGAGACCGCCGATCGCCGGGATCCATGCGCTCGCTCCAGCTCGCGGAGGCAGGCCTCCATGACGGCCCTGCCCAGTTGGTGGCCACGGTGGGCAGGATCCACCACCACGCGTCCGATGTGCGGCATGCCGTGTTCATCGGGCGGAAGGATGCGTGCGTAGGCGATCAACTTTCCGTCGGAGGTGCGGCCGGCCAGATGCAGCGCAGCAAGGTCGGTTCCGTCGAGCTCGGGATAGGGACACTGTTGCTCCACCACGAACACGTCCGTACGGAGCTTTAGCAGCTCATACAGCTCGTGAACGCTGAGCCGGTCGAATGCCGTGGCCGTCCAGGTGATGGTGTTCATGCGTCAACGGGGATCAGTTGGCCATCGTTCACATAGAGCAGATGTCCGGAGACCTGGGGTAGCCCGAGGTCCCTCAGGAGGCGAACATAATTCGCCACCTGTTCGTGATGGTGCCGCGCAGGCCGACCGGTCTTGATGTCCAGGACGCGGGTGTGTTGTGCATCGAGCACGATCCGATCGGGCCGGTAGGCAAGGCCGTCCGCACCGATCAAGGTGGCTTCGTTGCGCACGGTGATGTCTTCGCCATAGAAGGCGTCCATGCCGGGAGAGGCCAGCAGGGCCTGGAGCCTGTCCCGCAACGCATCGGCGCGAGGTCCGGGCAGGGCGCCGGTGCTGATCGCGTGGTCCAGCACCTTGCCCAGATCACCCGGAGCCTGCACGCGGCCCAGCACATCGTGCACCGCGTTGCCGAAACTGCGTCCGGGATCGGGGTCCGCCGGGTCCCATTCCTCGGGCGCCTCGTGGCGCAGTTCGAGGTGCCCTTGCCAGCCTCCGGAAACGAGCGGGGAGAGCATTTCCGGAGGGTCGGAAGCAGGCTGTGCGGAAGCCGGCTCCCGCTTTCCGAACAGCCATGGACCACCGGCGGGGTCGCCGAGGAAGCTGCGCAAGGCCGCGGAGAGCGCGGTATTGGCCTTCACATCAACACCGGCGTAGAGCCGTTCCACAGGGCGTGTGAACGCTACGTACAACAGGTTCACCTCGTCGAGCAGTTTCAGGTCGGCGTCCTCCTCCACCTCGGGCACGGCCTGGTCCTTCAGGCTCTTGTCGGTGCGGATCAGGGCACTGGGCAGTTCCGGCACCACGGGGCCTGGACGCAGCCAGAGGAACTCCTTCTGGCGACCCTTGCCACGCATTTCGGCATTGGGAATGATCACCACCGGGAACTGCAGGCCTTTGGCCGAGTGGATGGTCATGACGCGGATCGCCGATGCGTCCGGTGGCAGTTCGATCGCACGTTTCTGCCCTGTGCGTTCCCAATGATCGAGGAAGCCGGACAGGTCCGGGCCATGGGCCAGAGTGAAGGTGTGCGCCTCATCGAGCATGAAGAGCAGGTAGGCGTCCGTGGAGGCCCCAAGGCCAATGGCTCGCGAAATGCGGCCGATGAGCTCCACGAGCGGCAGTTTCGGGGTGATCTCCGGGTGTTCGCTCAACCAACCGCGAAGCAGCTCTCGGGGCCGGCCCGGCTCGGTGCCCTCGGAGCGGAAGGGGTATGCAATGGCTGTGGTGGCTTTGAGCACGGCCAGTTGCTGCATGGCATGCGCCGCATGCGCATCGTTGCCATGGCGAAGGAAGCCGAGCACGGCCAGCACCAGGTCGCAGGCCACGTCTCCGCCCAGTTGCAGACCATCCGGTGACACCACGCGGAACCCTTCGGCCACAAGCTGGGCGGAAACGGCGGCTCCATCCTTTCGGCTTCGCACGAGCACGGCGATGTCCCCTGCGGCATGGCCATCGGCCAGGGCTTCGCGCACGCAAGTGGTGGTGAGCGCCACGAAAGGTGCCGGACCGTCGTCCGTCCTTTCCTCCAAGGCGCGCAGGCTTACCAGTCCTTCGAGGGCCTTGTGCGGTTCCTGCGCAAGGTCATGGTAGGCCTGTCGGAAGCGCTCGGGGAGGATGTCGCGCATCGCCGCGAAAAGGGCATTGTTGAACGCGATGACGCTGCGGGCCGAGCGGCGGTTGTGCACGAGCGGGGGGGCGGCTTGAAAGGCCTGGCGCAGGGCGCGTTCGCGCAATGCGCCTTGTGGCAGCAGCTCCTTGCGGAAGATCGATGGCAGGTCGATGAATTGGCGCACTTCGCCATTGCGCCAGCGATAGATGGCCTGCTTGGCATCGCCCACCAGGAGCACGGTGCCGTCCACGGACAAGGCGTTCTCCACCAAGGGCAGCAGGCATTGCCATTGCAGGAGCGAAGTGTCCTGGAACTCGTCGATCAGGAAATGCGTGTAGCGTTCACCCAGTCGTTCGTGGATGAAGGGGGCCGGTTCCTCCTGTACCACAGCGGCCACTTTGCGGGTGAGGTCGCTGAAGAACACCACACCTTCCGACCGCTTCAGGTCCTCCAGCGTACGGTCGAGCCGGTGCAGCACCGCCGAAGGCATCAGGTCGCGCTGCACGGCGCAGGCGATGGCGTGATCGCGCAGTTGGGGGCGAAGCGCTTCGGCCTGTTCGATGGTGGCGCGCAGCATGGGGGCGAGCCGTTGGAGCGTGGCCTTGGCCACCGCATCCGCGCTGCTCGAGGACCAGTGGTCGTTGTCGAGCGGCTTTCGGGTGTTCGCGCCCATGGGCGCAAGGGCCTTCTCGAACTCAGTGAGCTTGCGCAGGTAGCTCATCGGACCGCCATTACTGTAGGCCATGTCCTTCGCTACGATACCCTCCGCGGCCAGCGTATCCAGCGCGGTCTGCCCCAGTTCGTGCAACTGCTTGTCCATGGCGCGGATGCGTTGCCGCAATCGCCGGTCGAGGTCGATGAATAGCTCGTTGCCCAGTTCGCGCAGTGCTGCGAGATGCTCCAGCGCATCCTCCTTGTCCAGTTGCGCGCTCAGTTCGCGGATGGGCCGGTCCACCCGCCAGCCTTGCTCGTCCTCGATGAGCCCTTGGCAGGTGGCCACGAGCAGGTCCGTGAGCGCGGGGTCGGTGCCTGCCTCGGCCAGCAGTAGGTCCACGGCGGCATTGCGGTAGTGCTCGTGATCCGTGGTCATGCGCAGTTCATGGTCCAGCCGCAGGTCCCGGGCGAAGGGCTGCACCACGCGCCGGGTGAACGCATCGATGGTGCCGATGGCCACGTCGCTCCAGTGGTGGAGCATGTGCCGTAGGGTGCGCTGTGCACGCTTCTTCACTTCCTCCTCGCTGATCCGCAGGTCCGTGACCAGATCGGTCCGCAAGGAGGGGATGGCCCCTGCCTGGGACCCTTCCGCGAGCTTCTCCAGGTAGCTGAGCACGCGTTCGCGCATTTCGCCGGCGGCCTTGTTGGTGAAGGTGAGCGCCAGGACCTGCCGGTACGCATCGGGCGCATCGCCGTTCAGGCACTGCGCCAGGTAGTGTTTCACCAGTGCGTGGGTCTTTCCGGCACCGGCGGAACTGTGGAGAACGGAGAACATGAGGGGTGGTTCGTTCGTTCCCAAGATAGGATCACAAGGCCAGTGGCCCAACGTGACCTTTCTCACCAGCCCCCGCGACGCTGCTCAATTATCTTTGTGGATACAAGGAACAAGCCCTCCTACAGCCCTTAAGACCATGTCCAAGAGACTTTTTCTACGAACCGTTCCAATGCTCGTCTTCGCTTGCGTGCTGGTCCTTCCCGCTTGCAAGAAGGAGGAGGAGCCCGAGGCGCATGATGACATGGTGAACACGGAGGTGAAGGTGCAGGTGAACTTCGTGCAGAACGGTGCCGCCTTCGATCCCACCACCATGTTGATCGCCGATAGTCTGGGTGTGCCGATGAAGGTCGGCCGCTTGCGCTTCTTCGTCTCCCGGCCGATCTTCCTCGATGATGTGGGCGATACCGTCGCGACCTTCCCCGGTCGATACCTGTTGATGGACCAGAGCAGCAATGGGGTGGCACAGACCATCGGCCAGGTCAATGGACACTTGCACGAGCTGCATTTCGGTCTTGGTCTGGACAGCGTGACGAACCACACGGATCCAACGACCTTCACACAACCGCCGCTGAACGACCCCACGATGCACTGGGGCTGGAATCCGGACAACGGTTACCAGTTCCTTCAGATGGAAGGCTTCTACGAGAGCAACGGCGACGGTGTGGTGAACGCCTTGGACAACGGTTTCCTGTATCATTGCGGTGGCGATGCACTGTTGTCCTTCAAGGAGGTGGAAGTGCACACCGATGCCCTTTCCGGAGGCACGCTCGTGCTGGTGCTGGAATGCGATGTGAACGCGCTGATCCAGGGCTTGAACGTGGTGGATGACCCCGTGAGCGAAGTGGTGGACGCGACCACGCAGCGGCTCATGAACAACCTCTCCAATTCCCTGACCCATCCATGATGCGCCATACCGTACCCATGCTTGTCGTTGCCCTCGCGCTGGTGGGTTGCCGAAAAGACGAACCCGTGGTCGCTCCACCGGATCCCGTTGCTCCCGTGGTGCGGCTGACGGTGGCTCCCATGTGGAACGGTATGCCTTTCAACAAGGCGGTGATCTACGAGAACATCAGCGCGGAGCGCATCCAGGTGCAGATGCTGAAGTTCTACCTCGGTGACCTGGAGCTCTACACATCCGGCGGGGATACGATCGACCTGGTCGATGTGGACCTCTTCAAGCTGACCGATGGTCCGGTGGTGCGGAGCTACACGGCGGTCCCTGGTACCTTCAGCGGCCTGCGCGTCGGCCTTGGTGTGCCCGCCGCGTTGAACGGCATGGACCCGGTGATGTGGGCCAACGATGAGCCTCTGAGCATCGCCAACGGCATGTACTGGACATGGTCCTCGATGTACCGGTTCATGATCTTCGATGGCCGTTTCGATACGCTGGCCACCAACACGGGCACGCCGCCCTACCTCTTCAGCATCCACACCGGGCGCAACGAGTGCTACCGCTCGCGCGCGTTCGCGTTGCCCATCACCACCACGGACGGGACCACCACCGATCTGCGCCTTGAGCTTGACCTGGCGCGGTTCTTCTACAGTGCGAGCGATACGCTTTACATGTCCACCGAGAGCCAGCAGCACGGTTCCATCGAGGAGGTGCCGATGTCGCAGAAGTTCAGTGACATGGTGATCGCCTCCATGAGCCTGACGAACACGCCTTGACCGATGATCCGGACGGGATCCCTTCTTCTTTTGGTGGCAGCGGTCGTGGCCGGATGCCGTCGGGAGGATGCATCCCAGGACGATGTGCCGGTGAACGCGCCCTTCGCGCTCGAATTGCCTGTCGGCGCTCCCGCGATGGAGGTTCCTGCCGAGAACCCGCTGACCGTGGCCGGTGTGGAGCTTGGCAAGAAGCTGTTCTTCGACGAACGCTTGTCCCGTCCAGTGGGGACCTCCTGCGCGAGTTGCCACTTGCCCGACCATGCCTTTTCGGACACCACCGGGTTGAGCATTGGATCCACATTGCTTACGGGCATGCGCAATTCACCCACGCTGGGCAACGTGGCGTTCCACCGCCGCTTGTTCCGCGATGGAGGCGTTCCGAACCTGGAGATGCAGGTGCTGGCGCCGCTGCATGATGAGAAGGAGATGGACAGCAACATCAATGAGGTGGCGGAGGCATTGCGCGACGAGCCTGCATACGACCAGCTGAGCCAGCGGGCCTACGGCCGCAGGTTGGACCCGTGGGTGATCACGCGGGCCATTGCGAGCTACGAGCGCACGCTGATCAGTGGCTGGTCGCGGTATGACAGGTTCATGAACGGCGATGCGACCGCGCTGACCGCCCAGGAAGTGGAGGGTCTTCAGCTGTTCAATTCCGCGGCATTGAACTGTGTGGCCTGCCATGGGGGCTTTGACCTTAGTGAACATGACTTCCACAACGTCGGCACGGCGATGGACTACGGCTCGGACCCCGGTCGCCAGCGCATCACCCTGCTCGCAGCGGATGAAGGGAAGTTCAAGGTGCCCACGCTGCGCAACGTGGCCCTGACGGCACCGTACATGCATGATGGCAGCATGACCACGCTGGGAGAGGTGATCGATCACTTCGCATCCGGGGGGCTGCCGCACCCGAACCGCAGCGAACTGATGCAGCCGTTCACGTTGACCACAGGTGAAAAGGCTGCGTTGATCGCGTTCCTGCGCAGCCTGACCGACGAACGTTCACTGGACCAAGTGCCGTGATGAAGAACCACTTCCGTATCCCGCTCCTCCTGTCCTTGCTCGCGGTGCTGTTCGTGACCTGCAAGCCGGACGAACCGGAACCGCCGATGGTGTCCGATGACGGTCCCACGCCTTACGACCTGCAGCTTCCGGCGAACCTGCCACCGATGAACATTCCGGCGGACAATCCGCTCACGGAGGAGGGCGTACGGTTGGGCCGTTTTCTGTTCTATGATGAACGTCTCTCCTTGGACAGCACCCAGTCCTGTGGCAGTTGCCACGCTCCGGCCTTCGCTTTCACGGATAACGGGAACGCGTTCAGCACAGGCATTGATGGTTCGGTGGGAACGCGCAACAGCATGGCCCTGATCAACCTGGGTTGGGGCAACAGCTTCTTCTGGGACGGTCGCTCGGCCACGTTGGAGGAGCAGGTGCTGGAGCCCGTGACCAACCCGATCGAGATGCACGAGACCTGGCCCGCGGTGGTGGCGAAGCTCCAGGCGGACGCCGTATACCCCACCTTGTTCGAGCAGGCCTTCGGCACCAGCACCATCGATTCGCTGAAGGCCGCCAAGGCAATGGCGCAGTTCCTGCGGATCATGGTGAGCGGGAACGCGAAGTATGACAAGGTGCAGCGCGGCGAAGCGGCGTTCACGCCGGATGAGGCGCAGGGGTTCTTTCTGTTCCAGGCGGAGGGCGGACCGGTGGGGCAGGTGATCTTCCTTCCGGGCGGCGGGCAGGTAGTGGGCCAGGGCGGCGCGGATTGTTTCCATTGCCACACCCCGGCGGCCGGCTTGTTCACCGATGAGCAGTTCCACAACAATGGCCTGGACGCCACCTTCACGGACCTTGGTCTCGGCGGTGTCACAGGCGATCCGTTCGACATGGGCAAATTCAAGACCCCGACATTGCGCAACATCGCCCTCAGTGGGCCCTACATGCACGATGGGCGATTCGGTACGCTGGAAGAGGTCATCGATCACTACAATGAAGGCGGTGTCCCATCGGCGACGATCGATCCCTTCATGAAGTTCTCCGATCCGGACAACACGCTCGGGCTCACACCCCAGAAGAAGCAGCAGTTGCTGGCCTTCCTGAACACGTTGACGGACCTGGAGTTCGTGACCAACCCGGAGTTCCAGGATCCCGGGCCTCCCCAGTTGCCTTAGAGCCTGTTCAGGGTCTCATGAATGATGGGCTCAGAGACAATTATTCGTTGAGACGAAGCCGGAGAAATTTCGTGTGGCAGCCTTCCCCGGTCTCCGAACCAGGGGGATCAACGGAACTGTTGTAGGCGAAGGATGGGCGGAAAAGCGTTTTCGTACCGGCTTGACGGGGAGGCCGGAGAGCGCATTCAAAGCGATCCTGAACAGGCTCTCAGGGTCAGGCGGCCTGTTCGGCGGCGGGTGCAGGCGCCCAACGGTAGCATTGCATCTTGTCGCCGAACACCGGTGACTTGAAGATGCTGTTTCCGAGTAGCATGCGCGCGCATTCCTGGACACCCTCGGTGATGCTGGGGTGCGGATGGACCAGCTTGGCCAGTGCGGCGATGCCGATGCCCTGTTGCATCATGAGGGCCACGGCCTGGATCGCGCTGCTGGCATGCTCACCCACGGCGCGCATGCCGAGGATGTGCATTTCGGTATCATCGGTCACCAGTACCTTGAAGAAGCCCTTCGTGCGGCGCATGGCTATGGCGCGCGCCAGGCAGGCGTAATCGATGCGGGCCACGCGGTGGGGGATACCGCGTTTGCGGCATTCCTGTTCGTTCAGTCCCACACCGGCCACCTCTGGGTCGAGGAACATGATGGAGCTGACGTTGGTATAGCTGAGCGCAGCGGGTTCCAGGCCGAAGATGCGTTCCACGGCGTGCCTTCCTTCCATCTCGCCCAGGTTCACCAGCATGTTGCTCCCGCTGGCATCGCCGACCACATGCACATGCGGCACCTGCGTACGGGTGTCCTCCACGGGGAGCAGGTGGGTGGCGGGATCGAGGGCCAGTCCGGTATGTTCCAGTCCCAGCTGTTCCAGGTTCGGGATGCGGCCCACCGAGAGCAGGGCTTTCTCCACGCATACGCGTTCGGTCCGTCCGTCCGTATAGCTGAGGTCGTATTCCACTCCGTGCGGCATGGCCTCGATGCGGTCCAGGCGGGCATTGCGGTGGATGGTGACACCACTGCGTTCAAGGTTGCGCGCCACCAACTGGCTCACATCGGGGTCCTCGAAGGGCAGGATACGCTCGGCGCGATCGATGAGGTGCACCTTGGTGCGTCCGAAGTTGCTGAAGATGGTGGCGAATTCGCAGCCGATCACACCGGCGCCGATGATCACGATGCTGGCCGGCAGGTCGTCGATGCGGAAGATGCCGTCGCTGGTGAGGATGCGTTGCTCATCCACCTGCACGTTGGGCACGGTGCGAGGGCGGCTGCCCGTGGCGATGATGAAGTGCTCTGCGCTGACCTGGACCTTCTGCCCGGCGCGTTTTATGGAGACCGTATGCCTTCCATCGAAGGAGGCGTGTCCCCGCAGATGGGTGAACTGGCCGCCGGCGTTCTCCAGCAGTTGCATGTGACAGGCAAAGAGGTACTTGCGCTCGAAGAGGGCTTCGTTCAGGGTCTTGCTGATCTCTTCCCAGGATAGGCGGAAGGGTTCGCGCCCACGTTGGCGGACCACTTCGTTGGCGCTCGCCACGCGCTGGCTCAGTTCCCATAGCGTCTTGCTCGCCAACGCGCCATTGTAGATGCCCGTGCCTCCGATGCGGTCGCGTTCGATCAGCAGGGTGCGTTTCCCGAGGTCCAGCGCACGCATGGCGGCGGCGTAGCCGGCCGGTCCACCTCCAATGACACACAGGTCGTAATGCTCCATGCTTGCGGTCGGGATCTGTCCTCGGCGTTCATACGGGGCAGGACCGGTTCGGTTACCGTCGTCGGGTGTTCTGTTGCCGTGGGCGATGATGACCGGCCATTCGTACGGTCCCGGTATCCTTTCCGCTGGCGTTCCCGTAAACAGGCGCGATCATGAGAACCGTGCTTGGCCGGACATCGTTCACTGTGCTATTCGCCCTCCTGCTGGGGAAGCACGTCATGGCGCAATGTCCGCAACTGTATGATTACAACGGGGCGCCCAGCAGTGCACCGCTCTGGTACAGCTGTTCCGGCACCAACTTCACGCTGCTGATCGCGTCGCCCAGCAGCATCGGGGCCTACACGATCGATTGGGGCGATGGTTCCCCGAACACTTCCGGCGCTTCCTTGGTCTCGCCGCAAAGCGAAAGCCACATCTACCCGGCCACCGTGGGCCAGTACACGATCACGTTCAGCGAGGCGATCAGCGGCTGCACGGTCATCGGCACGTTGATCATGGAGGAGAGCACGAGCGCCTCCATCCAGATCCCGGTCGGTGGACTTACCCAGGTCTGTGCTCCGCAGGCGGTGGACTTCGTGAACAGCAGCACCAACGTGTCACCAACGACGGTCTTCACCTGGGATTTCGGCGATGGGAGCCCGCTGCAGACCTTCGGATCCACGAATCTGGGCCAGGTCATCTCACACACCTACATGCCCGGTACGGTCGGATGCGAGACCACCGTGATGTTGTCCGCGGAGAATACCTGCAACACCCTGCAAGGTGGCCCGAGCATGGCGTCCTTCAACCCGATCCGCGTGTGGGACCTGGACAGCGCCAGCATCGCTGCGAGCGCCACGCTCCTTTGCTGGCCGGACCGCACCGTGACCTTCCTGAACACCACGGACCGCAACTGCCTGCAGCAAGGGAACATCTACCAGCGCTTCGAGTACTGGAACTTCGGTGACTATTGGGGCACTGGGCAGGATTCGATCATCGACTGGTCGCCATGGCCACCCACGTTCCCGCGCACCATCATGTATCCGGCCATCGGGTCGTATGAGGTGATGCTGTTGGACAGCAACTATTGCGGTGTCGATACCGCTTTCATCACCATCACCATCGTTCCGCCACCTTCCATTACGCTGACGGTGGATCCCGACACGATCTGTGCGGGGGGGACGGCCTTTTTCCAGCAGACCACCCTGGGAGGTGCGAACTACTACCAGTGGGACTTCGGTACCGGCAACGGGTTCCAATGGACGGGTGCGGGGGATCAAGCCTTCACCTATCCGCAGCCGGGGAACTACATCGCCCAATACACGGCGAGCATTCAGGGCGCCACAGCGGGATGTGCGGACACCGCCGCGGTCCAAGTGGTGGTGCTTCCCAGCCCCACTGCACAGTTCTCCTTGGACAATGACGCCGCCTGCAACAGCCTGACCGTTACCATCACCAACAGCTCGGTGAACGGCTTGAGCCAGGTCTGGGATCTCGGCGATGGCACCTTCTCCCTGCTCGAGGACCCGCCGCCGCATACGTATTCGGCCGTGGGCGACTACACCATCGTGCTCACCGTGACGAACAGCGATGGGTGTGCGAGCACGACCAGCCAGGTGGTGCATGTCTACGCATCGCCGCAGGTGATCATCGGGGCCCAGAACGTGTGTGTGGGGACCGCCGCGCAATTCACCGATCTGACCGTGACCGCAGCGGGCAATCCTGTCGTGCAATGGGCATGGGACTTCGGCGATGGCAGTACGGACACCCTTCAGTCCCCCACACATCTCTATGCCGCTGCCGGTATCTATACCGTTTCGCTATTGGCCACCACACCATACTGTTCCAACAGCGGCGTGCTGCAGGTCACCGTGGAGGCGTTGCCTGTGGCCGGGTTCGTTCCGAGCGATGCCTACGGCTGTTCCCCGTTCAACGTATCGTTCGCCAACACGAGCGCAGGAGCGGTCACCCAACAATGGTCCTTCGGCGATGGTGCGACGAGCAATGCCTTCTCGCCTGCGCATACGTACATGAACACGGGCCCTTCGGATACCACGTTCACGGTCGTTCTCGTGGTCAGCACAGCGTTCGGTTGCACGGATACGACCGTGAGCACGATCACGGTGGCACCTGCCGCAGTGGCCTCCTTCACGCACAACGGGATCCCGGGCTGTGCGCCCCTGGCCGTGGACTTCACGAACTTGAGCACAGGCGCCAGCGCCTATGCATGGTCTTTCGGTGATGGCGCCACAAGCACAGCGTTCCAGCCTTCCCATACCTATGTGAACAACACGCTGCTCCAACAGGTCGACACGGTGACCTTGGTGGTGACCTCACCTGGGGGCTGCTCGGACACGACCACACAGACGGTCGTGGTGTATCCTACCGCTGATCTCAATTTCATATCGCTGCCCGATAGCGGCTGCAGCCCGTTGGAAGTGACGTTCTCGCCCGTGGTGGGTGCGGTGACGTTCCAATGGGACCTCGGCGATGGCAGCACCAGCACGAGCGTACAGCCGGTGCACACCTATGTGAACGCGGGGCTTTCCACGGTCGTGTATCCGGTCACGCTCGTCGCGGGGAACGCGTTCGGTTGCCAGGATACGGCCTTCGCCACGGTGCTTGTGTACCCGTCCCCGTTGGCACAGTTCACGCCTTCCGCCATATCCGGTTGCCAGCCTTTGCCCATCACGTTCACCGATCAGTCGATCGGTGCGGTGAACTTGGAATGGCACTTCGGCGATGGTTCCACACAGAGCGGTGGTGTGGGAGCTACGACCCATACCTATGCCAATCCGGGTGCTGTGCCGCTCACACTGGACGTGCACCAGATCGCCACATCCGCGTTCGGCTGTTCGGATACGGCGGTCGTCCCGATCCAGGTGTTTCCGCTGTTGCAAGCGGCCTTCAGCGTACCTCCGGACGGATGCAGTCCATGGACGCTGCAATTGAACGACGTGGGCGCCGGTGGCAGCAGCTGGCAGTGGGATATGGGCGATGGAACGGTGCTGGTGGGTAACGGGGTCACACATACCTACGTGAACAACAGTGCAGCGGACATCACGCGGACGATCACGTTGGTGGTCACTTCGCCCTATGGATGCACCGACACGCTTCAGCAGTCGGTCGTGGTGCATCCGGTCACCAATGCGGCCTTTTTCGCCACACCGCTCATCCAACAGTTCCCGAACGCCACCGTTACGGTCGTGAACAATACGCCCAACGGAGCATGGGGCTACGCCTGGGACTTTGGCGATGGCACGGTGAGCGCGCTGGAAGATCCCCCCCCACATACCTATGGCACCTGGGGGCAGTACACGATCACGCTGGTGGTGATCAGCGGAACGTGCACGGACACCTTGACGCAACCGGTGGAGATCACTCCTCCCATGCCCACGGCAAGTTTCATCGGCGCTGGTGAAGGCTGTCAACCCTTGACCGTGTCCTTCACGAACACCTCGCTGCTGGGTCTCACCTACCTCTGGAACTTCGGTGATGGCGGCACGAGCACGGCGGATTCGCCCACCTACACCTGGAACCAACCGGGCACTTACGCGGTCTCGGTAACGGCCTTTGGTCCAGGTGGCACGGTCAGCACCGCCGTGAAGATCGACTCGGTGATCGTGCACCCCCGTGCGGTGGCCTATTTCGTGCTGCAGCCGGATGAAGTGGTGGTCCCAAGCCAGCCGGTGTTCACCTATAACCTGTCCGCCAATGCCACGGACCACCTGTGGGATTTCGGAGATGGTGTGACCAGCACGGAATTGAACCCGCAACACCTGTATTCCGCTCCGGGCGTGTTCGACGTGATGCTGATCGCGAATAACCAGTGGGATTGTCCGGACACCTTCAGGGTGCAGGGCGCTGTGACCGGCAGAGCGGCAGGGGACCTCGTTTTCCCGAATGCGTTCACGCCGAGCAACACAGGACCCACCGATGGCGTATACGACCCCGCCAGCTTTTCCAATGACTATTTCTTCCCTGTGTTCGAAGGCGTTGAGGCGTACAAGCTGCAGGTCTTCAACCGCTGGGGGGAGGTGGTGTTCGAATCCACCGACATCACGATCGGCTGGGACGGATACTACCGCGATCAACCGGCCAAGCAGGACGTCTATGCCTGGAAGGCCTATGCCCGCTTCAGCGATGGTCGGGAGACCACGCTGGCCGGTGATGTAACACTGCTCCGTTGACATGAAACGCACCCCGATCCTCATGCTCGTCGTTCTGTCGCTGCTGGCGCAGGAGACGTTCGCGCAGCGCAACTACAAGCGGGCGCACAGCACCATGCTCGACGACGCCAAGTTCCTTCTCTCCGAAGGGCAGTACCTGGAAGCGAGCAAGATCTACAAGCGGCTGCTTCCCGTGGATACCAACTTCATCGAGGTCTATTACGAGATGGCGCAATGCGAACTGAACCTGCCGGGCCAGCGTGATCAGGCGGCGGTGCACCTGTCCAAGTGTGCTGCGGCGGGCCATATCGAGGCCACGTTCGACCTGGCCATGGTGCGGCATCGCGAAGAGCGTTTCGATGAGGCCATCGACCTGCTGAACCGCTACCGCAGCATGTTCGGACGGGAGGTACCGGATGCCGATGTGGAACGTCACCTCGCCACGGCGCGCACGGCGAAGGAGCTCATGGGGGCCCCGGTGGACGCGCGGATCCGGAATTTGGGCGGTGCGATCAATTCCGAAGGCAATGATCATTGTCCATTGGTGACCGCCGATGGCAACATGATGTACTTCACCAGCAGGCGTGAAGGCACTACGGGAGGCATGCGCGATGCCAGTGGCAGGATGTTCGAGGACATCTACTATGCGCGCCGGATCGACGGCGTGTGGAGCACCGCGGCCAATGGGGGTGCACCATTGAACAGCGGCATGCACGATGCCACCGTGGGCCTGAACCCGGACGGCAGTTCGATGATCATCTACCGCACCAGCCCCGAGCACATGAGCGGTGATCTTTACGAGAGCCGGCGTGCAGGCGGTCGTTGGCAGAGCCCTGAGCTCATGACACCGCGCATCAACTCGGAATTCCACGAGACCAGCGCGAGCATTGCGCCGGAGGGGAACGAGATCTACTTCGCCAGCGATCGGCCGGGCGGCTTCGGCGGCCGCGACCTGTACCGCATCCGCAGGCTGCCGAACGGGGAATGGAGCCTGCCCCTGAACCTGGGGCCAACGGTGAACACGGCCCAGGACGAGGATGCACCCTTCCTCCACAGTGATGGGGTCACCCTGTTCTTCAGTTCCAAAGGGCACCGCACCATGGGGGGCTTCGACATCTTCAGATCGGTGCTGAAGGATACGGACAACAACGGTTGGACCGATCCGGAGAACATGGGTTTCCCAGTGAACACGGTGAGCGACGACATCTTCTTCTGCTTGAGCGAGGATGGCAGGACCGGCTATTTCAGTTCGGAGCGCCCGGGTGGGCTTGGCGGGCAGGACATCCACATCGTGGAGTTCCCCTCGAGCCAGTTGGAATACCTGGTGGTCTGCGGGCTGGTGACCGATGCATCCGAAGAACCGGTCCGCGCGCGGATCACCTTATTGGAGGGGGATGATGGTGAAGTAGCAGGCGTGTTCAACACCAACGAACGCACCGGCAGGTATGTGATGGTGGTGGAGCCCGGATCCACCTACAGCATGGTGGTGGAGGCGAAGGGTTTCGATACACGCACCAGCCGGATCAAGGCGGGCAACGTGCTGGACGATGATCGGGAGATGTCCATGGACATCGTCCTGGTCCGGAACGAACGCACCGCGCGTATCCTCAAGGAGTAAGATGGGGGTCAGTACGCGATCAACGGTGGTGGCCCTGTTCGGGCTGTGCATGCTGGGGCCTGTCGCAGGACAGGATGCCCAGTTCACGCAGTTCTATGCGGCCCCTACCTACCTCAGTCCGGCCTTCGCGGGCACAGCGGCACAGAGCAGGCTGGCCATGCAGTACCGCGATCAGTGGCCCTCCATACCCGGAGCGTTCATCACCTACAACGTGGCCTTCGATCATTACCTGAACGAATTGAAGAGCGGTATAGGTCTGATCGCCACGCACGATCGGGCGGGATCCGGGGCGATGAGCTACACGAGCATCACGGGCCAGTATGCCTACGAGATCCAGCTGAAGCGCAAGGTCTTCCTGCGGCCCGCGCTGCAGTTCGGCTATGTGAACCATGCGGTGGATTACAGCAGGCTGGTCTTTGGTGATCAGCTGGCACGTGGCGGGGATATCAGCAGCTATGAAGCGCAACCGCGCCGCAATGTGGGCTACATCGACCTCGGTTCGGGCCTCCTGTTCTTCACGCCCAGATTGTGGCTGGGCATGGCCACGCACCACATGAACAGACCGAACCAAAGCCTGCGGTATGCGGAGTCGATGGTGCCACAAAAGTTCAGCATGCACGGTGGCTATCGCTGGAACATCCGCACCGCGGTGATCCGCAAACATCCCCAGGCCGTCATTGCGGCCTTCAACTACCGGTCGCAGGGGCGCTATGACCAGCTTGATATCGGTGCCTACTACGAAGTGGATCCCGTCTTCGTCGGTCTGTGGTACCGGGGTCTTCCGGTAAAGGCCTATGCGCCAGGGGTTGCCAACAGGGACGCGATCTCCATCCTGGCCGGCGTGAAGGTGAGCGACTGGCGGTTCGGGTACAGCTACGACCTCACCATTTCGAAGCTGGCCGGGAACACCGGAGGCGCCCACGAGATCAGCATCGTGTACGACTGGGCGGACCGGCGCCGCCGCAAGGCGATCTCGAAGCGCCGCGTGATGCCGTGTGCCAAGTTCTGATCAGGCGGTCTGCTCGGCCTTCTCCATGAGCTCGAGCCAGCGCTCGCCTTTCTTCTCCAATTCCTTCACCGTCTGCTCCAGTTCCAGCGAGAGCTTCATGACGGCGTGATGGTCCGATCCGTTCGCGGCGATCCGGGCGACCAGGTCCTCCTTCTTCTTCTCCAGAGCGGGGACCTCGGCATCCAGTTTCTTCAGCTCGTTCTTCTCACCGAAGGACATCTTCTTCTTCGGGGCCGGGGCGGTCGCACGCACCGCGGGTTCCTGGGCGACCGACCTGGCCGGCTTGTCGCTCTTGGTGTTGGCCATGGCCGCGCGGGCCTTTTGCATCTCGCGCAGCTCGGTGTAGCTGCCCACCCATTCCTTGATCTTCCCTTCGCCTTCGAACACCAGCAGTTTCGTGCAGATCTTGTCCATGAAGAAGCGGTCGTGGCTCACCACCAGCAGGCAGATGTCCAGCTCGCTGAGGAAGTCTTCCAGGGCGTTCAGCGTGGGGATGTCGAGGTCGTTCGTGGGCTCGTCGAGGATGAGCACGTTGGGGTTCTTCATCAGCACCGTGCACAGGTAGAGCCTGCGTCGCTCGCCTCCGCTGAGGGTGCTCACGTATTGGTACTGCTGCTCCTTGTCGAAGAGGAAGCGTTCCAGCAGGCCTGAAGCCGTCAGGGTCTTGCCCTTGCTCAAGGGAATGACCTCGGCGATGTCGCGCACCACCTCGATGATGCGCTTGTCCTCCTTCAACGCAAGGCCCTGCTGGCCGAACATGCCGAGGATCACCGTGGAACCGATGGACACGGTGCCCGCGTCGGGTGGCACACGCTCGGTGAGCAGGTCGAGGAAGGTGCTCTTGCCGATCCCGTTCGGCCCCACGATACCGATCCGGTCGCCGGCCTTCAAGCTATAGTTCCAGTGGGACACGATCGGCTTGTAGGTCTCGGGAACCTCGGGTGAGCCGAAGCTCTTGGTGAGGTTGCGGGCTTCGATCACCTTGCCGCCGAGGCGCGTGGTCTGCACGTCGATGCTCACCTGTTCCCGGGAAAAGTCGCGCGTGGCCAGGGACTTGATCTCCTCGAACTTATCCAGCCGGCTCTTGCTCTTGGTGCCACGGGCGCGGGGCATCTTGCGCACCCACTCCAGCTCGCTCTTCATCAACCCCTTCAGGTGGTGCTGGGTGGCATCGCGCACCTCATCCAGTGCCGCCTTCTTCTCCACGTAGTAGCTGTAGTTGCCTTTGAATCGCGTGAAATCACCGAACTCCATTTCGATGATCTCGTCGCACACGTTGTCCAGGAAGTGGCGGTCGTGGGTGACGAGCAGGAGGGTGACACCCGGCGCGCTGAGCTCGTCCTCCAGTTGCTCGATCATCTGCAGATCGAGGTGGTTGGTGGGCTCATCGAGGATGAGCACGTCGGGCATGTTGATCAGCACCTTGGCCATGGCCACCCGTTTCTGCTGGCCTCCGCTCAAGGTGTTCACGGGCTGCTCCAGGTCGCGCAGGTTGAACTGGAACAAGAGGCGCTTCACGCGGGCCTCGTGGTCCCAGGCGTCGTTCTCCGTCATCGCTTCGATGGCGCGATGCAGTTCTTCATCGCCCACGTGGCGCGCCACGGCGTGCTCATAGGCGCGGATGGCGTTGGTCACCGGGTCGTTCTGGTCGAGCATCTCGTCCACCAGGCTGTGCGTGGCGGTCATTTCCACGCTCTGGTCCAGGTAGCCCACCCGGATGCCCTTGTTGAAGGTGATGATCCCCTCGTCCGGTTTCTCCAGGCCGGCGATGCACTTCAGCAGGGTGCTCTTGCCGGTGCCGTTGCGCGCCACGATGGCCGTCTTCTGGCCTTTTTCCAGCCCGAAGGAGATGTCGCTGAAGAGCTGGCGGGGCCCGAAGCGTTTGCCAAGCCGTTCAACGGAAAGTACGTTCATGGGTGAGGATGGCCTTGAAAAGGCTGGTGAAGGTACGGCGAATGGCAGGAGCGGATATGAGCCTCGGCCTCACTCCTCCGGTTCCTCGACCAACAGCTTCGCGATGTCGGCGATGGCGCGGTCCACGTCCTTGACGGAGGTGCCGTCGTAGAAGCCGCGGATCCGCAGCAAGGTGTCCACGAGCACGAGGTTCTCGGTGTGTACGAAGTCGTCCGGTCCGCCGTCGCCTTCGTCGGTGCAGGCGAAGTAGCTGGTGCGGGCCAGGTCGTAGATCTGCTTGCGGTCGCCGGTCATCAGGCGCCACTGCGCGGGATCCGCGCCGTACCGCTCGCCGTAGGCCTTGAGCAGCGGCACGGAGTCGGTCTCCGGGGTCACCGAGTGCGACAGCAGCAGCAGGCGGTCGTCCCCCTTGAAGGCGTCCTGCACCCGGGCCATCTGCGTGCTCATCTTCGGGCAGATGGAGCCACAGGTGGTGAAGAAGAAGTCGGCCAGGATCACCTTGCCCCTGGCATCGCGGAGCGTTACGGTCGCGGCGTTCTGGTCGGTCAGGCTGAAGTCCTTGATGTGGTGTACGCCGGTTTCCTGGCGAACGGAAGGGTCCACGAGGCGGGGATCCAGTTGGGACGGGTGGTAGACCGGCAGGCGCTCCTCCTTGCTGAGGATGAAGGTGCCGATGGTAACGGCCACCGCGAAGAGGGCGGTCACCGCGATGATCCGGATGAGGAGCGAGCGCTTGCGCATCAGTTGAGGTTCATGTCGAAGCTGGCGGCAAAGATCCACCGATAGAGCGGGTCATACAAGTTGATCTCGCGGTCGTGCCGCACGCTCAGGTCCAGGCTGCGGCCGTTGCCGAGGTCGACCTGCGTGCCGATGGTGTAGCGCATGCCGATGAGCCTGTTGCCATCGTAGCGCAGGGCAGTGAAGCTCTCGGCCGCGAGGTAGGGTTCGAGCGGAAGCTTCCGGACGTTGTAGCTGACCTCTACGCGGTTCCGGAGGAGGTCGCGGAACTCCGCCACATCGATGTATTCGTGCTGCGCAGTGAAGCGGTAGCCCAATGTGAACCGGTCGACCTTGGTGGACAGGTCCAGCTGGATATCGTTGCGGAACGAGTTGGTCCCTGTGGGCCCCCGCATGTTGTAGCGGTTCTCCAACATGAGGCGCACATGCTTGTTGAACCGGTAGCGGAACCCCAGCACCGTGTAAAGGAGTTTCCCGTTGAACAGGTTCTCATTCCCGCGGTAGCCCAGTTCGCCGGAGGCGCGGAACTTCTTGAAGAACTTGTGTTCGTAGACCTGGCCGCTCTTCTTCGAGAACGGCTTCACGACCACCGAGGTGCTCAACCAGAATTCGGCCGCTTGGCGCGGCTTCAAGGGGCTGCTGTCCTGGGCACGCGTGACGCCGACGCAAACAAGCGCCAGGAGCAGGAAGAACGACCGGAGGGAGGTCTTCACCAGTTCGCGACGGTGAACGTGGGCATGTCCTTCACCTGCTTTCGGTCGTCGATCTCCACGGTGGCGCTGAGGGCATCCAGCTCGTTGCAGGTCGCGCAGGTCTCGCTGTACACGAAGATCCGGTAGGTGCCTTTCTGCAGCCACCGGAACTCGTATTCGCCGGCCGGGCCGGTATCCACGTCATCATCGTAGAACTCGCCGTCGCCGTATACGATGTACACCTTTTGTTCCTGCGCGGGATAGGGGGCACCGGTGGGTTGGCCGGTGTTGTTGTTGATGTCCTGCATCAGGACGGTGCCGCGGATCAGGGCTTTGCCCCCCTCGCCGGGTTCTTTCGCGCACCCGGTCATGAGCAGGCTGCCTACGCCAAAGCACATCCATACGATCAATGCCCTCATTCCCCCAATGTTAAGTGGGGGTGAAATTAGGACATCGCGCCCTCAGCGGTCCCCGTAGATGCCATCGATGAGCGATGCGTAACGGGCCTGGATCGGTTTGCGCTTGAGCTTCAACGTGGGCGTAAGCTCACCGGCGTCGATGGTGAGCTCGGTCGGCAGCAGGACGATCTTCTTCACCTGTTCCCAATGACCCATGCCTTGGTTGACCTTATCGATCTCCTTCATCAGGCGGTCCAGTATCCGCTTGTCGGCAATGACCTGTTGGCGGTCCGTGAACGGAATGCCCTTCAAGGCGCAATAGTCCTTCAGGAAAGCGAAGTTGGGCACGATGAGGGCGGCGGGGAAGTTGCGGTTCTCGCCGATCACCATGACCTGTTCGATGAAGCGGGAGGCCTTGAGCTTGTTCTCGATCACCTGCGGCGCCACGTATTTGCCACCGCTGGTCTTGAAGATCTCCTTCTTGCGATCGGTGATGCGCAAGAACCCATCGGCAGTGACCTCCCCGATGTCGCCGGTGTGGAACCAGCCGTCGGGGTCGAGCACCTCGCGGGTGAGCTCGGGTTCGAGGTAATAGCCCATCATCACGTTGGGGCCTTTCACCAGGATCTCACCGTCCGCAGCGATCTTGACCTGTACGTTCTTGATCGGCCTGCCCACGCAACCGAAGCGGAGCCCGTCGTTCCGTGCGTCGCTCACGGCCACTACCGGGGAGGTCTCGGTGAGCCCGTAGCCTTCCATCAGCGGGATGCCTGCGGCGTTGAACACCCTGGCGAGCCGGGGTTGAAGCGCGGCGCTTCCGGAGGCCACGCAGCGCACGTTGCCGCCCAACGCCGCCTGCCACTTGCTGAAGATCAGCTTGCGCGCCACCTTCAGCTGGATGTCGTACCACGCGCTGCGGCCGGAGACCTCATAGCGATGCCCGAGGTCGAGCGCCCAGAAGAACAGCTTGCGCTTTACACCGGTGAGCGTTTCGCCCTTGTCCACGATGCGGGCGTAGACCTTTTCCAGCACCCTCGGCACGGCGGTGAACACGTCCGGCTTCACTTCGCGGATGCGGTCGCCCAGGTCGTCCATCGATTCCTGGAAGTGGATGCTGACGCCGGCATAGAGGTAGAGGTACATCAGCATGCGCTCGTAGATGTGGCAGAGCGGAAGGAAGCTGATGCAACGGCCGTTCGAATCCACCGGCAGGCGTTCCGCGCTGGCCTCCACGTTGCTGAGGATGTTGTCGTGCGAGAGCATCACGCCCTTGGGCCGACCGGTGGTGCCGCTGGTGTAGATGATGGTGGCGAGGTCCGCTCGCTTCACCCCGTCCTTGCGCTGTTGCAGTGTGGCTTTGGCTGTGGCTTCACCGATGGACAGCAGTTCGGTCCAATGCCGCTGACCTTCAACAGGGTCGAAGGTGAACACGTGCGTGAGCGCCGGGCACGCTTTCTGTGCGATCACGGCCTTGGCAAGGATCTCGGGGTTGGAACAGAAGAAGGCCTTCGACTCGGAATGCTGAAGCACATAGCCATAGTCCTCCACGCTGCTGGTGGGGTAGATGGGCACGTTGATGGCGCCGGCGCGAAGGATGGCCTGGTCCAGGAGGCACCACTCACTGCGATTGCCGCTGGCGAGCGCCACCCGGTCACCGGGGCCGATGCCCAGCGCGATGAGCCCGCGTGCCAGCCGGTCGGCGGTGTCGATCAGTTCCTGGGTGGAGTAGGCTTTCCATGTACCGTTCTCCTTGGTGACGATGGACTCCCGTTTGGGGAAACGGGCGAGTTGAGACTCGGGGATCTCGAAAAGGCGGTGGACCTGCATACGGGAAATGGCTAGGTGGTTACTCAATGGCCGCGTCGAACTTCACCTTCAGCACCCGCACGTTGATGCCGGACTTGATGACGAACTCCTCACTGAACGTGGTGGACCGGGCCTGGTCCATGTAGAAGATCTTCTCCACGCGGCGGTTGTCCTTCTTCTTGCCGTTCTCCAGCAGGTCCAGTTCCATGATCAGGTTCACGGCGCTGTCCTTGATGCTGCTTCGTGGCGACTTGTGGGTGCTCACCTTGAACCAGGTGCGGATGGCGGTGGGGCCATCGGTGAAGAGCATCACCCGCTCAGAGCCCTCCGCACCATGCAGCGCGGTAGTGACATCGGTGCCGTTCGTCACATTCTCTTTCTCCGTGATGGTAACGTTGGAGATCTTGACAATGGTCTGGGACTGCAGCAGGTTGCCGGCCAGGAGGAAAAGGGAGAGCAGGATAGTTCGCATGGAGCTTATCGATTTGTACGGATCGTGGAGAGGCACGACTTTTGGTTCTCGCAACCAAATTACACGCCAAATGAAAGCGGATCTCAGAACTCTCCTGTTGGGCGCCTCGATCGGGATCGCCTTGTTCCTTGGATACAGCTTCCGTCCGGTAGCCGTCCCCCAAGCTTACACCTACCGCCAGTTCTCCACCATCGAGAGCGTGGTGCCCGGTGGTTTGGGCCGCTCCAGGGTCATTACCAGCGATGAGTCGGACCAGATGGTGGAGAAGGACCTGTTGAACTTTTACAGCGTCACGGGCATCAACTTCAAGAACGTGGCGAACAACGACCGGATCATCGTGGAAACGATCAACAAGCACATCGCCGAGGGCTGGGAGCTTCACACCGTGACCACCGGGGTGAATGACTCGGGCGGTGGCACTGGTGGCGGTGGCGGCACCGGTATCTTCATCACCCGCTACTTGTTCCGCAGGCCGTTGTGAATGTGGGTTGCTGGCCACTGGCCGCGCAACACGGGCCGCGAGCGTGGAGCCTTGAACAAGGGCTGCGCTTGCGGCCCTTTGCTTTTCGTCAACCGACGGCCTCGCCGAGCGCGTTGAGGTACTTGGCGATGTACGTGTCCACCTGCTTCGCCTTGTACTGCATCACGTAGCGCGGGTGCTCCAGGGCGATGATGCGGTCGAAGAGACCGAGCCGTTCGTTCAGCTTGGTGAAGTAGGCGGCGTTGCTGCCAGTGCCGATGCAGAACACCACATCGGTGCGCAGGCCGCACTTCACCACGGTCCGGAGCCACTGTTCCACGAAGGGGGTGACGGCCGTCTCCAGTGCCTTGTCGTCGTAGTAGTTCAGGTTCACCGCCGTGCCGTTGGGTCCTTCCTTCACAAAACCGAGCGGGCAGATGGCATGCACGTAGACTTGGGTATAGAAAGCCTCCGGTCCGCCGGCGGCGCGGATCATGCGGTAGAAGAAGTCGCTGCTGGGTTCATGTGTTCGGAGCCCATTCCCCGGGATCCCGAGGTCGCTTTCGCAACGCTTGGTATCGGTGAAGGACAACCCCGTGCTGCCCGCGCCAAGCCGGCCGGGGTTGATGCCGAGCATGAGCACCCGGGGGCGATGGTCACTGTAGTATTTCCGATGGAAGGCCGTAACGATCCGGCGCACTTCCGCCGCGTTCGGACCGTTGAAGGGATCCAGCACGCCGACCTCCGGAGGCAGCTTCACGCCCTTCAACGAGAAGGAGAGGACGTGCTTCAGCAGGCGGTCTGCGAGCGTGAGGGCGGCCATGGCGGTGGAACGAAGATGAAGAAGATCGAGCGGGGAGCCATGGGACGCTTGGCCGATGGGTCGCATGGTCGTCAGGACGCGGAGGGCATGGGCTCCCTGGCTCGCTTAGGGTTGACCACGGACCTAGCTTCGCCGAAGCGGCTTCGCGCAGGCGCAGTGCACACGGATACTGACGAAGGCTCCGCTGCCGTGTTCCGCCACGCCGCTCGCCGCTTACCAACTCGCCGCTCCGGCCAGGACGAAGGCTCCGCTGCCGTGTTCCGCCACGCCGCTCGCCGCTT
>JBIIYP010000053.1:0-21917 GCA_044346705.1 Flavobacteriales bacterium
CCAAACCGGTGCTGGACCGTCCCACGATGTTCTTCGAGATCATCCAGCGCAAGGGTGCGAAGAGCTTCGGCAAGGGGAACTTCAAGGCGTTGTTCGAGGCGATCGAGCGGGAGCAGGAGAACCGGGGCACACTGTAAGCTGAACCGTCATCACATGAGAAGGACGTTCACCGGCCGGTGAACGCCCTTCTCATATGTACCACGATGATGCGCGGTCCACGCGAACAAACACACACGCCAAGCGCATCACTCCCGCACAGCACGCACATGGCGCACATCGCGCCCGTCCTGCACGGTCACGGTGTACAGGCCGCGGGCCCACTCGCTCGTGCGTATCGCCCCAGGCCCCCCCTCGTACACCGCACGGCCAGTGGCGTCCACCACGGTGATGCGTGCATTCGGTGGCACACCCGCCAGCGTGAACCCTTCCCGGAAGGGATTCGGCTGCACCTGCAGCGGCTGGACGGAGCCCAAGGTGGGAATGGCAGTGGACAGCTCACACCGCGACCAACCGCGCAGGAATTCCCACTGCATAAGGGTGGCGGGCGTGTGCCATTGGTGGGAGTTGCCCACCACGGTGTAGAAATGGTAAGCACTGCCGGGGATACAGTCGTCATAGCGCTCGCGTACGATGGTCTCGCCAGCGCGCTGCACCGTGTCGATAGCGGGGTCTGTACAGTCGAGGAAATCCACCCAGTGGAGGCGCTGGAGCGAGTCGGTGGAGGCGCGGCAGGTGGGGACGTTATCGCCCTCGAGGCTCCCCTTCATGAACGCGACGGGCACCTGGCGCTGGGGGGTGCAGTTCACGTACGCCATGTTCCACCCACAACTCCCGGCCGGATCGCCGTTGCACTGCCCATCGCCACAGCTGCCATCGGCGCCATAGCCCCAGCCGCCGGACACCGGTGCGATGGCCGCGATCCGGTCCGCAGCATCGCAGGCCATGCGGAAGCTCATCATGGCACCGCTGGAGAACCCGCTGAAGTAGACACGGCAGGTGTCCACCGGGTGTGCTGCAGCCAGCGTGTCGAGCAGCCGCAACAGGAAGCCCACATCATCGTACTGCGCCACGAAAGAGGGCTGGTCGTAGGCGTTCCACAGGCGCGAATCCGGGTTGGCCCCAGGCGGCATGGCATTGGGGTATACAGTGATGAAGCCCGCCGTATCGCCCACCAGGTGCCAGCCGGAGGCGGTGGCATGCTGCGTGGCGTTGCTGAGCCCGGGATGGCAGGCCACCACCACGGGATACGGTCCACCCGCAGGATAGCCCGCTGGCAGGTAGGTCACATAACTGCGCACCACGCCCTGCCAAACCAGCGTGGAATTCGTTTGGGCGTGTACCGAAGAGCAGACCAGGATGGCCAGCAGACAGCCTGCCATCATCGGTTTCAACATAATTTTTCCGTATCGCATCATTCAAGAGTGAGGCTCAAAGGAGAACGAACTTGATCTTGGAGTTAGACGCTAGCGGGCATGAAAGGTCTAATGTAAAGTGACGACCGGTGTGCAGCACATCGCGGTGGCCACCAACAACATCATCGAAACGGTGGGCGCGCTGAAGGACCGCGGCGTGGAGTTCCTCTACGTGCCGCCCAGCTACTACGACACGGTGATGGACCGCGTGGGCGAGATCGACGAGGACCTGGCGGTGCTGAAGCAGCACGGCGTGCTGGTGGACCGCGACGACGAGGGCTACCTGCTGCAGCTCTTCACCAAACCGGTGCTGGACCGTCCCACGATGTTCTTCGAGATCATCCAGCGCAAGGGTGCGAAGAGCTTCGGCAAGGGGAACTTCAAGGCGTTGTTCGAGGCGATCGAGCGGGAGCAGGAGAACCGGGGAACACTTTGATCCGCCTTCTCCGCCGGACGGCGGATTCGGCGGACAGAGGCAGGAGAACAGGGCGACGTTGTGTGCGATACTGAGATCCGTGAAGCGAATCGTGCCCGATGGACGCACTTCCCGCTTGACCAGGAAGCGCCAGCGGCGGAAGCCTGCATCGCCCCGAACAAGGCACGCACCAGGCCGTTCCCAGGCTGCAAGCCATACGGCATACAACGGCCCCTCGCAGCTGGTTGGATACCATGCTTGGTAGATCGTCTACCTTGCCCCCATGATGGATCGTCCAGGTGGAAGCGGAATGCCGACCATTCTGCCTGATACCGCGCCGGCCCTCTTCGGGCATGACGGGTTGAGCGGGCTGCGCCAGCAGGACCCGGCGAAGGCCCTCGGCGAGGCCGTGGGAACGGCCCACGTTCACGTTGCACCCAAGCACACGCCGCTTGACCGGCTGCTCGCACGCGCGGAACAGCGCAGCAAACGCCCGCCTTTATGCGACCTGGTCAACACCCTTCGGACCACCGGGCCAGCCGGAGCGATCGCAGCCCTGTTGGAGCCGAACGCCTCGCACGCCATGAAGAGGCACAACGACCGGACCGGAACTGCCCTTGACGATCAACTGAGAACCTCACCCCATCACCGGAAGATCCCATGAACACGCATCCCCGTATCCTTTCCATCGCCACTGCCTCGGTCCTGGCGGTCATGTGCATGCTCGCAACGGGGGCGAAGGCGCAGACGGTCAAGACCCGTCTCGGCACGCTGAAGCTCGAGAACGGCTACCCCTCGCAGGCGGCGGTGGAGAAGCTCTACGACGAGATGGAGTTCCAGCGCGCCACGCAGACCTTCCTGTGGGGCCTGCCGGCGGTTGGCTTCTACGGCCTGCGCGAGGCCCAGCGCGTCAATTTCGGCGCGCGCGACGGCGAGGTCGTTGTGTACCAGTCCCTCAAGGACAAGGCGGGGATGCTGACGCCCAACCTGACCACCGTGTATGCCTTCACTTTCTGGAACCTCGCCACGCAGGGACCGCTCGTCGTCGAAGTGCCCGCGGGCGCGACCGCCGGGGGTGTGGATGACATCTGGCAGCGACCCGTCATCGACATGGGGCAGACCGGTCCGGACAAGGGGCAGGGCGGCAAGTACCTGATCCTCCCACCTGGTGGTGAAGCCCTGGACCCACCGGGCTATTTCGTGGTGCGCTCCAAGACCAACCAGGTCTGGTTCGGATCGCGCGGCCTGGCGCCAGACCCGGTGGAGGCTGAAGCGACACTGCGCAAGCACAGGGTCTACGGTTGGGCGCAGCGCGCCACGCCCGGCGAAACGAAGTTCATCCCGGTCGGCGGCCGTGATTGGGCCTCCTGGCAGCCGAGCGACATCCGCTACTTCGAGCAGCTCAAGAATATCCTCGACGGCGAGCCGATGGAGACGCACAACGGCTACTTCTACGCCATGATGCGCTCCCTGGGCATGGAGCCGGGCAAGCCCTTCCAGCCCGATGCGCGTCGCAGCAAGATCCTGGGCGAGGCAGCGCTCACCGGTGAGCTGATGGCCCGCGCCAACGCCTTCGACAAGCGCTTCCCCGGCGCCACGGTGTTCGCGGGCACCCACTGGGAATACGCGAACATGGTCGAACTGGACCAGCAGCTGCCGATGTTCTCCCAGCTCGATGAGCGGGCCTCTTGGTACTACGAGGCGATCGGGAACACCTCCGGCATGCAGGGCCGCATCGTGGGCTTCGGACAGGTGTATCTCGAATCTGCGCGTGACAGGTCGGGCGCTTGGCTGGACGGCGGCAAGTACTACCACCTGCACGTGCCGGCCAATGCACCGGTCAAGCAGTTCTGGTCGTTCACCCTCTACGAGAATACCAGCCGCGCACCGTTGCAGTCACCGCAAGGTGCCGCCGACATCTCGTCGCGCAAGCCGGGCCTGGTGGTGAACGCGGACGGTTCGGTGGACCTCTACTTCGGCCCGAAGCCACCTGCCGGCGCGAACGCCAATTTCGTGCAAACGGTACCGGGCAAGGGCTGGTTCACCTACTTCCGCCTTTACGCGCCCACCGAGCCTTACTTCAACAAGGAGTGGGCGCTGCCGGACATCGTCCGCATCCCCTGAGCGCGGCAAGGCAAGGCGCCTTTGCGCCGGTCCAAAGTGTGCGAACACCCTCCGCTTGGGCCGATGATGGCACGACCGCAGGACTCCGGGAACGGGACGGTCCTGCTGCTTGGTGCTGCGCCCGCATCGAACAGGCCACGTACATCACTCCCGCACCGCACGCAGGTGGTGCAGCCCGAGCCCATCCTGCACGATCACGGTGTACAGGCCGGGAGACCAATCGCTCGCACGGATCGCCGCAGGTCCACCCTGATACACCGCGCTGATGAGCAAGGTGATGAGCAACGGCAACGGCCGCATCAAGTTCCCCATCAACGAGCCGGCCGAGGGCAAGAAGAAGAGCCAGATCGAGGAGTACATCGACTTCTACAACGGTGCCGGCGTGCAGCACATCGCGGTGGCCACCAACAACATCATCGAAACGGTGACCCAGTTGAAGGGCCGCGGCGTGGAGTTCCTCTACGTGCCGCCCAGCTACTACGATACGGTCATGGACCGCGTGGGCGAGATCGACGAGGACCTGGCGGTGCTGAAGCAGCACGGTGTGCTGGTGGACCGCGACGACGAGGGCTACCTGCTGCAGCTCTTCACCAAGCCGGTGCTGGACCGTCCCACGATGTTCTTCGAGATCATCCAAGCAAGCGTCTTCGTCCCGCACTGGCGGGAGGCGCCAAGAGCTTCGGCAAGGGCTACTTCAAGGCGCTGTTCGAGGCGATCGAGCGGGAGCAGGAGAACCGGGGAACACTTTGACCATTCCAAAGTAGCCTTGTATATTTGAAGTCGGACTTCAGATATACAAGGCATGCGCCACCTTCCAAGATCTACTGAAAAGCGCTTCCAGCGGCTGCTGAAGACCTTCCCAGCGGTGCTGGTGGTGGGGCCTCGGCAATGCGGCAAAAGCACGTTGACAAAACATGCCCTGCCCGACTGGGAACATCTGGACCTGGAGCGCCCTTCGGACCTGGCCTTGCTGAACGCGGATCTGGAAGGTTTCCTCTCCGTGCATGCGAAGAAGGTGGTGTTCGATGAGGCACAGCGATCGCCGGAGCTGTTCGCGGCACTTCGTCATCGTATTGATAGTGGGACCGGAAAAGGGCGCTACGTGCTGCTCGGTTCAGCGAGTCCGGCATTGATGCGCTCGGTGTCGGAATCCTTGGCGGGGAGGATCGGGTTGTTGGAGTTGACACCGTTCCGGTCACAGGAGCTTTTCGGCCTGCCGCAACTGAAGGACCGTTGGTTCTGGGGTGGCTATCCGTCCGTGCTTTCGTTGCGCGATGCACAGGCACGTGGCACGTGGCTGGATGCTTACGTGAGCACGTTCCTGGAGCGCGACCTGCCAGCCTTGGGATTGAACCTGCCAGCCAAGCGCCTGCGCACGCTGTGGACGATGCTCACCCATGTGCATGGGCAGTTGTTGAACGTGTCGGACCTGTCGCGATCGCTTTCCGTTTCGTCGCACACGGTGAATGCGGACCTCGATGTGTTGGAGGGCGCATTCATGATCCGTCGCTTGCAGCCCTTCTTCGCCAATGTGCAGAAGCGGCTTACGAAGAGTCCGAAGCTGTACGTCCGGGACACCGGCCTCCTGCATTTCCTGGCCGGATTGCGCAACAGCCGCGAGTTGACCACTTGGCCGAAGCGTGGGCATTCGTTCGAAGGGTTGGTGATCGAAGAGCTCTGCGCCATGGCCGATGACCAGCTCATTCGGCCCGAGGTGTTCTTCTGGCGCACGCAGGCAGGTGCGGAAGTGGACCTGCTCATCCGCAACGGCAACCAGCTCTTGCCCGTGGAGATCAAGCTGGGCACGACCCTCGACCCGCGCAGCCTTGCCGGACTAAAGCAGTGCATGAGCGACCTCGGCCTGAAGCGAGGGTGGGTGGTGAACACGGCAGAGGAACGGCGCATGTTATCTCCGGGGATCGAGCAGGTGCCTTGGCAGGCGATCGTTGCGGGGGAGGTGACGCTGTTCTGAGGCGATACGGATACAACATGCCCTTCGAGGCGACCAGGATGGAACTTGTGAGCCGAGGAACACGTTGATCCGCTTTCTCCGCCGACGGTGGACCAAGCGCACAAAGGCAGGAGAACAGGAGGATGCTGTAAGCGAAGACCCGCAGCATACTCGGGAAAGGCACTCCATTGGGGCGCCTTTCCTCTTTCGTTCCAGTGTTCGCGCACCACTTACCAGGCCAGCACAACTACCTTTCACACCATGAACAAGTCCTTCCTCCACGACCCCCGTGTGGTGGTCAAGAAACAAGGATCCTTCAAGCTGAAGGATCATGTCACGGACATCGACACCCCGCTGGTCAAGAAGGACCTGAAGGAGCTGCTGGAGAAGGACCGCGAGATCATCGCCGATCTGCAGGACGTGCTCTACGCCGCGGCCGACCGCAGCGTGCTCCTCATCTTCCAGGCGATGGACGCGGCGGGCAAGGACAGTTGCATCCGCCACGTGATGAGCGGCGTGAACCCGCAGGGGGTGCAGGTGCACAGCTTCAAGGCGCCCTCCACCTTGGAGCGCAGTCACGATTTCCTGTGGCGTCATGCCAAGGCCGTTCCTCCAAAAGGCTACATCGGGATCCATAACCGCAGCCACTATGAGGAGGTCCTGGTGACCAAGGTCCACCCCACGTTCATCCTGGGCCAGAACCTGCCTGGCATACGAACGGTAAGGGACATCAACAAGAAGTTCTGGGACCAGCGCTATGCGAGCATCCGCAACTTCGAGGAGCACCTGGCTGCGAACGGGACGGTGATCATGAAGTTCTTCCTGTACATGAGCCGCGACCAGCAGAAGCAGCGCTTCCTCGATCGCATCGACGACCCGGAGAAGAACTGGAAGTTCAGTGCGAACGATGTGAAGGAGCGGGCCTACTGGAAGGACTACATGGCCGCCTACGAGGATGCCATCCGCGAGACCGCCGCACCGCATGCCCCGTGGTACATCATCCCGGCCGATGAGCAGTGGGAAAGCCGCGCGCTGGTGGGCCGCCTCCTTCGGGAGCAGCTCCAGGCGCTGGGCCTCAAGCACCCCACGCTGGACGATGCCGCAATGGGGCAATTGAAGGCGGCGATGGCAGCCCTGAAGGCCGAAAAGAAGTAGGGGATTCGAGGCGCAGGGCGCAGCCTACCTTTGCCCGATGACCCGTTTCCTGCCCGCCTTGTTCACCCTGTTCGTACTCGTTTCCTGCGAAAAGGAACAGGAGGGTCCGGAGAAGAGCCCCTCCATCCTCCTGCGCACCGACAGCGGGTATACTTATACAACCGACACCGTCGGGCTGGAGGATACCGTGCGCGTAGGCATCACCGTGCGCAAAGGCTCCGACGACCTGGAGACCTTCCATGTGCGGGTGGAATACGACGGAGGATCCGACATCGAGACCATCGATGCGATCCCCATCAGCGCCGGGGACTTCTCCCTCGAGAAGCTGATCGTGACCAGGGACCAGCCCGGCACCGAGAAATGGATCTTCGGTGTGCAGGAAACGGACGGCGATACCTACAACCGTAGCGTGCTGCTGGTGGTGCAATGACGGACCGCCCGGAACGAGGCGTTCGGGTAACTTCGCGTCCTCTTTCCGAAACCGCATGTTCCGTACGCACACCTGTGGCGAGCTCCGCCTCTCCGATGCCGGCACCACCGTGACCCTGGCCGGCTGGGTCCAACGCACCCGCGACCTGGGCGGGATGACCTTCGTGGACCTGCGCGATCGCTATGGCATCACACAGCTCAGCTTCAACACTGAACGTGACCAGGCCCTGAGCCAGCAGGCCAACAGCCTGGGCCGGGAGTTCGTGGTGCAGGTGACCGGCACCGTGGTGGAGCGCGAGAGCAAGAACAGGAACATGCCCACCGGCGACGTGGAGATCATCGCCACGACCTTGAAGGTGCTGAACGGTGCGAAGACGCCACCCTTCACCATTGAAGAGGACACCGATGGCGGCGAGGAGCTCCGCGCGAAATACCGCTACCTCGACCTGCGCCGCGCCAACGTGCGCCGCAACCTGGAGCTGCGCCACCGCATGGCCATCGAAGTGCGCAACTACCTCAGCGCACAGCACTTCCTGGAGGTGGAAACGCCGGTGCTGATCAAAAGCACACCGGAAGGTGCCCGTGACTTCGTAGTGCCCAGCCGCATGAACAGCGGTGAGTTCTACGCGCTGCCGCAAAGCCCGCAGACCTTCAAGCAACTGCTGATGGTGGCCGGCTTCGACCGCTACTTCCAGATCGTGAAGTGCTTCCGCGACGAGGACCTGCGCGCCGACCGCCAGCCCGAGTTCACGCAGATCGACTGCGAGATGGCCTTCGTGGAACAGGAGGACATCCTGAACACCTTCGAGGGAATGGCGAAGCACCTGTTCCAGGCCATCCTCGGCATCACCTTCGACGGCGCTTTCCCCCGCATGAGCTTCGACGAGGCGATGACGGGTTACGGCTGCGACAAGCCTGACCTGCGCTTCGGCATGAAGTTCCATGAACTGAACGACCTGGTGCAGGGTAAAGGCTTCAAGGTCTTCGATGACGCAGAGCTGGTGGTCGGCATCAACGCGGAAGGCTGCGCAGCATGGAGCCGCAAGCAGACCGATGCGCTCATCGACTTCGTCAAGCGCCCGCAGATCGGCGCCACCGGCATCGTGTTCGTGAAGTGGACCGAGGAAGGGCTGAAGAGCACGGTGGACAAGTTCTTCACACCGGAACAGTTGCAAGCCTGGGCTTCACGCTTCGGCATGAAACAAGGAGACCTGCTCTGTATCATGGCAGGCAAGGCGGACAAGACCCGCAAACAGCTGAATGAGCTGCGCCTGCACCTGGGCGACCTCCTCGGCCTTCGCGACCCGAAGGTGTTCAAGCCGCTGTGGGTGATCGATTTCCCCTTGCTGGAGCAGGACGAGGAGACGGGTCGCTGGCACGCCATGCACCACCCCTTCACCGCGCCGAAGCCCGAGGACGCGCAGAAGCTCTTCGACCAACAGGACCTTGGCAGCGTGCGCGCCAACGCCTACGACCTGGTGATCAACGGCACCGAGATCGGCGGCGGCAGCATCCGCATCCATGACCGCAGCATGCAGGAGGCCATGTTCCGGGTGCTCGGCTTCACCGACGAGGACGCCCGCTACAAGTTCGGCTTCCTGATGGACGCCTTCGAGTTCGGTGCCCCGCCGCACGGTGGCGCGGCCTTCGGCTTCGATCGCTGGGTGAGCCTCTTCGGCCACCGGACGGACATAAGAGAATTCATTGCGTTCCCAAAGAACAATTCGGGTAGGGACATGATGATCGACGCGCCTTCCAGGATCGATGATGTCCAACTGAATGAACTGGGCATACAAGTACGAGGATAGGTGCATCATCCGCGAGCCTGCCTGCCGGCAGGCAGGTTCATCGCCTTCCCCAAGAACAACGCGGGTCGCGATGTGATGATCGATGCACCGAGCCGGATCGATGACATCCAGCTGACCGAGCTGGGCATCGCGGTGAAGTGCTGAGCACCAGAAGACCCCCGGCGGACATGTAGCGGGTTGGCGACACGTGATGTGCAAAGGGCCGTTACATTGGCGGCACATCAATCCTGTCCCGTCATGAAAAAACAGCTCGCTGAATTCCTTGGAACGTTCTGGCTTGTGTTGGGTGGATGCGGCAGCGCCGTGCTGGCCGCCGCATTCCCAGAGGTCGGCATCGGGCTTGTCGGTGTGTCACTGGCCTTCGGCCTCACGGTGCTCACCATGGCCTATGCCATCGGGCACATCAGCGGCTGCCACCTGAACCCGGCGGTGAGCGTGGGCCTCTGGGCAGCGGGCAAGTTCGAAGGCAAGGACCTGGCCTCCTACATCATCGCACAGGTGCTCGGCGGCCTGGCCGGCGCGGGCGTGCTGTGGGTGATCGCCAGCGGCAACGGCGCGGACCTCGGCGGCTTCGCGGCCAACGGGTATGGCGATCTTTCGCCCGGCAAGTACGGCATGACCAGCGCGTTGGTCTGCGAGGTCGTCATGACCTTCTTCTTCCTGCTCATCATCCTGGGCAGCACGGACGACCGCGCTCCGAAAGGCTTCGCGCCCATCGCCATCGGCCTCGGCCTCACGCTCATCCACCTGATCAGCATCCCGGTGACGAACACCTCGGTGAACCCCGCCCGCTCCCTGAGCCAGGCCGTGTTCGCCGGTGGTCCTTACCTCGGTCAGGTGTGGCTCTTCTGGGTGGCCCCGATCGCCGGTGCGGTGCTGGCCGCCGTGGTGCACAAGATCATCGCCGCGAAGGACTGATCCTACCCTTTCGCCTTCAAGGCTTCGAACAAGCGCTCGAGCTCCGCATCCCGGGAAGGTGCGTGGCCGAGCGCTTTCGCTTTTTCCTCCGCCACCGCGATACGCTCGGTGGTGAGCGGATGCGAGCTGAGGAAGGAGAGGCCTTCGGGCATGTCCTGCGCCTCGCGCTCCAGCAGCTGGAGCAGCTTCACCATGCCCTGCGCGTCCAGTCCATCGGCGGCCATGCGCTCCATCCCCACCGCATCGGCCTCGCTTTCCAGGCCACGGGTGTAGGCAAGGCCGCGCAGGTCGTCCGCGCGCTCCGCGACGATCGTCGTCAACGCGCCCACATCGCCGATGATCAGCGACAGGAGCACCGCGCCGGACAGTTCCCGCATGATGCCCCGCATGCTATGGCGGAGCTGCACGTGCGTGCCCTCGTGCGCCAACAAGGCCGCCAGCTCACCCGGCTCATTCATGCGGTCAAGGATCCCCGTGTAAACCACGATATGACCACCCGGAAGCGCGAAGGCATTCACCTGTTCATCCTTGACCACATGGTAGGAGAGCTTGAAGTCGGGCGCCAATTCGAGCTCATCGCCGAAGCGCTGCAGGGCCGCACTGCGCGCGGTATCCAGCTTCAACGTCGGCGCCATGGAAGTCCAGTAGGCCTCCCCTACGCGGCGGTCCGCGTCAAGCGGCAACAGGGTGGACAACCAGCCTGAGAGCAGCGGCAACAGCCAGATGTACGCAGCGATCCCCGCGGCGGCAAGCGAGAGGATGAACAGCACGGGACGGCTCAACAGCAAGGGTACCGTGGCATCGGCCTTACGATCCTTGGCAGTCCGCCGGAAATGCTCCGCGAACTGCCGTTGTACCTCGGCATCCTTGATGATCACGACCTGTGGAGGGGTTCCGTAGCTCAGGCGCAAGGCCCCTCCGGTCAGCTCCCAGCTGAAGCGCTTGTCGCGCAACGACCAACTGTTCCGAACGCCTTCGTGCTCCACCTCCAGCACATCCGGACCGGTCCATTGCAGGCGCGCCTCCTTCGGAAGGGAGGAAAGGCCATCGTAATAGGTGACGAGGATCGCGTCGGTCATGACCGGATGTGGATGCAAAGCTGCGGAACACGATCTTTCGGCAAAGGCTCCCGGTCAAACCCTGCAGCCGTTCATCCCTATGAAGACCTCCGATACCGGTGAATTGCGCCGTTCGCTCACCATCCTCCACCTGGCGTTGTGCATGGGGTGTGCACTGTTCCTGGGCGTCACCGCATTCCTGTGGAACGACGGGGCTGTGCCGATGATGTCCGGGAAGCCCGTTCAAGCACTTTCGGTCATGGGGCTGGTATCCGCGGTGGGCCTGCCGGTGCTGGCGATCCTCCTGTTCAGGCGCCGCATCCGTTCGCTCCAGCCCGGTATGGACGTGTCCGAACTGGCCGCCGGTGTCCGGCAGGCATGCATCATGCACTGGGCCTTGATCGAAGGGGCCTTGTTCTTCAATGTGGTGGTGTTCATGCTGCAGGCCGATGTGGAGCATTGGGCCGTAGCTGCCGGGCTGCTGGTGCTGCTGGTGCTCCGCGCACCTTCCGAGCGCAGGTTGCAACGCTGGATGACCGGCACCGCCTGAACCCATGCTCACCGGTCTGCTCCTGGCTCTGGCGCTGCTTTCGCTCCTCGTCCTCGCGTTTCGTGTCAGCGGAAAAGGCGATGCACCCAAAAAGCGCTGGCTCACGCCCGCTCAACAGGCCATCGTGGTCAAGTACTTCCCCTACCACGATACGCTGGCCCCTGAGCATCAGGAGCGGTTCCAGCGTGTCACCGGCCGCTTCCTGAACGACAAGGAATGGCTCGGGGCCGGGATCGATGTGAAGGAAGAGATGAAGGTGATGATCAGTGCTTGTGCGGCACAGCTGCTTCATGGATTCGACGAGCGCATCACGCTGACGCACTTCAACCGCATCGTGGTCCACCCGGAAGCCTACCGCACGGTGCACAAGGACCGCAGGCACCAAGGAGAGGTGAACCCGAAGGCCAGGGTGATCCGGCTTTCCTGGCCGCATTTCGTGCAGGGCTACGCCCGTTCCTCGGACGCGCACAACGTGGGCCTCCACGAAATGGCCCATGCCTTATGGTTCGAGGACTTCATCCCCAACCACGAGGACGGCTTCCTGGATCCGGTGCTACTGGAGGACTGGAAGATCCTCGGCGATCAGGAGACCGCTGCCATCAAGGCCGGTAAACCAAGCCTGTTGCGCGACTATGCCGCCACCAACCAGGAGGAGTTCTTCGCGGTGGCGGTCGAGTATTTCTTCGAGCGTTCGCGGGAGTTCAAGGAACAACTCCCCGAGCTCTACGCCGTGCTGAGCGGGCTGCTGAAGCAGGACCCGACCCGGACCATGGCCAAGCCATAGGCTCCTTAACTTCCCCCGCGGGGCCTCGGGACGAGCTCCTCCCCTTCTTGATCGGGACAAAAACAACAGAGCCCCGCTTTCGCGGGGTTCCCTTTTCTGTTGACCGACCAGGGCTTCCCTCGACCGCGCTCGGGATGAACTTCTCGCCCTGTTCGGTCTTGTCCAAAATGAAGAACCCCGCTTTCACGGGGTTCCCTTTCCTGTTGACCGACCAGGGCTTCCCTCGACCGCGCTCGGGATGAACTTCTCGCCCTGTTCGGTCTTGTCCAAAATGAAGAACCCCGCTTTCGCGGGGTTCCCTTTCCTGTTGACCGACCAGGGCTCGAACCTGGACTCTTCTGAACCAAAATCAGACGTGTTGCCAGTTACACCATCGGTCATCATGTACGCCTCCTTGTTGCCAAGGCCATGGCAGGCAGTTCCGGGGAGGTTCCGCTTCCAAAGGCGGCTGCAAAAGTAGAAAGATCCGCTGTTCCGCCACACAGCTCCCGCATACTTCCGACTTTCGGGTAAATTCGTCGCCTTGTGACATCCGTCCGGACGGCCCGAAATGGCTGACGGCACGGAAGGCACGAACGACCGGACCCCTACGGACAAGACCCCTGCATGGACTTCAAAAAGCTCAACATCGCCACCGGCTGGACCGTTTTCCTGGTAGCCGCATGGACGTACATCTCCACGATCGAACCCACGGCCAGCTTCTGGGATTGCGGGGAGTTCATCGCCACCGCCTACAAGCTCCAGGTGGGGCACCCCCCGGGGGCTCCCCTGTTCATGATCCTGGGCCGCATCGCCAGCGCCTTCGTGAGCGTGGAGAACGTGCCGGTGGCCATCAACATCCTCAGCGCGCTCTGCAGTGCCTTCACCATCCTGTTCCTGTTCTGGAGCATTACGCACATGGCCCGGAAACTGGCCCTGCGCGATGGGTCTGAGGCCCTCACCCCCGGCCAGCTCATCGCCGTTCTGGGCAGTGGCATCGTGGGCGCCCTGGCCTACACCTGGAGCGACAGCTTCTGGTTCAGCGCCGTGGAAGGCGAGGTGTACAGCATGTCCTCCTTCTTCACCGCGATCACGTTCTGGGCGATCCTGAAGTGGGAGAGTGAGGCCGAGGAGGCCCACAACACCCGCTGGCTCATCCTCATCTGCTACCTGCTCGGCCTGGGCATCGGCGTGCAGTTACTGGCGCTGCTCTGCATCCCCCCCATCGTCCTGGTCTATTACTTCAAGAAGTTCAAGACCACCACCAAAGGCGTGGTCTATGCCCTGGTGATCAGCGCAGTGATACTGGGCACCATCCAGAGCATCATCATTCCCGGGGTGGCCAAAGTGGCCGGCAGCTTCGAACTGCTGTTCGTCAACTCCCTGGGGCTCCCCTTCAACACCGGGAACCTGGTGTACCTGCTGACGGCCGTTGCCGCCGTGGTGTTGGGCCTGCGGTGGACCCAGCGCAACGGGCGGGTGATCCTCAACACCATCATCCTGGGTGTCAGCGTGATCCTGCTCGGATACAGCACCTACGCCATGACGGTGATCCGCAGCCTGGCCAACCCCCCCATCGACGAGAACAACCCCGAGAACGTGTTCAACCTGGTGAGCTACCTGAACCGGGAACAATACGGCGACCGGCCTCTCCTGATGGGCCAGTTCTGGGATTCTCCCTTGGATAACGACAGGCGTGGCGACGGAAGCCCCGTGCACACCGCCACCTACCTGGTGCAGAAGAACGGCCGCACCGTGAAGACCTTCTACGACGGCTGGAGCGCGGAGCATTACCTCGCCGAGAACCCGGGCCTTACGCTGGACCACGCCTACATCGTGACAGATGCGCGCAAGGAGACCGAGCCGATCTATGACCCGGCCTTCACCATGCTCTTCCCGCGCATGTACAGCTCGCAACCGAACCACGAGGACCAGTATAAGAGCTGGAGCGACTTCAAGGGTGTTCCGGTACGGACCACCGACCGCGAGGGGAAGGCCACGATCATCTACAAGCCCACGCAGGGCGAGAACCTGCAGTTCTTCTTCGACTACCAGGTGAACTGGATGTACTGGCGTTACTTCATGTGGAACTTCGCCGGGCGGCAGAACGACATTCAGGGCCACGGAGGCATCACCGAGGGGAACTGGCTCAGCGGCATCACCGCCATTGATGCGGAGCGCTTGGGCAACCAGGACAAGCTGCCCCCTAGTATGACGATGAACAAGGGCTTCAACAAGCTCTTCCTGCTGCCCTTGCTCCTGGGCATGATCGGCTTCGTGTACCAGCTGGTGCGCCACCTGCGCGACTGGACCATCGTGGCGTTGCTGTTCTTCTTCACCGGACTGGCCATTGTCATTTACCTGAACCAGTATCCCTTCCAACCCCGGGAACGTGACTATGCCTACGTGGGCTCGTTCTACGCCTTTGCCATCTGGATCGGGCTGGGCGTTTTCGCCCTCTACGACGCGGCCCGTTCGATCACCTTGCGCGAGCTCGGTCTGGCCGTTGGTGCGGCGGTCGGCATCGGTGTGCTGAAGTACCTGGTGGAGTCCATTTCGGACAACGACCACTCCGTCTCCTACGCCCTCTTCTACATGGCCATCCTCGCCGGTGCGGCGATGGGCTTCATGCACCTGCTTGGGCGTGTGGTCCGGAACGATGGGATGCATGGAGCACTGGCCACCCTGATCGGACTTACCGTGCCGGTAGTGATGGTGCGTGCCGAATGGGACGACCACGACCGCAGCCGACGCACACCTGCCCGCGACCTGGCCTCCGACTACCTGGAGAGTTGTGCGCCGAACGCCATCCTCTTCACCAATGGCGACAACGACACCTTCCCGCTCTGGTACGCCCAGGAGGTGGAAGGCATCCGCACCGACGTGCGCGTGGTGAACCTCAGCCTGCTCAACACCGACTGGTACATCGACCAGATGCGGCGCAAGGCCTACGACAGCGACCCCGTGCCGTTCGCCATGGGACCGGACAAGTACCGCCAGGGAACCCGCGATGTGGTGGCCCTGCTGCCCAAGGAAAAGGACGGCGCCTACATGGACCTGAGGAAGGCCATGGCCTTCGCCACGGACGACCGGAACATGCAACCGCTCTTCTCGCGCAACCAGAAGGACGCCTACATGCCCACCGACAAATTCAAGATACCTGCGGACAGCGCCACAGTGTTCGGCAATGGCCTGCTGAGCCTGAAGGACACCGCCAACTGGACGCCTGAGGTGCAGTGGCAGCTGCGCAAGCAGATCGTCATGAAGAACCACTTCATGCTGCTCGACCTGCTGGCCAACAACAACTGGAAGCGCCCCATCTACTTCGCCGTGACCACTGGACCGGAGAGCTACATCAACCTCCAGAACTACTTCCGCCTGGAAGGCCTCACCTACCGCCTGGTGCCCACCTTCACCCAGCAACAGAACCCCAACACCTTCGGCTCGGTGGCCACGGATGTCATGTTCGACAACGTGATCAACAAGTTCAAGTGGGGGAACATGGAAAGCGAGGAACCCATCTACCTGGATGAGAACATCCTGCGGATGACCACCAACCTGCGCCTGCAGCTGGCCACCCTGGCCGAGACGCTTGCTTCGGAGGGACGCAAGGACGACGCCAAAAAGGTGCTCGACCTCAGCATGGAGAAAATGCCCGAACGGAACGTTCCGTTCGACCGGATCATGCTTCCGGTGATCGAGGCGTACTACGCCGCCGATGACAAGAAGACCGCGAACATCCTGGCCGACAGGCTCTTCACCATCATGGATGAGAACATGGCCTACATGCTGAGCCTGGAGCCCGAGTTCGCGGGCAAGGTCTCCCAGGACATGGACATCACCCGCGCGGTGATGGGCCGACTGGCCAGCACGCTTTCGCAGCGCGACCCGAAGGATCCGCTCGCTGAGCGCTTTCGGACCCGGATGGCCGAGGTGGATGCCCTGTATGAAAGCAAGCTGGAAGAGATCGAATCGGCAGGTCGGCGAACCGTGAAAATGCGGTTCTGACGATGCGGTTCAAGCTCGTTTCCCGCCTGCTTGCGCTGATCCGTCAACTGGACAAGCGGATGCTATGGCGTGTGAAGACGACCGAGAAAGTGCTGTACGTCACCTTCGATGATGGGCCCATTCCTGTGCTCACCCCCTGGGTGCTCGACACCTTGAAGGCGCATGGGGCGAAGGCCACGTTCTTCTGCATGGGCAGGAACGTGAGCGCTCATCCGGCCCTCTTCCAGCGGCTGATCGACGAAGGACATGCCGTGGGCAACCACACGTGGGACCACCCCAGCGGGTGGCGTTCGGAACGCAGTGCCTACTACCGCAGTGTGCTCCGCTGCCAGGAACTGACCCGCTCCAACCTTTTCCGCCCACCGTACGGCCGTGCCACCAACGGTCAGATCAACGCCTTGCGCAAACGCTTCACGTTGGTGATGTGGGATGTGGCCAGCGGCGATTACGAGGAACGCATGAGCGGCCAGGACTGCTTCGAGCATGTCCGCGAACGCTCCCGGCCGGGCTCCATCATCGTGTTCCACGACAACCACCTTTCCGAGGTCCGCATGCGCTATTCGCTGCCGCTCGTGCTGCAGCACTTCTCCAAGCTCGGTTACCGCTTCGACCCGCTGCCCTCCTTGACCACCGGTTGACCGGCGGCCGTCCAGGCCCCGATACCGCCTTCAAGGTCATGCACTTCCTTGAAGCCCAACCCCTTCATGCGGGTCATCGTTTGACGCGAACGGCCACCCGATGCGCAATACAGGTAGACCGGACGGTCGCGGTCCAACTTCTTGATGCCTTCCATGAAGCCGGGCGCTGAATAATCCAGCACGATGGCGCCCGCGAGGATGCCCTCGTTGCATTCCTCGGGTGTTCGCACATCCAACAGCAGTCCCTTGGAGGCGGCCAAGGCCTCTTTGAACGCGAGCGGCGGAAGCGAATTGAAGTTCACCGCATCCTGCGCTTGCAGGAGCAGGGCGAACAGACCGGAAGCGAGGAAGAGGATGGTCCTTGGGAACATGGTCTGGTCAGGTCGGTGGGGTTGTCGAGGAGCTCGGCAACGAAAGTATGCACAGTGCGCTGGCACCGTGACCCAGGTCAGCGCAAAGCGTCGCCGGTCACTGTGTATTCCACGCGTCGGTTCTCGGCGTGTTCCTGTTCACTGCACTGTACGCCGACCTCGCAGTGGTTGATCGGGCGGCTGTTGCCCATGCCCTTGGCGACCAGTCGGTCCTTGGGCACGCCCTTCGCCCGGAGGTACTGAAGGATCACATCGGCACGCTTCTCGGTCAGTTTCATCGCCGCATCGGCGCTGATGCGGGCATCCTCGTGCACGATCACCTCGAACCTCAAGCCGGAGTTCACGAGCATGCGCTGCGCCAGTCCGTCCAATTCGGTCTTCGCCACAGGGTCCAAGGTGGTCCCGTTCCCGGTCCAACGCATGAACCTCAACGGCACAGGCTGCCCAACGCGTACCTCCTCCAGTTCCATCCCCTGCATCGTGTTCAGGTCGATCACCCCCTGGGTCATGCCCAGGGTGTTCACCGGGATGCTCACGCTGTAATAGCCCGTCCGCTCCAGCAACACCTCGAATTCCTCGTTGGCCTGCAACCGGAAACTCACGTCGCCACCCGGTCCCGTGGTGCGCACGTCGCTCTGAAAACTGCTGAGGTTGACCACGCTTACGACGACCCCCTCCACGAAGCCGAGACGATCCGCATACCGCACGGCACCGCGCAGCCATATCCCGGCATCAGGGATCAGGTGAATATCACGCGAGATGATCTGCTGCTGTTCGATGTTCTCGGTGCTGAGGAAGGCATCACCGTCGTACCGGCCCTTCATCCGGGCCACCAACCTGTACTCCTGTTCCTTCTGCACCGAAAAGGAGAACTTGCCTTTACCGTCCGTGCGGCCGCTCTCAAGGACGGCACCCGCCTTGTCCAGCAGCTGCACTTCCACATCGATCAGGGGGGTGGCATCCTCATCGTCGAACACCACGCCCGTGCACAGGAACCGTTGTTCAAGCGGGTAGTGCATTTCGAAGGCGTAGAGGTCATCATCCCCCACCCCACCCGGACGATCGCTCGTGAAATAGCCGGTACGGCCGACCTGGTCGATGACGAATCCGAAATCGTCCTTCGGACCGTTCACTGGTGCACCCACGTTGATCACCATCGGATAGCTGCCGTCCGCTGCGCGGGGAGCGGCCTGGATGTCCAGACCACCCAGCCCGGGATGCCCATTGCTCGCGAAATAGAGCGTACCGTCAGGGCCCACGGAGGGGAACACCTCATTGAGGGCGGTGTTGATGGAAGGTCCCAGATTCTCCGGCTCCCCCCAGCGACCGCCCATATCACGACACCTGTACAGGTCCGTGCCACCCTGACCACCGGGCATGTCACTGACGAAGAAAAGCATGCTGCCGTCCTGTGAGAGTGCCGGGTGGCCCACTGAACATTCGGTGTTGTTGTAGAGGAACGGCGCCGAGCCGCTCATGCGGTCCCCTTTACGAACGGCCTTCATGATGATCAACCGATGCACACCGTTCTTGCTGCGTTCCGCATTGGTCCGCGTGAACCAGAGGACATCGCCACTGCTGCTGGAGCTGGCCGGGCCTTCATGTTCCGATGTGTTCACGGACCCTTCCACCGGCCGTGCGTTGATCAGGTCGCCATTGGCCGCGCGGTCCGCACGATAAAGATCCAGGAAGGGCTGGCCGTTCCAAGCCGCCTCACGCTTCACCCCCACACGGACGTTCCGTGACGAGGAGAAGATGACCTCCGTTGGACCGGACCATGTGGCCCCAAGGTCGCTGTATGGTGTATTGGTGCTCACCGATCGAATGGTGAAGCGGTCCATGCCCTGCACGAACTTGTTGGCAAAGGCGGTGATGTTGCTCCGCAAGGGCTCCCCCTCGGGCCGGGTGGTGGCCAGGTAACGGTCCATCCACTCCTCCGCCTCCGCGTACTTGGCGTTCCCTTTCAGAGCCAGGCTGTAGTTCAACATGTCAATGGGTTCCCGGTTCAGGAACTTGACCGCCTGCGCATACCAGGCCTCGGCATGCTCCGTCTCGGACAGCTTCATGTAGCAGTCCGCAAGGCGCTTGGTGACGTGCTCGTTCACCGCTCCCTGGTCGGCGGCCAGCAGGTACTCGTCCGCGGCCTTCCGGTAGGCCATCTGCTGGTAGTAGCGGTCCGCATACCGCGTGTGCGCGTCAGCACCGCCCTGCGCCTGCAGCGCTGTGGACGCCAGGAACACCAGGAGCGGAACGATGGTCCTGAGGATGCGCATCAGAAGTAACGGGGTGAAACCGTCCTGCCCTTGGAGAAGTGCAGGTCGTAGCCGATCATCAGTTCATGCGTGCCGGCGTTGTACTGGCCGATATTGGTGGTGGTGGCATCGAACGCATACCCGGCCCTGAACTGGTCGGTTATCTGCACTTGGGTCATCACCCCGAAGCCCGCTCCCGGGCGCACCATCGCACCGAACCAGATGCGTTCCCGCAAGAGGAAATTGGCATTGATGTCCATCGAAAGAGGCGCTCCCTCCACCGAGCGGGCCATCACCGAAGGCTTGAACTTCAAGTCCCTTCCCATGTCGAAGACCATGCCCGCGATCAGGAAATAGTGCCGGGATTCGGTGCTCACCGTCACCGTGCCGCTGGTGGCGTCCATCAGGTCTTTCTCCAACAACTTGGGAGCGCTGACCCCGATGTAATGCCGCGGCCCATGCCAGTAAAGCCCGAAGCCGAAGTTGGGCATCATCCGCCCGCTGATGCTCACACTGGCCGGATCGGGGTCCACGGAGGTCAAGGTCGCGATATCCGCCTGGTAGAGGTTCATCCCTCCTTGCAGACCGAAGGAAAGCCGGCTTGTGCTCCCGGTACGGATCCGGTAGGCGAGGTCGAGGAAGGCACCGGTCTGGCTGGCAGGTCCGGTCCGATCATGCACCACATTGCCGCCCATGGCAAGTCCGTTGAGGGGCAATGGTGAATGCAACGAAAGCGTCTGGGTGGACGGGGCGCCTTCGAAGCCCACCCATTGATGGCGGCTCAGGATCATGGTCGTGAACACATCCGCGCTGCCCGCATATGCCGGGTTGAACGCCAGTGTGTTGAACATGTATTGACTGAACATCGGATCCTGCTGGGCCTTGCAAGGCCGCTCACCGACCAGCGCGATGGTCAGCAGGAGCACTGCGGGGATGGACCGTAAGCTCATCGGTTCAGGTAGATGAAGCCCTTGTACGCATCCGATCCGTCGCCCAGATCCACGACGTAATAGTAGGTGCCCGTCGGCAGGTCGCCGGGGATCAGCGCATTCAGCGAACGACCATCCCACATCACCGACCGATTGTTGTAGCCGGCCGCGCTGTAGAGTTCATTTCCCCATCGGTTATAGATCGTCACCGTGTTCTCAGGGAAGCCCTCCATGCCGGGGATCACCAACAGGTCGTTGATGCCATCACCGTTCGGCGAGAACGTCTCGGGGACATAGATGGGCGCATCGTAGCTGCAGTCGCTGCCGCCGGTGACAGTGACCTGGTTACAGTAGTTGCCATCGCGCACAGAGACCGAATACGTCGCGCTCTCCAACAAGGGCTCCGATGTGAAGATGAAGGGTGCCACAGAGGTGATGGTACCCGGTAGACCGGTGACCACATAGCTCGTTGGGTCGCCACCGGAGATCTCCAGATTCAACCGATAGGTGCGGTCGCGCGCGATACAGGTGATGAAGGTGTCGACCACCGCCACCCCTTCGTTGATCCGCACGGCCACGAAAGAGGTATCAGAACCGCAGGCAGGAACGACCACCACATATCGGAAGTCATAAAGACCCGCCACCATCTGGTCCGGGGCGATCACACTTCCGGTCAGGGCGCCGGATGCATCAAGGTCCGTCCATTGGCCACCAGGCTGGGCGTTCGGACCGATCGCGTTGAACAGGTCGTAACCCGAAGGCAGGGTATTGCACAAGGAGACCTGTGCGTCCCAACCTGCATTGGGTGGTTGTTGCACGATCACGTTCAGGATGGCGAGCGTGTCTTTGCAGAAACCCGAACCGCCCAGGAAATAGGAGTACTTGCCCGCAGCATTGCTGCCGGGATCGAAAACACCGTCCACCTCGATGCCGAAGGGATCCGACCAGACCCCACCGGTATCCGGCGTGCCGGTAAGTAACGTGAACAGGTCGAAGGGCGGTGCGCTGGCGCACACCACCAAGGTGCTGTCCCCCCCCGGGTCCGGATAAGGGGTGGTGGTGATGAACACCGTCGCGGTGGCATCGCCGCAACCCGGTGAGGTGACCGTGTAAGTGAACGGGAACACCCCTCCGAC
>JBIIYP010000054.1:0-21903 GCA_044346705.1 Flavobacteriales bacterium
AGTGACGCAGCGCAGGTCCGTTCCGTTGCACAGAGGTGCTCGCTTGCGCTTTTCGCGGGCCGCGGTCATGGCCGGACTGGAAGTGAAGGGTGCGTCATCGTTGACCGGACAGGTGACCGGAGAAGAACCAAGTTAGCAACGGTTTCAGGATCGATGAACGGGGAAGGATAGGTCCGCTCAATTCAATGACGAACGGGGATCATGTTCGTGCGAGGCATGGCAATGGGGTCTCGTTCGCGCAGTGGGAACGAAAAAAGGGGCAGCGACCGGCACCCCGAATGCAGCCTGCAGGACCCCTGAGCGGTCAATGAACGTTGGTGTGCGGCCTGTTGCGCGTAATGACCGGCGTGCTATGGGGCCGCTATGAGCATGGAGCGGAATGCGGAACGGCGCCCGGGAAGGGCGCCGTTCGCAAGTTGATCCGAAGCAGCGCCGTTCACATCCGGTGGCGCGTGATCAAGGCGAGCGTTACGGGGTCACCACGAACCGTGTCATGGCGTGCTGCCCGCCCTGTGTCACCCGTGCGAGATAGGCACCGGCAGGCAGTACAGGGGAGGCGATCCGGTTGATCCGTGCACCTCCGGCATAGCGGGCGTTATGCACCAGGCGACCGCTGGCATCGAGAACATCGAGCGTCATCGCCTCGTCGCTCCAGCCATCACCGAGCAGTTCAAGGCGGGTATCCAGGCCGTTGCTGGGGTTGGGCACCACGCGCACACCGCGCTCAGTGACCATATCCACCATCATACTGCGCACATTGGACTGCGTGTTCAGGCGGATGATGCAGACACGGCCCCAAGGCGTGAAGTCGCCGTTGATGAGGGCCCGCACGCGCACGTTCAGGTCAAAGTCGGCCGGCACCGGGTTCGTCTGAAGGTTGGTGGGGCGCAGGTTGATCTCGTCCTGGTAAACGCGGCGGCTGTAGGAGCCGTGCGGATCGAAGAGCCAGAACTGGTAGCCCTTGGCACCTGGCTGTGTGCGGGCGTAGAGCTGGGTGCTGCCGCTGTAGGTAAGGTCGGTGCGGTCGCACCAGCTGTCGATGAGGCCTTGGTTGCTCAAGGGCACGCAGATCGTCTGGGTGTTGGCCAGGGTGCTCACGCCCTGGAATTCGCCATTGGCATCGATGATGCGGCGGCCCACGTCGTCGCTGAGCACAAAGCGCCCGTTATCGATGCCGTTGTTGCCGTTGTCGTAGAAGGAGAAGCGATAGCAACCCTGAACCACACAAAGGTTCTCCACGATGGTGGTGCCACCAATGCCATCCGGATAGGGTCCGCCGCTGATCACCACGTTCACACCGGTGTCATCAAAAAGCGTCCACGTGGTCTCGCTGCCCATGTCGTCCAGCGTGATGGCCAGGGTCAGGTCCTCTGTGCAGCCTCCTTTCGCACTGCCGTTGGAGAGTGTTTCGAGGGTGAGGTCCGAGGCCGGTCGAGTGCTCGTCCGGGCGTTCGAGGAGAGCACCAGCAGTGCTGCAGCAAGGGTGATCGTGGTCTTCATCGCGATGTCTGTTAGGTCCTGCAAGAAAGGGGCGGTCAAGGTGCTGCCGAACGGTGCCGCGCAGCCGAATATGCACCGGTCAACGTTCATTTCAATGGGCGTCCGAACGCACGAACGGCGCACCAAGGAGCGCCGTTCGCAGGTCGTTGGAATGGGTCGGCCTCGTCGGACGACGTGAACGTCGTCCCTATTCGGCCAGCACCAGCACGGTATTGTTCATCACCTCCACCACACCGCCTTTCACGGCGAAGGATTCCTCGCCCTTGTCCGTGCGCACCTTCACGTCACCGGCCTTCAGCACGGTGATCAGGGGGGCGTGGTTATCCAGAAAGCCGAGGCTGCCATCCACGCCGGGCACGGTCACGCTCTTGGCCTCGCCCTTGAAGAGGGCCTTGTCCGGGGTGATGATCTCTACGCGCATGGTGCTTTGGTGTTCGTGAGCCTATCAGTTCGAGCGCAGTCGAGAACTCAGGCCTTCGCGGCTTCCGCTAACATCTTCTTGCCTGCGGTGATCACGTCGTCGATGGAACCTTTCAGGTTGAAGGCGCTCTCGGGCATGTCATCCAAGCCACCGTCCATGATCATGTTGAAGCCCTTGATGGTCTCCTCGATGGGCACCATCACACCGGGCAATCCGGTGAACTGCTCGGCCACGAAGAAGGGCTGGCTCAGGAAGCGTTGCACTTTGCGGGCGCGGTAAACGCTCAGCTTGTCCTCTTCGCTCAGCTCGTCCATGCCCAGGATGGCGATGATGTCCTGCAGTTCCTTGTAGCGCTGGAGGATCTCCTTTACACGCTGGGCGCAGTTGTAGTGAACCTCACCCACGATGGCAGGCGTGAGGATGCGGCTGGTGGAATCCAGGGGGTCCACGGAAGGATAGATGCCGAGCTCGGCGATCTTGCGGCTCAACACCGTGGTGGCGTCCAAGTGGGCGAAGGTGGTGGCAGGGGCCGGATCGGTAAGGTCATCCGCAGGCACGTACACCGCCTGCACGGAGGTGATGGAGCCGCGCTTGGTGGAGGTGATGCGCTCCTGCATGGTGCCCATCTCGGTGGCCAGGGTGGGCTGGTAACCCACGGCGCTGGGCATACGCCCGAGCAGCGCGCTCACTTCGGAACCGGCCTGGGTGAAGCGGAAGATGTTGTCCACAAAGAACAGGATGTCTCGGCCGCCGCTCTGCTCGTCACCATCGCGGAAGTACTCCGCCAGGGTGAGGCCGCTCAGCGCCACGCGGGCGCGGGCTCCGGGGGGTTCGTTCATCTGGCCGAACACGAAGGTGGCCTGGCTCGTGGCCAGCTGCTTGTAGTCCACCTTGCTCAGGTCCCAGCCGCCTTTCTCCATGCTGTGCCCGAACTCCTCGCCGTACTTCACGATGCCGCTCTCGATCATCTCGCGCAGCAGGTCGTTCCCTTCGCGGGTGCGCTCGCCCACGCCGGCGAACACGCTGTAACCGCTGTAGCCCTTGGCGATGTTGTTGATCAGCTCCTGGATCAACACGGTCTTGCCCACGCCGGCACCACCGAACAATCCGATCTTGCCCCCTTTCGCGTAGGGCTCGATCAGGTCGATCACCTTGATCCCGGTGAACAGGATCTCGGCGCTGGTGGTGAGGTCCTCGAACTTGGGGGACTCCCGGTGGATGGGATAGCTCTTCTCCATGGAGACCGCCTTCATGCCGTCGATGGGCGCACCCACCACGTTGAACAGGCGGCCTTTCACATCGTCACCCACCGGCATGCTGATGGGCTTGCCCATGCCTTCCACCACGGCACCGCGCGAAAGGCCGTCGGTGGTGTCCATGCTCACGGCACGTACCGTATCCTCACCGGTGAGCTGCTGCACTTCGAGGATCAGCATGCTGCCGTCCTCGCGCTTGATGTGAAGGGCGTCGTAGATGTTGGGCAGGTCCTTTCCGGCCTCAAAACGTACGTCGACCACGGGTCCGATGACCTGGACGACCTTTCCGATGTGCTTGGACATGCTTGGTGCGCCGAAGCGGGTTTAATTGGTTGCCGCCTAAACGCGTAGGCGTGAGCGGGTTATGCGGTTGGGGAAGGGATGCTTCCGTTTTGCGGCCGCGAAGGTAGCGGTTGCCGGTCGAAGGACCAACCGGGTGTTGACATTTTCGTATGCGGGACAGCGCTGTTTCCCACTGGACCTCAGTAGAATGGCGCGATGTGAGCGGGGTGATGTCCATGGATAGTTGACATCGCGTCTTTCCGGGACCTTCCGGTGAGGATCTTTGGCGTTCCTGTAGCGCATCACGCTGCGGGATCTCCATGAAGGTCCACACCGATCTGGCCTCCTTCCAAGGCGTCGCGCGTCCGGTGCTCACCACGGGCACCTTCGATGGCGTGCACCAGGGGCACCACACCATCCTGCAACGCCTTACTGAACTGGCCAAGCGCGAAGAGGGGGAGAGCGTCCTCTTCACCTTCCACCCGCACCCGCGCATGGTGCTCTTCCCCAACGACAACGACCTGAAGCTGCTGAGCACGCAGCGCGAGAAGATCACGCAGCTCGAAGCCGCCGGGGTGGACCACCTGCTCATCATCCCCTTCAGCCGCACCTTCAGCCGCATGAAGGCGCTGGAGTACGTGCGCGATGTGCTGGTGGGCGCGCTCAACGTGCATGCCGTGGTGATCGGCTACGATCACCGCTTCGGTCGCAACCGCGAGGGTGACCTGGCCCTGTTGAAGCAGCTCGGCGAGGCCTACGACTTCCTGGTGGAGGAGATCCCCGCGCAGGAGATCGACCATGTGAAGGTGAGCAGTACCAAGATCCGCACGGCGCTCCAGGTCGGCGATATCCACCTGGCCAACGACCTGCTCGGCTACACCTATGCCTTCAGTGGCGTGGTGGTGAAAGGCGATCAGCGTGGCCGCACCATCGGATTCCCCACGGCCAACATCGCCCTCGTGGACCCCCTGAAGCTGGTGCCCGGCAACGGGGTATATGCTGTGGAGGTCGACATCCGTGGTGAGCACTTCCGCGGCATGATGAACATCGGTGTGCGCCCCACCGTGGAGGAACGCACCGAGCCGGTGATCGAGGTGAACCTCTTCGACATGGACCGGGATCTGTACGGCGAACCGGTGGCGGTCACGGTGCGTCATCGCCTGCGGAGCGAGATGCGATTCGACGGCTTGGACGCGTTGAAGCAGCAGCTCGCTCTGGACCGCACCGCCGCACAGCAAGCCCTTACCGCATGAACCTTCGCCCGCTCTTCGCTCTTCTTCTCGGTTTCGCGGCAGCTTCCACCCAGGCCCAGCTTCTGTCGCAAGTGGCCTTGGACAGTGTGCGCACCTACCGTGATCTGGAGAAGGCCTTGAAGGAGCCGCTTCAGGTGTACCGGCTCGACCTGAGCGGAAAGAAGTTGAAGGAGCTGCCGGATGGGGTCCGCCAGCTGAAGAACCTGAACGCGCTGGACCTCGGGCACAACAAGCTCCGTACCCTGCCCGAATGGCTCGGTGAGCTCACGTACATGCAGGAGTTCAGCGCCGGGCAGAACAAGTTCGAACAGGTGCCCACGGCCATCTGCCAGTGGAAGCAGCTCAAACGCATCGACCTGCACAAGAACGCCCTTAAAGGATTGCCGGCCTGCATGGGCGCCTTGGACAAGGTGGAGGTGATGGACCTGTGGAGCAACGACCTGGGCGAATTCCCCGAGGAGCTTTCCGGAATGAGCTCCGTGAAGTTCATCGACCTGCGGGTGATCCAGTACGATCAGGAGGAGATGGACCACATCGCCAGCCTGTTCCCCAAGGCCAAGATCTACTTCAGCGAGTCGTGTAACTGCGGCGTGCCTTGACGGTACTGAAGCTCCTGGAGTGGACCGCGGTGGTGTTGAACATCGCGTTCACCATAGGCATCGCGTATGAGAAGCGCTGGGCCTGGGTGCCGGGCTTCGTGGCGTCGGTGATCGGCGTGGGGCTCTATTTCCTGCAGCACACCTGGGCCCTGTGCGTGCTCAACGTCTACTACGTGGTGATGGCGGTGTACGGCTGGTGGAGCTGGGGCAGGCCTGGCCCCGAACTACCGATCCACCGCAGGTCCTGGCCGTTCCACGCCACGCTTCTGGTACTGCTGATGGCGTCCACGTGGACCATGGCCATGCTGCTGCGCGACCAGTTCCAGGGGAACCACCCGGACCTCGACGCCTTCATCACCACGTTCAGTCTCGCTGCCACATGGATGATGGCACGCAAGATGATCGAGAACTGGCTCTACTGGGTGGTGGGCGACGTGGTGGCCGTGTACCTCAACTGGCGCATCGGCTACGATGCCTATGCGATGCTCAACGTCATTTACATCATCCTCTCCATCGCCGGGCTGGTGAAGTGGTGGCGGAAGATGGATGCTGCGGCGTGAAGGGAAGCAGCGGTTCGTTCATCGTTGATCGTGCAGCGTCCGTGCCTCACGACCACCGACCACCGGACAACGAACAACGAACAACGAGCCACGGACAACGAGCCACGGACAACGAACAACGGACAACGAACAACGGACAACGGACAACGGACAACGAACAACGGACAACGGACAACGAACAACGAACAACGAACAACGAACAACGAACAACGGACAACGGACAACGAACCACGGACAACGAACAACGAACAACGAACAACGAACAACGGACAACGGACAACGAACCACGGACAACGAACAACGAACAACGAACAACGGACAACGAACAACGGCTAACGCTTCTATGGATCCCCATGCTCCCGCTTCAACGGCCGCTCGTAGAACGTGATGACGATCAGCAGGAAGAAGAGCAGGTACATGCTGTCCTCGATGGGGATCGTGTTCAACCGGATGCCGAGGTTCTCCGCGTTGTTGTACCACACGATGGGTTCGGGAAGCAGCCAGCCCGTGAGGATCCCGTTCACCAGGAAGAAGGGGATGAGGCTGACCGCGTAGCCCATGTAGAACCGGCCCAGCCAGGGGCTCTTCGCCACGAACACGTGGTAGGCCAGGAAGAACGCGGTGCAGAAGAACGTGACGTTGGTGTAGATGCGGCCCCAGGTGGCGATGCCCACCACCAGCAACACCGCGATCAACGCGATGCTAATCGGTCGTGCGTGGCGGCCCAGCACATCCCGCTTCACGTAGTACCGCATCACTTCATACAGGAAGGTGCAGGAGTAGGGTACGGCCAGGAAGAAGAGCCACTCTTCGATGGGCAGGTGAAGGAAACGCGGCCCGAGGATAAAACGTGGATTGAACCCCCACACCCCGTTGGCCGTGAAGATGGCGTCCCAGGCCAGGAACACCACCGCCATCACCCCGATGCCGGTGAACAGCCCGGGCCATTTCCGCCAGAACCGGATGCGTGGCTCGAAGCTCGCCGCCAGTGGGAAGGAGATGCTGAACAGGTCGAGGCCCAGGTAGTAGTAATGCTCCATTCAGATCACCGGCAGCAGCAGGTTCAGGCCTGCAAAGAAAACCACCTGCGCCATAAGTACATAACGGGCCACTGGATTCTCCCGGCGCACCGGGGCCAGGAAGAACAGTGTGAAGAAGAACGCGCTCACCGCACCCCAGGCCAGGTAGTTCTGCACGGGGATCACCCCCTGTTCCCAGGACCAGAACCCGAGGTGGATGGCCACCGGTTCGATCAGCCCGTCAAGTCCGACCATCATGGCACTGCTCAACAGCACCTTCGCCCAGGTGGGCATCGACGAGCGTGCCATGGGCACACCGATGGCGAAGACCAGCATGCTCCAGTTCAACCCGATGAGCAGCGGCACGTTGAGCAGCTTGAAACCGAGCACTTCGCCATAGCTGTATTCCCCGAACACGCGGCCGGTCCACACCCCCAGCACTTCCACGAAGTAGCCCAGGGTGCCCAGCACGAACGCCAGTGTCAGGGTCCTGCGGTCCGGACCGCTGAACAACACCATGACCCCGGCGGTCAGCACCAGGTTGATCGGGGTCAAGGGCAGGAACCAGTGTGCGAAGGGACCGGCCATTGCGATCAGGCCCACAGCATGCAGCAGGATCACGGCGCCGATGGCATATCGCACGTCGATCCGTGCGGGAAGAGCGTTCATGTATGCTGGTAGCGGGTCGCTGGACTAACGGAGGGGATGAGCGAGGCCACGATGCGTGCGCCCATCAGGGCCAGCGGGATGCCGCCGCCGGGATGCACGCTTCCACCGCAGAAGAACAGGCCCTTTACGCTGCTGTGGAAATTCGGGTGGCGCAGGAAGGCCGCCCAGGGCGAGTTGCTGCTGGTGCCGTAGATGGAGCCTTGGTGGCTGAAGGTGCGTTCACCGATGGCGCGCGGGTCGAGCACTTGTTCCACCTCGATCAAGGCTGCGAGGTCGATGCCCAACGTGCGCTTGAGCTTTGCGAGGATGGCCATCCTCACCTGGTGCACCTGCGCCTCCCGGTCCTGTCCCACATCGCGCGGCGCATTGATCATGGTGAACCAGTTCTCACACCCCTCAGGTGCGTCGTTGGCCGTGTGCTTGCTGGTGATGTTGATGTACACCGTGGGGTCCTCGTACACCGACAGCGATCCGAAGAGGTGTTCGAACTCCTTCCGGTAGTCCTGGCTGAAAAGGATGTTGTGCAGCCCGAGCTGCGGGAATGCTCCCCGAACGCCCCAGTAGAACACGAATGCCGAACTGCTGCGCTCCTGTTTCAGAACACGCTCTGGGGCGTTCAGTTCCGGCAGCAGGTTGCGGTAGGTGGGCACCACGTCCATGTTGCTCACCACCACATCGGCGTGGTGCTCGCCCTGTGCGTCCCGCACACCGGTGACACAGCGTTGGTCGCTGGTCAATAGAATGCGGTCCACCCGGCTGTTGAAGTGGAAGCGCACTCCGAGCTCCACGGCCAACTGGTACAGGGCCTGGGTGATCCTGTACATGCCGCCCACGGGATAGAAGGCACCCTGCCCGTGTTCCAGGCCCGGGATCATCCTCATGAGACCCGGTGTGCGGTAGGGGTTGCTGCCGTTGTAGGTGGCGAAGCGATCGAAGAGCTGTGCTGCCTTGCCATCGCCTACAGCGTTCGTGTTCACGCGGTGCAGGTCCTGGGTCAGCTCGGCCACGCTGGCCGTGCGCAGGGCCTTCAGAACGCCGCCGTGCATCAATGTCTCCCGGCGGTGCAGCGAGTGTTCAAGGAAGGTCTTGCCGGTACTTTGCAGCAGTTCGGTAGCGCGTTGCAGATGGGCCAGGGTGCGCCCGCGGGGAACCTTCAGGCGGTCCTCGAGCTCCGTTGAGAAGCGCTGTGGATCGCACCATCCGGTGACCTGCGTGCCGTCCTCCCAGAAGTAGCGATTGGCCTCATCGAGTTTCTCGTAGGCGAATCGCCCGCTCATGTCCACGCCCGCTTCCTTGAACAGCTCTTCCACCAGATGAGGCATGGTGAACAAGGACGGACCCCGATCGAATCGGTAGCCCCCTTCGCTGAACTCGGACAACTTGCCCCCAGGCGTAGGACCGGCCTCGAAGACCCGCACGGTAAGGCCTTTGATGGCCAGCCGTATGGCAGCGGCCAAGCCGCCGACCCCGGAACCGATGACCATGGCTGTGGACATTTCGGGCATTAGAACAGTAGGGGGGGGCCGATCGTTCATTCCGCATGTCCGTTCACGGCCCTTTCGTTACCCTCGGCTTTTTCCGTTTTCGTCCGTGGCGAGACCGTCTTTGGGCATTCAAGCAGATGGGCGTGGCCCCGCCTGCCTTGAATGCCGTTCCTGGCTTGCGGTTCCACCGGTTGTTGGGCACTGGCAGTGGCGATGGCTTTTCGCCCTGGCCTGACACCCAGGATATCGGACTGTTGCAAGTATGGGCGGATGAAGCGGCGGCGCATGCCTACTTCGCCCAGCATCCGTTGCACCGGAGTTTCCTGGAACGCGCCGTGGAGCACTATCGCATGGACCTGTTGCCCGAGCATGGTCATGGCCGCTGGGCCGGCGCAGAGCCCTTTGCCTACAGCGGTGAGCGACGCAACAGTGGCCCTGTGGCGGTGATCACTCGGGCCACCATCCGCTTGGGCGCACTACCGGCCTTCTGGCGCAGTGTGCCGGCGATCCGCCGCACCCTGGCCACAGCGCCAGGACTTGTTTTCAAGGAAGGCATCGGGGAATGGCCTTTCTTCCAACAGGCCACCTTCAGCGTGTGGCGCGACATGGCGGACATGACGAATTTCGCCTATGCGTCCGCGCATCACCGACAGGCAGTGGCGAGCACGCGGCAAAAAGGCTGGTTCAGCGAGGAGCTCTTTGCGCGGTTCACCCTCCGTACTGCACATGGCACATGGGGTGGCACGGATCCCTTGGCCGAACTGCTCAGGACCTGATCAAGTCCCCGATGCGGCCGAAGGGATCGCAATGTCGCGCAGCATGACCCCTGCACGGTACGCAGTAGGTACTGGATATGCTTTCCGGCCCCGATGTTCCTCAGCGCTTCACGAACGCAGCCGTCCGCACCCGTCCATCCTGCAGCACCCGCACCCAGTAGCTGCCCGGCGCCAGGCCATGGATGCTGAGCGACACGCGCGGGCCTTGTGCACGGCCTACGCGGATCACCACGTGCCCTGCAGCGTCCACCACCTCGATCGCTTCACCTTGGAAGGGTCGCGAACCGGCATCCACGTTCACCTGGTCATCGGCCGGGCTCGGCCACAGGGCAAGTGCGGTGACATCGTTCAGCGGGGTGATGCCCGTGCTGAGGTTCGTGAAGGCGATGTAGGGGACCGCGAGCATCCCTTCGGCCGCGAAGTCGCCACCGCTCACCATGCCGCCGTTCCACGCGCACACCGCGTTCACCGGTGCGTAGAACAGCGCCGCCGCCTCCACCTGGTCCGGTGCGCCCAGGAAACGCCCGAGCTTGAAGCCCGTGCTCATGAGCTGTACGATGCCGAAGTCGCCGCCGAACCAGACCATCGTGTCCTGCAACGCAAGTGTGCTGATCCGGGTGACGCCGGCACCCTGCTGGATGTACATCGGGTGGTTCGGCATCAGGTGTTCCCAGAGCACGCCACCGGCAACGCGCGCCAGACCGAAGGTGGGAATGAGGTTCGCGTAGAGGTCGCCACCGGCGTAGAGGTATCCGGTGTTCGTTTCGAGCAGGTCGTGCACCGGCGCGTCGAGGCCATCCTCCAGTTGCACCCACTGCGTGCCGTTGAAGCGTGCCACATGCATGACGGAGGTGTCAGGCTGCCCGAAGGTGGGAATACCCGTGAAGGCACCACCGGTCACCAGTTCGCCGTCGTGTGTTTCCAGCGCCAGGAGCGGGCCGTTCAAGGCCTGGCCCACCGGGACCCAACTACCGTTGTTGAGCCTGAAGGCCTGGTAGGTGACCCCGGAGAAGCCGGACGCTTCGCTGCCTGCGTAGAGTTCGCCGTTGTGCACATGTAGGCTTGATACGTGCGGCGCCATGCCGGGCTGCACGTTGCCATAGGCCCAGGAGCTGCCGTTCCAGATGGCCAGGTCGTGATTGAAGTTCGCGAACGTGCCGCCGAGGTAGATGAGCCCGTTGTGCTGCGCGGCGCACACGGGATGACCGCCCACCCCACTGCCGAGCGGGATGTAGGTGGTCCCGTTCCAGATCGCCACCGCCGAGCACGTCACACCACCCGCATCGGTGAAGTCGCCCGCCACCAGCAGGTCGTTGTTCGCCAGCGTGAGCAAGGTGGTGATGCGCGCATCGGTGCCGCCGCCCAGGGGGGCCCAGGTGAAGGCCGGGTTGTACGCAGGCTGGATCCACGCAAGCTCATCAGTGCTGAAGCCATTTGCCGTGGCCCAGGAGCCGATGTCCGCACCGAGGGCCGGAGCCTCGACGAGTTCATGCACATAACCAAGGTTCATGTCGCGATTGATGCGTTCGGCGAGCGCACCATCGCCGCTCTCGATCATCAACTGGCCCACTGCGCAGGCCGTGTGGTGCGGATCGATGAACACGGGGTTCCGGTAGGGCAGCACGTGGTTCTGCGGGAAGCGTCCGCGGTCTGCGTAGAGGCCGAGGTCCTCCAGCAGCGTGGTACGCGCCTTCATCTGCTCTGCGGAAAGGCTTTCGGGTGTGCGCTGTGAAAGGGTCTGCCGAACAAGGTGAAGGTGCATGGCGATCCGTTGCGCATCGTCGGTGAACGAGATCAGGCGCTCGCCGTCCGCCAGGGAAGTTGCCTGAACGGCCCATTGGACATTCACCTCGCGGAGGTGAGCCGCGAGCGGTGCGGTCGTGCCCGGAGCAAGTTGGGCGAACGCGACCAGTGCGAGCAGCGGGAATGCGGTAAGGAGGAGAAGTCGTTTCATGACCGGTAAGGGTTCTTGGTTCACGTGGAAGACCATGGTCGCATGCTGAACGCTGCACGACCTGTGACGGAAAGTTACATTCGACACGTTCCAGAGATCATGATCAAGGTCGCCATCGTCGGTCCCGAGTGCAGTGGCAAGAGCACGCTATGCGAAGCACTGGCCGCGCATTACGGCTGCGTGTGGGTCATGGAGTACGCACGCGCTCACTTGGAAGAGCACGGGCCGGACTATGTGGAACAGGACCTATTGAACATCGCCTTGGGCCAGGTGCTCGCGGAGGGGGAAGCGCAGAAGCTCGCCAAGGAAGTGGGTGCCGACCTGAGCTTCTGCGACACCGACATGATCACCATCCGCATCTGGAGCGAGGAGGTCTTCGGGCGGAGCCACGCACTACTGAAGCAGCTCTCCACGGATGTTCAGTACGATCACTGGCTCCTCTGCCGCCCCGACATTCCCTGGGAAGCGGATCCCCTGCGCGAGAACCCGCACGACCGCGATCGGTTGTTCGCCGTGTACGAGGCGATGCTGAATGAGCTCGGGAAGCCTTACACGATCGTGGAGGGGAAGCGGGAACGGCGCTTGGCCATTGCGGTGGAGGCGGTCGGTGCGCTGATCGGCTGAGTGGGTCGGTGGCATCGGGGTCCATGTCATCAGATCCCCATTTCCACATGCGCCCATTCGCACCTTTCGTCCACTACCTTCGTCCCGTCATGCATCGGGGTGTCCTCCGCAAGGTGGACTGAGATCATACCCGTTGAACCTGGGCAGGTCATGCTGCCAAGGGAACAGTTCCACTCCGGTGGGCACCTCCGTGCACTGACCCTTACCCCACGGAGGACCATATGAAAAAGCTCATTTCAGCAGGCATTGCGCTTGTCGTATGCATCGGCGCGTCCGCCCAATCCACGCTCAGCGGCACCATCACCGATGAGCAGGGGCAACCGTTGCCGCTGGTGGTAGTGGACCTCGGCGACCGCAGCTTCGGCACCACCACCGATGATGCGGGCGCATTCACGTTCAGCCGGGTGCCGAACGGAAGCGTACGCCTGCGCGCGGCCCTGATCGGGCATCAACCCATCGACACGGTGTTCGCCATGGACGGCGAGCGAACGACCGCCTTGCGCATGGTCACGCTCACGCACTACATCCGCGAAGCGGAGGTCACTGCCTTGCGCGCCGGCGATCGCGGTCCCTTCGCCACCAGCACCGTCGCCCGCGAGCGCTTGGAGAAGATCAACACGGTGGTGGACCTTCCGGTGTTGCTTGAGCAGGAGCCCAGCGTGGTCACCACCACCGATGCGGGCACGGGCATCGGCTACACCGGCCTGCGCATCCGCGGCAGCGACGCCACGCGCATCAACGTCACGGTGAACGGCGTGCCCATCAACGATGCGGAAAGCCAGGCGGTGTTCTGGGTGAACATGCCCGACCTCGCGAGCAGTGCGGAGGACATCGAAGTGCAGCGCGGTGTCGGCACCAGCACCAATGGTCCGGGTGCGTTCGGCGCCAGCATCAACCTGCGCACCAATACAGTGCAGCCGAACGCCTTCGGTGAGGTGAGCGCCTTCGGAGGGTCGTTCAACACGCAACGCTACACGGCCCGGTTCGGCACCGGACCGCTCCCCCTGCATGGCGACAAGGGCCAACGCTTCAGCCTCGACGGCCGGCTCAGTTCCATCACCAGCGATGGCTACATCGACCGGGCCACCTCCGACCTGAAGAGCTACTTTCTGCAGGGTGCCTGGGTCGGCGCCACGCGCTCGTTGCGATTCATCACGTTCAGCGGAAAAGAGGTTACCTACCAGGCCTGGAACGGCGTGCCGCGCGAAGTGGTCGACACCAACAGGACCTATAACGAATACACCTACGACGACCAGGTTGACGACTACCGCCAGACGCACTATCAGTTGTTGTTCGACCAGCGCATCGGACCCGACGCCACGCTCAACATCACCGCCTTCCGCGTGCTCGGCGACGGCTACTTCGAGCAATACCGTGAAGACGACGACATGGCCTTCTATGGCATCGACCCTGCGGTGATCAATGGCGACACCGTCACCACCACCGACCTCGTTCGGCGCCGGTGGCTGGACAACACGCTCGACGGCGTGAACGCCGCCTTCGAGCGGCGTATCGGTCCGCACCGATGGGTGGTGGGCGGCAGCTACAGCGTGTACCGCGGCGATCATTTCGGGGAGGTGATCTGGGCTCGGTACAGCGGCGCGCTCGACAAGGACGCGCATTACTACGCCAACGATTCGCGCAAGACCGACGCGAACGCCTACGCCAAGCTCAACTATGTCCTTGCTCCCCGCCTGGACCTGTTCGGTGACGTGCAGGTGCGCAACGTGAAGCACAACTTCCTCGGCTACGACAGCGACCTGCGCAACGTGACGCAGGAGGTGGACTTCACCTTCTTCAATCCCAAGGCGGGCGTGCAGTACAAGGTCGCCGACGGACGGAAAGCCTACGCGAGCGTCGCCATCGCGAACCGCGAACCGAACCGCGACGACCTCACGGAGACGAGTCCGGAGAGCCGCCCCACTCCCGAGCACCTGACCGACCTGGAACTGGGCTACGAGCACCGCACCGCGCGGCTGGTGGCCGGTGTGAACGGCTACTACATGGACTACCGTGACCAGCTGGTGCTCACCGGCGAACTGAACGACGTGGGCTACGCGCTGCGCACCAACGTGCCCAGCAGCTACCGCGCCGGGGTGGAGCTCACGCTCGCAGCGCAGCTCTCGAGGCGCCTGGTCTGGCGCGCGAATACCACCGTCAGTCGGAACCGCGTGCGCGACTACACCGAGTACCTGGACGACTATGACAACGGCGGGCAACAGGCGGTGGTGGTGGGGGAGAGCGAGCTTTCGTTCTCGCCTTCCGTGATCGCGGGCAGCGAGCTGGGCTATCGCTTCTGGGACAACGCGGCGAAAGGGAACGCGGAGCTGACGCTGGTGACGAAGTACGTCGGCGAACAATACCTCGATAACACCGCCAGCGCCGACCGCGCGCTCGATGCCTACCTCGCGAACGATGTGCGCGTCAACGTCTCCTTCCTGGGGGTGAAGGGGCTCAAGCGCATCGACCTCAACCTCACGGTGCGCAACCTCTTCAGCGAGTTGTACGAGAGCAATGGCTGGGTGTACAGCTACGTGTACGAGGGCCGGCGGAACGACTTGGTGAACGTCTTCCCGCAGGCGCCGCTGAACGTGCTGGGGGGGGTGATGCTGCGGTTCTGAGCGGAGAAGGCAGCGAACGCGTCGCGAACAACGTCCGATGGTGGTGAGGAAACCCTAACTTCATTCCACCATGCGCATACCGTACGCCGTCGTGATCATCGCAGCGCTCTCCGCATCCCCCGCGGCGGCGCAGTTCGATGCGTTGCCCGATTCCAACGCCACCTGGACGGAGACCTTCTGGATCGGGCCGGGTTATCCGTACGAAGGGTTCTTCCACACGTATGATACCACATCACCGGACACGGTGTACAACGGGGACGTGTACCAGAAGCTGCTATCCGCTTACGCCAACAACTTCAACATCGTTGGCACAGGCTATGGTGGCGCATTGAGGGACAATGGCCTCGGGCAGGTGTACTACTGGGCGCCTGGTGAACCCGATCCGGTCCTGCTGTACGACTTCGATGTACAGGTGGGGGACACGGTGGAGGATGTTTACAGCATTTGGACACAGGACGTGCGGGTGTACTCCGTGGACCAGATCACAGTGAACGGCACGCAACGCAAGCGCATCGGCCTGGAGTGCCTGGACCAACCGGGTTTCATCGGGGCCTACTGGATCCAGGGGATCGGCGGTGTCGGCGGACTCTTCCGCACCACTGCCTGCCCAAGCGTTTCGGGGATCGGCGCGCTTGTGTGCATGACGGTGAACGACACCGTGCAGTGGGGTGCGAATGTGGGTGGGGTAGGCGACTGTAGCTTATTGCTCGGGCAGTCGGATCTTGATGTTGCAGAGGAGTCCCTGGTCATCTACCCCAACCCGGCCACCGATCGGTTGACGATCGCTCACCCAGGCAACACGCGCGTCGATGTGGAAGTGTTCGGGCCGGACGGGCGTTCGGTACTGGTGGCACCGCTCATCGGCACGGAACTATTGATCGGCACGCTGCCTGCCGGTGCTTATGTACTGAAGGCGCGTGAAGCTTCAGGTACGGTGCGAATGGCCCGCTTCGTGAAGCACTAGGCCGCTCACCCGTGCACCGCTTCGCTCATGATGAAGATGAGCTCGGGGTCCTGCTCGTCCGTGGATCGACGAGCCGGTTCAACTTGGGTTGAAGCCACCAGATGCCGATCGGGAAGTAGACGAGAAGCAGCAGGTTGACCCAGAAGGAACGACCGTATTCCCGCTCGTCCTCAAGTATGGAAAGTGCGCGAAGCGCGAACCCGATCATGTAGAACCAGGCAACGGTCGCGGGGAGAAGGACGACGGCCATCACGACTCTGAACCAGGCGGGTTCTTCTACCGGCCAATGGTTCTGCTGCCAGCCCATGAAAACGAACAACGGGATGCCGGTCACCAATAGCGTCAAGTAGGCTCGTCTCTTCCACTTGGCATGCCCAATGGGAAGTTCATTTTGGGAGCATCGAAGAGTTGCTTGGATGCCGATCCCCAGAAGCCAGTGGATGGCGATCAGGAAGAGCAGCCCCTTGCTGACCTCGTTGAAAGGACTTGGGATCTTGATGGCGAGCAGAAGAGCGCCAACGAACATTTGCCAGGCCTTCCAAGACAATGTTCGGATCGCCAGCTGTTCGCCCATTTCCGTTGATCTCACGAGGTCCTCACCCGTGCACCGCTTCGCACATGGCGAAGATGAGCTCGGGGTCCTGCTCGAAGGCGGTGCCCACCACGAGGACATCAGCGCCCGCTTCACAGAGGATCCGGGCCGTGGCCGCATCGCGGATGCCACCGCCCACGATCAGCGGAATGTTCACGGTCTTGCGCACGGCGGCGATCATGGCGGGGCTTACGGTGCGCTGGGCGCCGCTGCCGGTGTCCATGTAGATGGTGCGCAGGCCCAATAGTTCGCCGGCCAGGGCCGTGGCCGCTGCAATGCCGGGCTTGTCGTTTGGAATAGGCAGTGTTTGGCTCACGTAGCTCACCGTGGTGGGGCGCCCGCCGTCCACCAGCATGTAGCCGGTGGGGATGGCCTCGAGGTCCAGGGCCTTGATGGTGGGCGCTGCGGTGACGTGGTGGCCGATGAGCAGTTCGGGGTTGCGGCCACTGATCAGGCTGAGGAAGAGCACGGCATCGGCATGGCCGCTCAGTTGGGCGGGACTGCCGGGGAAGAGGACCACGGGGCGGTCGGACAGTTCCTTCACCCGTGCCACGCAGCGGTCGAAGCGGGCGGTGGTGAGCAGGCTGCCCCCCACGAACAGCAGGTCGGCCTTGGCCATGCAGGCGTTCTGCACGGTGCGGTCGAGCATCGCCTCGTCCTGCCCGAAGTCGGGATCGATGAGCACGGCAAGGAGCTTCCTTCCCGAACTCTTTGCGTCATTCAACTGTTCCAACACCCGGCCCATGCCTGCGAACTTAGATAACAGGCTCCGGATCCAGCCCTATCACGTAAATTTGCGCCCCCATGAACAGCACGATGGCACAGACCCAAGAGAAGCTCCAGTACAAGGTGAAGGACATGAGCCTTGCCAGCTGGGGGCGTAAGGAGATCGAATTGGCCGAGGCCGAAATGCCCGGCCTGATGGCGCTGCGCGAGAAGCACGGCAACGAAAAGCCACTGAAGGGCGCCCGCATCGCCGGTTGCCTGCACATGACCATCCAGACCGCCGTATTGATCGAGACCCTGAAGGAGCTCGGCGCCGAGGTGAGCTGGAGCAGCTGCAACATCTTCAGCACACAGGACCACGCCGCCGCCGCCATTGCCGAGGCTGGTATCCCTGTGTACGCGTGGAAGGGCATGAACAACGAGGAGTTCGACTGGTGCATCGAGCAGACCATCTTCGCCTTCGAAGGTGGCAAGCCGTTGAACATGATCCTCGACGACGGCGGTGACCTCACGAACATGGTGTTCGACAAGTTCCCCGAGCTTGTGTCCGGCATCAAGGGCCTCAGCGAAGAGACCACCACCGGTGTGCTGCGCCTGTTGGAGCGTGAGCGCAACGGCACCCTGGTGATGCCCGCCATCAACGTGAACGACAGCGTGACCAAGAGCAAGTTCGACAATAAATACGGCTGCCAGGAAAGCGCCGTCGACGCCATCCGCCGCGCCACCGACATCATGATGGCCGGCAAGGTCGCCATTGTTTGCGGCTACGGCGACGTGGGCAAAGGCACTGCGGCTTCGCTCCGTGGCGCTGGTGCACGCGTGATCGTCACCGAGATCGATCCCATCTGCGCGCTGCAGGCCGCCATGGACGGTTACGAGGTGAAAAAGCTCAGCTCCGCCATCCACCGCGCGGACATCGTGATCACTGCCACAGGCAACTTCAACATTGTCACGGAGAAGCACTTCCGGGCGATGAACGACAAGGTCATCGTGTGCAACATCGGCCACTTCGATAACGAGATCGACATGGCCTGGTTGAACGCCACCTATGGCAGCACCAAGGTGGAGATCAAGCCGCAGGTGGACAAGTACACGATCGAGGGCAAGGACATCCTGGTGCTGGCCGAGGGCCGCTTGGTGAATCTGGGCTGCGCCACGGGCCACCCCAGCTTCGTGATGAGCAACAGCTTCACCAACCAGACCCTGGCCCAGATGGAACTGTGGGCGAACCACGCCAACTACGACAACAAAGTGTACGTGCTGCCCAAGCACCTGGACGAGATGGTCGCCAGCCTGCACCTCGCCAAGATCGGCGTGGAGCTCGAGGAGCTGAGCGAGGCCCAGGCCAGGTACATCGGTGTGCCGCAGAACGGTCCGTTCAAGAGCGACGCTTACCGCTACTGAGCATCAACTCAACAGCAGAAGCCCCGGCTCCGCGATGGACGCTGGGGCTTCTTGTTCTCCGGTCCAGGCGACCGCTCCCGGACAGCCGCACCCTGGCACCATCGCCCCCTGACACCAAGAACAAGGTTGAAGGCTGAGGGCTGAAGGACGAAGGGCGAAGCCTGACGTGATCCCATTTCAACGTTCAGCTTTCCTCTTTCAGCTTTTCCAGAGGGCGAAGCCTGACCACATCCGCACCCTGGCAACCTGGCACCAAGAAGAAGGTCGAACGCTGAAGGACGAAGGGCGAAGCCTGACGTGATCCCCCTTTCAACTTTCAGCTTTCAACTTTCAGCTTTTCCAGTATGCGAAGCCTGACGAGATCCGCACCCTAGCACCTTGGCACCCTAGCACCATTGCACCACCACCTCAATTGTAGACCCGCAGTGTCGTTCCGTTGAACGTGGTGTTGTAGCGCACCAGGCCCAGTGAAGCGGGTCCTTCGGTCACGGTGCCATCGATCAGCAGATAAGCGGACGCACAGCACGTGGTATCGCGCGCGATCACTTCCGAGTCATCGACATGCACCCGGCACAGCTGGCTGGGTTGGTACATGCACAAGCGGTCCATGGCCACGAAATCATCGATGGTCCTGCGGTAGATGATGATGCCTTGGTTCCCACCGTTCACATACACCCATCCACCCGGTACGGCCAGGTCGATGTAAGAGGGGTTGTTGACATTGATGGAGAAATCCACCAGGGTCGGTGGCGCGCCGCTCGGGGTATCCTTCTGGCAGGCCGGGAGCAGGGCTGCCATGGCGGCGCCGATGCAGAAGGCGGAGAGGGGCAGGGAGCGCAGCTTCATGTGGGGGCCGCCATTGGCGGTGCACAAAGGTAGGTACGTGCGGAAGCCCGAACTTTGGGGCATGCGCCACGTCCTCATCATCCCGGTCCTGCTGTTCGCATTGTTCTCGGCTCCCGTTGGCCTCAATGCGCAAGCGGCGGGCATCAGCGCAGCGAAGCAGGAGAAGATGCTCGCGAAGAAGGAGAAGAAGGATGTGAAGGAGGTGAAGAAGAAGGAGAAGCAGTATTTGAAGGAGCACATGCGCCATCAGGACAAGGCCACACAGAAGCGCATGAAGCGCCACAAGCGCCGCTCCGACAAGAACGGTGGCCGCGCGCAACGCGACCCGTGGCCACAGAGGTGGTTCACCAAGTAGGGTCGGACCTGTATAGCACGGCCGTTATCTGGGAGTTCCGATCGCGGGACCGATCCTCCTTTGCCGATATATTGCGTCAGAATCAACACAACATGACCCCCGAACGCCCCTGTGCCGGATCCGCCTCGGCGGCACTGACCTCTGGAAACCCTTGTCCAGTAAGGGTTTTGGCGCATTTTGCCGGACCGGGGATTTTCTATCTTTACGCCCCCCCGTTGCATCGTTCAGACCAACGTAAAACCTACCGTTGATGTTGAGAAGCCTACTCTCAGCCTATGCCCTAGTTGTATTCGGCGCAGCAGCCGTGGCCCAAGTGGGTTCCGGTTCGCTACAGGGCACCGTGAAGGACAAGAAGTCCGGCGAAACGCTCCCCTTCGTGAGCGTGGTCGTGGAGAACAAAGGCACGCGAGTGGCCGGCGGTCAGACCGACTTCGATGGCAACTACACGATCAAGCCGATCGATCCGGGCACGTACGATGTGGTGGTGAGCTACGTGGGCTACCAGCCGATGCGCCAAACGGGCGTGGTGGTGAACAGCAACAAGATCACCTTCCTGAACGTGGAGCTCAACAGCGGTGTTGAACTGCAGGAGTTCGAAGTGGTGAAGTACCAGGTGCCCTTGATCGACAAGGACGGGGGTGCATCGGGTGGAACCGTGACACGGGACCAGATCTCCAAGATGCCGGGCCGCTCGGCCAACAGCATCGCAACAACGGTGGCCGGCGCCAGCGACGCCGGAACGGGAGGTGGCATCAGCATCCGTGGTGCACGTACGGAGAACACCTATTACTACATCGATGGGGTGAAGGTGCCCGCAGGTTCCGGCATCGGACTGCCCAAGAGCGCCATCGAGGAAGTTCAGGTCATCACAGGCGGTATCCCCGCCAATTATGGGGACGTGACCGGTGGTCTCATCAACATCACGACCCGCGGACCCAGCCGCAGCTTCTTCGGCGGTGTGGAATACCTCACCTCCGGGTACAAGCTTGGCGATGATGTCACCGACATCGTGGGGTTGGACCACTATGCATTCAACCAGGTGGAAGGCAGCTTGAGCGGCCCCATTTTCTTCAAGAAGGACAGCGTGGGCAACAAAGTGAAACCCCTTCTGGGCTTCTTCGTGAGCGGGCAGTTCACCAACACGCAGGATGGCAGCCCGCTGTACATCGGCGACAACCGGGTGGTGAAGGATGTGCGCGACGACCTCCTTTCCGATCCGCTTCAGGTGCGCACCGATGGTACCAGTGAGGCGGTCGTGTATCGCTCCGACTTCCTGCGTGCGACCGACATCGAGAACATCAAGACCCGTCAGAACGCGGCGGCCACCACGTACCTGGCCTCTGGCAAGTTCGACATCGCCACCACGCCCACCATCAACCTCACCGTGGGGGGCACTGTGGACTACAACAAGGCGCAGAACTTCAACCGGGACAACTCGCTGCTCAACGCGGAGAACAATGCCCGGTCCGAGGACCTGACCTACCGCGGTTTCGTGCGCTTCACCCAGCGCTTCAATTCACGCGAGGAGGACGAGATCACGGCCGAAGGGGAGAGGAAGTCGGGCATCCGGAACGCCTTCTACAGCCTGCAGGTGGATTATTCACGGACCAACAACAAGGTGCAGGACCCGGTCCACGAGGACAGGCTGTTCGATTATGGTCACCTGGGTCGCTTCGAGCGACTGCGTGCGCGGTCCTACGAGCTTACCGGTGAGGGGACGAGCAATGCGCGTTACACCCAATCGGGTTTCCGCGACACGCTGTTGACCTTCCAGGCGGGCAGCTTGAACCCCGATGCCGCAGCGGTGACCTCCAGCTACTATGGCCTGTTCGAGCCGGAGGTGTTCCCCATCGAACTGTTGTACGGTTCGAGGTTCCCCTTCTCCAACCCGGGGTATCAGGGCTACTACGAGAACTTCGACGAGATCCTTGAACGCAATGGTCGTCGCAATGGCGATCAGCCGCTCGAGGTCTACGGCCTGTGGAACAACATCGGCAC
>JBIIYP010000016.1:0-71796 GCA_044346705.1 Flavobacteriales bacterium
TGAAGCGGATGGGCTGCGCCCCTCCGCTTCATACGTTATGGATGGCCGTACGAGCCAGCTCGCGGCCATCCGTAACGCATGAAGCCGCCCGGTGGGCGGCTTCATGTCCGGCGGAGAGGGAGGGATTGCCCGATGACGGGCGAGCCCGAGGGGGGAGGCTTCGGACATGAAGCGGATGGGCTGCGCCCCTCCGCTTCATACGTTATGGATGGCCGTACGAGCCAGCTCGCGGCCATCCGTAACGCATGAAGCCGCCCGGTGGGCGGCTTCATGTCCGGCGGAGAGGGAGGGATTCGAACCCCCGGTGCGTTTGACCGCACACCTGATTTCGAATCAGGCACATTCGACCACTCTGACACCTCTCCGGAAGAACGGGCGACAAAGATAACAGGCCGCGATCGCTGTACCAGCTGGCAGGCCAGGGCCGTTCCGGCGCGCGATCGGATACCTTCGGGCCGTGACCCGAAGACCACCTTCCCTCCATTTACGCACTGGGCTGTTTGCCGCGCTGTGGCTGCCCTGTGCGCTGTTCGCTTCACCATCCGACCCTGATAAGGTCTTTACGGACAAGATCTACAGTCCGTCGGTCCGAACGGTGCAGTTCTTCAAGAACGGTTTCGAGCTGGCACCTCCCGTGCTCGACCTGGCCGGCCTGGATCCGCTTGTACTTCGGTTCGATGACCTGCAATCCAATGCGGAGTACCTCACTTACGCCATCGTCCATTGCGATGCCGATTGGCGGGCCAGCGACCTGATGACGGGCCAGTTCATCGAGGGTGCTCCCTTTGACGCCGTGCCTTCCCCCGCTTCCAGCTTCAATACACTGCAAGGTTTCCTCGAGTACGAGGTGGAAGTGCCGAATCGCCTGATGCGGCCCAAAGTGAGCGGCAACTATGTGTTGAAGGTCTACCGCGGCAGCGATGAAGAGGACCTGGTGCTGACCCGGAGGTTCCTCGTCTTCGAACAACGCGTGCAGATCGATGCCCGGATGCAGGCCCCGCGCGATGTGGAGCTCCGCAATTCAGCGCAGCATATCGACCTCACGATCCGGTACCCGGGCATCAATATCCAGGACCCCTTCAGCGACCTGAAGGTGGTGGTGCTGCAGAATATGCGATGGGACGATGCGCGCACCGGAATGAAGCCCAAGTTCATACGCGATCGCGAGCTGGTCTATGACCTGCCGCCACAGACGCTTTTCGCAGGCGGGAACGAATGGCGGAACTACGACCTGAAGGACATGCGTTACGCCACCATCCGCATCGCTTCCATACGACCGGGACCGGTGCTCTACGAAGTGCGGCTCCTTCCTGATGGCCCACGGAGCATCCAGGTGTATTTCGACCAGGCCGATCTGAACGGAAAGCAATTCGTACGGAACGATGATGTCGACGGCGACGCGTTGGGCGCGGACTACACGCCGGTCTCCTTCACCCTGCCCTTGGACGAACCACTGGCAAGCGGTGATGTGTATGTGTACGGCGGTCTGACCGACATGCAATGCCGGCCCGATCATCGCATGACCTGGAACGCCGACCGCAAAGCCTACGAACTGACCGTTTTGGTGAAGCAGGGATTCGTGGACTATTGCTACGCCTACCTGACCAAAGGCGGCACGGTCCCGGACCTTTCGCGCCTGGAAGGGTCGCATTTCCAGACCGAGAACGACTATGTCGTGCTGGTCTACGTACGCGACCACACCCTTCGCTGTGACCGGTTGATGGGCGTGCGCTTCCTCAACACGCGCCGTGGATGAGAACATCCTGGAGGAGCTTGATCGCCATGCTCCTGGCAGCGGAGTTCATGCTTGCGGCCTGGGTGGTGAAGATCCAACCCCGGTGTGAGCCTTGCTATCCGGGGGAGCCCTGCCCGCCGTGCATCAGTGACGACCAGCGGATGCTGATGATGATCGCCGGCCTGCTGCCGGTCGCCGTGGTCCTTGGCCAGATGATCGTCACCTATCGCATACGGCGCGCGCCTTAGCCTTGCACCAACAGCCCATGAGCCCGATCCCCCTCCCCGAGCGTGCCTCTCTTGAAGTGGAATTGCGCGACCTGTTCCCCGACCTGTATGAGCCCGAGTTGCGCGAGGCGATACTGAAGGAAGGTAGCCTCGTGGAACTGGTCGAGGGCGACCGGATGATGGAGATCGGCCAGTACATCAAGCAGCTGCCGCTGGTCCTTTCAGGATCGCTGAAGGTGTTGCGGGAGGACCAGGAAGGCCGGGAGCTTCTGCTCTACCACGTGCTTCCGGGACAGAGCTGCGCCATGGCGATCACTTGCTGCATGGGTGATGCACGCAGCAACGTAAGGGTGATCGCCGACGAGGACACCAAGGCCGTGGCGGTGCCCACGCGACTGCTGGACGAGTGGAGCACCCGCTTCCGCTCCTGGAAGGCCTTTGTGATGCACCAATACCAGCAGCGGTTCGACGACCTGCTGAACGTGGTGGACAGCATCGCCTTCCGCAAGCTGGACGACCGCTTGTGGAAAGCCCTGAAGGACCGCGCACAGCGCACCGGCGGGACCGTCGTGAAGGCCTCCCACCAAGAACTGGCGGACGAGCTGCACAGTTCGCGCGAGGTGATCTCGCGCCTGCTGAAACAGATGGAGCGGGACGGGCTTGTTCGGATGGGCCGCCAACAGGTCGAACTGGTCAAAAGTTGAGCTGCGTGACACGGGTCACGGAACCGCCCCACCGGGCATCCGGACCTTTGCTTCATCACAAATCAAGACCATGAACGCACAGACCCTTGTCCAGAACAAGCAAGCCACGATCATCGACGTACGCTCCCCCGGGGAGTTCAGCATGGGCCATGTGGATGGCTCCATCAACATCCCGCTCCAGGAGATCCCCGAGCGCGTGGCCGACCTGAAAGCCATGGGTCGTCCGATCGTGCTGTGCTGTGCCAGCGGCAACCGCAGCGGCCAGGCGGAGCGGTTCCTCCGCCAACAGGGCATGAGCAACGTCCACAACGGTGGCTCCTGGGCCGATGTCGAACACTACACCGCCAACGCCTGATCCCATGATCGACCTTCTCAAGAAAGTCTTCGGAGTTGGTCCCAAGGTGGACTACGCCCAACTGATGAAGGAAGGTGCCACGGTGGTGGACGTCCGGTCACCCGGCGAGTTCGCCACCGGCCATGTGAAGGGCGCGATCAACATCCCCCTTGAGCGCATCGGCAAGGACGCCAAGAAGATCAAGGCCAGGGGTGCCATCCTGACCTGCTGCGCAAGCGGCATGCGCAGCAGCTCGGCAGCCTCGCAGCTCCGTTCGATGGGCTTCAGCAATGTGCACAATGCCGGACCGTGGACCCGTCTCCGCGACCTTATCTGACCATGGCCCGATCGTTCAACGACTTGATCAACGGCGATACGCCGGTGCTGGTGGATCTCTACGCCACCTGGTGCGGACCCTGCCAGTACCAGGCACCGATCCTCGATACGCTGGCCAAAGAGGTGGGCAACAAGGCGCACATCCTGAAGATCGACGTGGACAAGAACCCCGCGGTGATGGAACGCTACGGCATCCGTGGCGTGCCCACGCTGATGATCTTCCGCAAGGGCAGGATCGTGTGGCGTGCGAGCGGCGTGAAGCAGCAGGACGAGCTGGTCCGCCTGCTTGAACAGGCCGCGGCCTGAGCAGGGATCAGATCTTCGCCACGCGTACCTTCTTGCGCAGCTGGACCAGTTCGATGATGTAGGAACCTGCCGGCAGGCCCGAAAGGTCGATGACCCCATTGGGCGTCATGGTACCGCTGGCGATAACGGTCATTCGTGCATCATAGACCAGGAAAGGCTCGCTCTTTTGCAGGTCCAGCTCCAAGCGCACATGGCCACTCGTCGGGTTCGGCACAGCGGTCAGCGTGGAGAACTCCTTGTCCGCCGGAATGCCCACACTACACTCCTGCAAGGCGGAGATGGTCACCGTGTTGTTGCCGCTGTTCGGTATGCAAAGTCGCCCATGCACGGCATCGAAATCGATGTCGGCCGGGTTGTTCAAACCGGTGATCCATGGCCCGGTGACGGCGGCCAGGTTCTGGTCGATGAGCGTCACCTGGTCGGGTGTCCAGCTCGCCACATACACCAGGCCCAGGCAATCGACGGCCACGCCATCAATGTTGGAAAGCCCTGTGTTCAGGGACGCTTCCAGTTGTGCGGTGGTCCGATCGTAGGCCTTGATGGCCGCGTTCGCTCCCCAGAACACCACCAGCAAACGGTCCTCCATGGCGTCGTAAACAATGCCGTTGGGCTGACCTCCCGTGATCAACCATGTGGTGTAGGTCGCTGCGGCCACGTTCACCTTGAAGATCACTCCAGCCCCGAAATCCGTAACGTACAGGTTCTGCCCATCGCTGGTGATCCCGTTGGGGAAGGATGCGCCAAGGTCCACGTTGAAGACCTCCTGGCCTGAAGCGAGCAGGTACCCGCGCACCCCTGACCCCATGCATGCGAACAAGGTGTCGCCCTGGATCTCCAATCCATACGGGGCATCGGGCAGGCTCGAGAGGAAGTTGGTCACTGTGCCCAGCAGGTCGCGCTGCTTCACGCTGTTGTTCCCCGTATTGCTCACCAGGTAGCGATCGTAGACAGGGTCATACTCCACGCTCTCCGGACCGTTATACTGGGCCATGGTCGCCAAGGCGAACAACAGCGCGGAACCGAGAAGCGGAAGACGAGGTGAAAAGTTCATGGGAGGGGGCGTGAAATTGAGGGGGTCATCCTTACTGGTCCAGTGACATTCGACGAAGCAGGCCAAAGCTGCGTCCGGGAGGAAGTACGGCACGCTGGACCTGAAAAAAGCTATCAACAGTCCCGAAGTGCACAAAGGGCCAGCACCGAGCGTTAATCTTGCACTACGACCCATGGCTACCTCGGTCACTCACGGAATCCGGATCAGTGTGCTCCCACGCTTCGAGGCCGCGCACAGTGATACCCAGGTGGGCCGCTACATGTTCAGCTACCGGATCACCATCACCAACACGGGGTCGAACACCGTGCAACTGATGCGCCGCCATTGGCACATCTGGGATTCGCTCGGGCCTCCGCGCGAGGTGGAAGGCCCCGGTGTTGTAGGTGAAACACCCGTTCTTGGTCCTGGCGAGGACTACACGTACAGCAGCGTATGCGACCTGCGCAGCGGCATTGGACGCATGCATGGCACGTACCGGATGCGACGCACGGACAAGGAAGGCTCCTTCGAGGTCCGCATCCCCGCATTCGACCTTATCCATCCCGGTCTGTTGAATTGACCAAGCCCTGAACCCACGCATTCGGTCCATAGCCCATGGCCTGATGCGGAATATCCACCCCACCATGGACCCTTACAAGCAGCTTCTCCGCAACAACCAGGCATGGTCCGAGGACATGATCGCCAAGGACCCTACGTTCTTCGAGCGCCTCGTGGATGTGCAACATCCCGAATTCCTGTGGATCGGATGCAGTGACAGTCGTGTGCCCGCGAACGAGATCACCGGCACCTTGCCCGGCCAGATCTTCGTGCACCGGAACATCGCGAACATGGTGGTGAATACGGACCTCAACATGTTGAGCGTGCTCCAATACGCCGTGGAGATGCTGGAGGTGAAGCACATCATCGTGTGCGGGCATTATGGTTGTGGTGGCGTGAAGGCCGCCATGACGAACCGGTCGCTGGGCATCATCAACAAATGGTTGCGGAACATCAAGGACGTGCATCGGCTGCACAAGGTGGAAGTGGACGCCATCGCCGATGAGCACCAGCGCCTGGACCGGATGATCGAACTGAACGTGATGGAACAGGTCCTGGACCTGGCGAAGACCAGCATCGTGCAGAAGGCCTGGAACTCCCGCGGAGGGCCGGACCTGCACGGCTGGGTCTACCGGTTGAGCGATGGCCTTGTCAAGGTGGTGACCGAAATGCCGGCCGGTTCGCCGATCGACCCGCTCTACAAGTTCGACAACCTGTAGGTCACGTTACAGGCCTTACGGATTGCAGTGGTCGCAATACCGCGGATCCTCCTCCAACTTACCGTCAGGCCGCGGTTCCGCGCGTGAAGAACCACAGGAACGGCAGGAACGCAGGTAGGACCGTATGCTTGCGGTGGGCATGCCGCAGAGCCCGCACGGAAGCCCGGCGACGGTCCCGGTGATCCGGAAGAACAGTTCCCCACAGGTCGGACAGCGCCGCGCGAGTTCACCGGCGAAGCGCCCTGCGGTCTCGGCGATGACGGCCATGCGCGTGGGGTTCTCCATGGCGCGCATGTCGGTCTCCACCCATACGCTGCCCGTGGCCTCGAGCATGGTGCCGGCCAGCTCGCGCAACCGGTCGGGATCGCGGATGCCCTTGTACATCGCATCACCCCGCTCCCATTGTTCCCGGGCGCGGAGCAACAGGCCATGAGAGGGGAACTTCATCCGCTCAGCGAACGCCAGCACCTCCCTCAGGGAGACGCAGCGCTCCCCACCGAACACCGTCTCCAGAGATACGTGCCGGTGTTCGAACACGGCACCGTCTCGGGCATCGTACAGCACAAGGAACTCTTCATCGCACGGCATGAAGGGGGCCGGTGGATACGGACCGAACGAACCCTCGCTGGCGATCACCAGGTCCAGGCCGGACACCTCCACCCCGTGCTTCGCTTTTTCCAACGCGGCCGTGAGCGGGTCTGTGTTGCGCTGGACCTCCCCACTGAAGGCACCGAACCGGTCGGTATCCACGCCGTGGATCGCGCAATGACCGGCCATCGGCAACACCTTCATCAGTGCCGGACCGATCACCTGCTCCTTACCGTGGAGGGTGGCCACACCGAGGATGCGGCCTTGGAAGCGATCGAAGAGCGCAGCGCCCATCCGTCATTCACCCTGGCCCAGCGAGAACCCACGAACGCCGTCGAAGAGATACAGGTTCTCCGTCTTGATGATCTCCACACCTGCGTTCTCCAGCAGCTGCATCAACTGGATCACCTGCTTGGTGCCAATGGCCTGGTAGGAGGCCTTGTCCAGGTCCAAGGTGACATCGGGTCCAACGAAACGGCAACGCCAGTGGTCGGTACAGAAGGTCTCCGGAAAGCCCTCAGGCCACACCTTCACGCCGCGGTTCGTGATGAGCTTCAGTTTCAACATGCCATGCGCGGCCTTGAGCAGCTTGGCCGCCAATTCCTCCGCAGTGCTGTCCTGATCGCACACGAACAGATCGACACCGCACAACTGGCGTTTCACCACCGGTCGTTCGTACACGAACGGCGCCATCTCGCCGCCCTTGGCATGCACGGGCTTGAGGGTCTCGGGCAGGCGGCCCAGGCGTTCGATCACCGCATCGGCGAACTCCTTGGTGCCGGCTTTCCGCGTCGATACACCTTCGCGGTAGATGTCGGCAGGATGGATGCCATCCTCCAAGGTGCGCAACCAAGCGTTCTGGATCAGTTCGGCCTTCGCAGGCATCCCGAGGTGCACCAGCATCATACCCGCTGCGTTCAGCATCGCGCTCGGGTTGGCGATGTTCATGCCCGAGATGTCGGGCGCACTTCCATGGATCGCCTCGAACATGCTGATCCGGTCACCGATGTTCGCGCTGCCGGCCATGCCCACGCTGCCGGTGAGCTCGGCCGTTACGTCACTGATGATGTCCCCGTAGAGGTTCAAGGTCACGATCACGTCGTAACGATCCGGTTGGGTGGCCACACGGGCCGTGCCGATGTCGATGATCTGGACCTCCTGCTGGATGCCCGGATATTCCTTGCCCACGCGGCGGAACATGTCGGCGAACATGCCGTCCGTGACCTTCATGATGTTGTCCTTGACCAGGCAGGTGAGCTTCTTCCGTTCGTTGCGATGCGCGTACTCGAAGGCATAGCGGATGATCTTCTCGGTGCCGGGCAGGCTGAGCACCTTCAGGCATTGGAACACGTCCGTGGTCTGGCGATGCTCGATGCCCGCATAGAGGTCCTCTTCATTCTCGCGCACCACCACCACATCCATTTCCGGGTGCATGGTCTTCACGAAAGGGTGGAAACTGCGGCAGGGACGCACATTGGCGAAGAGCCCCAAGGTCTTCCGGATCGTTACGTTCAGGCTCTTGTACCCACTGCCCTGGGGTGTGGTGATGGGGCCCTTGAGGAAGACCGGGTTGCGGCGCAGGGTATCCCAGGCATCCGCGGGGATGCCGCTGCTGTTGCCGTGGAGGTAGACCTTCTCCCCCACATCGATGTGATCATAGGTGAGGCCGCAGTCCGCGGCGTCGAGGATGCGGAGGACGGCGTCGGTGATCTCGGGACCGATGCCGTCGCCTTTGGCAACGGTGATGGTGTGGCTCATTTCCGGGTGTCGGGTTTTGCGTGTTCGAGGTAGGTGATGGTACGGTCGTACAGATGTTTCGCGAGATGCTTCAGGTCCTTGCGGTTGGAGAGCTCAGTGAGCGAGGGCAGGTGCTCCATGGCAAAGGGCAGCGAGTGGGCCATTTCGATCACCGTGGTGGCGAAGCTGCGCGGCATGGGTACATCGGCGCGGCAGGCCACCAGGCGCTCGGCCACGAACGCGCTCAGTTCCTTGTAGGGCATGAACAGGCGCCGGGCATTGTCCGCGTCCACGTTCTTGTGCAGGTAGGACTTCATGCCTTCCTCGATCACGAGCAGGCGCAGGTCGCGAGGCGCCATTTGCAATGCCGGTGCATCCTTTGGCCACACACCGCAGATGGTCTCCACCACTGCTTTCAGGGCCACTTGGGGATCGTTGGTCCGTTCGGCATGGCGACCACAGAGCTGCCGGACCCACAGCCAATAGAGCTGGAAGTAGTACTGGAGCAGCCGGTGCTTGTTGGGGAAGTAGTTGTAGAGGCTGACCTCGGTACAGCCCACCCGCGCCGCCAGTTTCTTGAAGGTGAAGGCCTCCAACCCGAGCTCGGTCATCAGGGCAAGGCCCTGCACCACAATGGCTCGCCCCAGTTCGGTGGCTTCCGGGTCCCGTAGCGACAAGCTGGCGTCCGGCCGGAGGTGGATATGGGTGGCGTTCACGGCAGCGAATTTAGTATTACTTAATCATTCACAAAGTTTTACTTTACATTTGACCAGGGAACCGAACGCCGATGAACACCGACCTGCTGATCGCCAACCTCACCAATCCAACGCTGCTGTTCTTCCTGTTGGGGATCATTGCCCACTTGGTGAAGAGCGACCTGGAGATACCGCCCACGACGATCAAGTTCATCTCGCTCTACCTCCTGTTCAGCATCGGTTTCAAGGGCGGGCAGGAACTGGCGCACGAGCACCTCAATGGCCAAGTGACCAAGGAGGTCCTGTTCGGCATGGCCGTGGCCTCGGTGATCCCCTTCTTCGCCTTCTTTCTGCTGCGGAAAAAGCTGGGGGTGCAGAACGCGGGTGCAGTGGCGGCGGCCTATGGCTCGGTCAGCGCCGTGACCTTCGTGGCGGCGAGCAGCTACCTCGATGCCAAGGGCCTGCCGTTCAGCGGGCACATGGTGGCGATCATGGCCCTGATGGAAAGCCCGGCGATCATCGTGGGCATGGTGCTGCTGATGCGGTACGACAAGGAGAGCACCGAGCGGCCCACATTGGGGCACATGCTGCGGCACTCCTTCACCAACGCCAGCGTGCTCATCCTCATCGGCAGCCTGCTCATCGGCCTGGTGGCCGACGCGAAACAAGCTGAAGGGATCAAGCCCTTCACCACGGACATCTTCAAGGGCTTCCTCGCCATCTTCCTGCTGGAGATGGGCATGGTGACGGCGGCGCGCTTCGGAGCTTTCCGCAAGTACGGAGGGTATGTGAGCGCCATGGCGTTGGTGTTCCCCTTGGTGAACGGGAGCCTGGTGGCATGGCTCAGCGGGGCCATCACATCGGGGGAAGGCGATCGCTTCATGTTCGCGGTGCTGGCTGCCAGCGCCAGCTACATCGCCGTGCCCGCCGCCATGCGCCTCGCGGCGCCCAAGGCCGACCCGGGGTTGTACATCCCCATGGCCCTGGGGGTCACCTTCCCGTTCAACATCACCGTGGGCATGCCGTTGTTCTTCGCCATCATCCAAGGCACGCCCTGACCACCCGGATCGCTGTAACGTCCATGCGCAACCTGCTCCTCTCCTCCCTTCTGCTGCTGGCGTTTCCCGCCGTTCACGCCCAGTTCAACCACCGGCTGGATGCGATCCAGGAGATCCAGCAAGGCGACATCCAGCTTCAGCTCGGCAACAGCGAACAAGCCTTGCTGCGCTACACCACCGCGATCCAGATGGATGCCGACTTCGCGGACGCCTACATGAAACGCGCTGCACTGCTGAGCCGGCTGGGGCAGAACACACAGGCCATGGCGGACCTGGACCGGGCCTTGGAGCTGAATCCTTACAGCGAGTACATCTTCGATCGCAGGGCCAAGGTGAAGCTCTTGATGAACGACCTGAAGGGTGCTGAAGGGGAATGGGACCGGGCCCTTGCCCTGCAACCCTATGATGACCAGCTCCGCGAGGGCAAGGTTGACGCCCTCCTGATCGTGGGTCGCCCGGAGGCCGCACTGGTGGACCTCGACTCCCTGATCCTGCACACGCCGCACGACCCTTTGCTGCACTTGAAACGCGGCGTTGCCTTATTGGAACTGGAGGACCAGAACGGTGCATTGATCGCGTTCGACCAGGCGCTCAGGCACGCACCACGAATGGCCCTTGCCCACGACCTGCGCGGCCTTGCCCTCATGCGCCAGGGAAGATGGTCCGATGCGTTGATCGCGTTGGACCAGGCGGTCGCACTGGACCCATCCTGCGATCTTGCCCTTTACAACCGTGGCCTGGTGCACAGCAACCTCGGCCACCGGGAGCTCGCTGCCAGGGACATGAACAAGGCGCTGGAACTATCGCAGGACCAAGCGCACATCTACTTCCAACGGGCCATGATGCGTAAACGCGATGGCGACCTCAACGGGGCCCGAGCGGATTACGACAGGGCCTTGGAACTCGCACCGGACTACCTGGAAGCGCAATACAACCGATCGTTCGTGCGCAAGCAATTGGGAGACCATGCCGGTGCGCTGGCGGATGTGGACCGCACCCTGCGCACAGCGCCCGAAGACCCCGACGCGTGGAACATGAAGGGCAACCTGCACCTGCTCTATGGAGAGATCGACGAGGCGATCGACTGCTTCGATCGGGCCATCGCCTTGAACGATACGCTGGCCGCTGCCTGGTTCAACCGGGGCATCGCCCATCACATCAGCTATCAGCCCGAACCGGGTTGCCGAGACCTGCGCCGCAGCGCCGAGCTGGGCTCGACCAAGGCCACGGACGCACTTACCTTCTTCTGTGCGTTCTGAACGAACGACCTCCATTAACGATCCTTCACGTAAGCCCACAGAACCAAGTCCATCAGGCCACGTTGTGATTCAAACACCAGTACATGCACAAGCCCCTCGCACCACTATTCGCATGCCTGTTGCTCCTGGTCTCCTGCACCACGGTGCGGCAAGGTACCGTAGGCGTGAAACAACGCTTCGGCAAGCTCGACGACCGCATCATCACCGCAGGGCTGGTCGGGGTGAACCCCTTCAGCACGAAAGTGATCAAGGTGCCCATACGCACGGTGAACCGGGAAGTGGACCTGGCCTTGCCCAGCAAGGAAGGCCTCAACGTGCAATGCGAGATCAGCATCCTTTACCGCATCGTACCCGAGAAGGTGCCCCAGATCATCGAAACCATTGGTCCGGACTACGAGCAGGCCGTTATCGTGAGCGTGTTCCGCAGCGCTGCCGCGGACATCTGCGCTCGGTACTACGCCAAGGACATGCACAGCGCCCAACGGGGGGGCATTGAGCAGGAGATATCCACCTTGATGAACTCGCTGCTGAGCGAGCGCGGTTTCGTGATCGAGAGCGTGTTGATGAAGAGCATCAAACTGCCACCAGGGCTTGCCAAGGCCATCGAGGACAAGCTGGAATCCGAGCAGCGCGCGCAACAGATGGAGTTCGAGCTGCTCCGTGAGCGCAGTGAAGCACAGCGCCGTTTGATCGAGGCGGAAGGCATCCGTGATGCACAATTGGTGCTCACAGAAGGGCTCAACGAGAACATCATCCGCTACCAGAGCATCGAGGCGTTCAAGAGCCTGGCCAACTCGCCGAACTCCAAGGTCATCATCACCGATGGCACCACGCCCTTCCTGATCCAGGGCGAGGGCGCCGTAAAACCTTGACCCGCCGGTAAGCCCCCAACATCCAGCAAAGATCCTTGCCCATGACCAACACCGACCGAAAGAACGACCCCGCCAAGCCCCCTGGGACCGATCCGCGTGAGACCACCTATGAGGACCGCTACCGCAGCCTAGGGCACCTCTTCTACAGCATCGCGGGATGTGACCGTCGCATCATTCAGGCCGAGATCGACGCCATGAAACGCATGGTCGAGGAACACTGGCTGGTCGATGATCGCTGCTACGATGACCTCGGTATTGAATCCGCTCGCTACATCGACATCACGTTCGATCACGCGCTGGACAAGCGGATGTCGTCGAAAGAGGCATACGCGCGATTCGAGCAGGAACAGTTGCAGGAGCCGGGGCGCTTCGATGGATGGACCAAGAGCCTGATCCTGCGCACCGCCGTGGAGATCGCCAAGGCCTCTGGAAGCGTGAACCGGGCCGAGGCCACGCACATCGGAGAGTTGCAGAAACTCCTGGGGCGCCCCGCATGAGCGCCACCATGCGGGCCTCGGCTGACCGCGAACGGAACCGCCTCGACAAGAACAGCAACCGATCGACCAAGCAGCTGAAGCCATGAACATCTCCCCCCACCTGACCGCGTTCATGCTGATCTTGCACGCTGCAACGGCGTTGGGGCAGAGCGATACGCTGCCCGTGTACCGATCCCTGAGGGAGGCCTTGCTCGAACCCGACAAGGTGCTCAGCCTCGATCTTAGCGATCAAGGCTTCGAGGACTTCCCATTGGATGTGCTTCTACTGCCGAACCTTCAGGAACTAAGGCTGCGCAATGATGGCCTGTCGGTACTTCCTCCGGAGATCGGGGCGTTGAAGAAGCTCCGCCTGTTGGACCTCAGTGGCAACCCCATCAACGTTCTACCGGACCGGTTCGGGGAGTTGGACGCCTTGGAGGAACTCTACCTGAACGAGGACCGATCGCTGGAACTGGAGAAGGACCTGGAGATCTTCGCCCGACTGCCAAGGCTGCGCATCCTGCATTTGGAAGGCGATGGGCTTTCCACGCTTCCGAACAACATGGTGCGCCTGCGCTCCTTGGAGGAACTCTACCTGCAAAGCAACGCGATCACCACCTTCCCGGAGGTCATCAGGGGCATGGAACACCTGAAGTTGCTGGACCTGCGGTCCAATCCGATCAACCCCTTGATCCCGTTGGATCTCCAGAACCGGGGCGTATTGGTCAAGTTCTAAGGCCCCCCCAACAGCAGGCCTGCACCAAAGAAATCGACAGTCGCATGGAAGCATACCGCGTCCAGCTCATCGAGACCGCCATCTGCCTCGCCACGTTCCTGTTGCTGCGGTACCTGGGCCGGCACATCATCCGGAACGCCGTGGTCCGGTCGGCTTTCAAGGCCAAGGAGGAGAAGGAGGTACTGCGGCTGTTGAACCTGCTGATCCTGCTGGTGGTGGCCGTGATCCTCACCGCCATCTGGGGCGTGAAGCAGAGCGAGATCCTGCTCTTCGCGACGTCCGTCATCACCGTGCTCGGTGTGGCCTTCTTCGCGGAAATGTCCATCCTCTCGAACGTCACCGCCTGCCTGGTCCTCTTCTTCCAGCATCCCGTCAAGCTGGGCGATACCATCAAAGTGCTCGACCCATCGAACCCCATTGAAGGCGAGCTGATCGACATCACCTATTTCTTCGTCTTCATCCGGACCATCGAGGGAGGCACCGTCACCATACCAAACTCCGTCCTGCTGAAGAGCGCCTTCGTGATCCTCAGGGAACGGGACGTGCGCTCGACCTGAGGTGTTCAGCACCGGCCATGATCGTGGTGACCAGCCTCAAAGGCCGTTCGCCCAAGGTGACCGGCTCCGCCGCAAAGCAGTCCCTACCATTTGAATGGTCGGGTATCTTTGCGGCCCGCCAACAGGACGCAACTTCCCCATGAGCAACGCCATCTTCACCGTTCCCTTGCCCAAGAACGAACCTGTTCTGAGCTACGCCCCCGGCACCCCCGAACGCGCCGCGCTGCAGGCCGAGATGGACCGCCGACTGAAGACGACCATCGACGCACCGATGTGGATCGGTGGCAAGGCCGTGCTGACGAAGGACACGCGGAAGATGAGCCCGCCGCACAAGCACGCGCACAAGCTGGGCATGAGCCACCATGGTGATGCCCGGCACGTGCGCGACGCCATCGCCGCAGCCCTGAAGGCCAAGCGCGATTGGGAGAACATGCCCTTCGAGGAGCGCGCCGCCATCTTCCTGCGCGTAGCCGACCTGATCAGCGGGCCCTACCGCGCGGCCATCAACGCCAGCACCATGCTGGGCCAGGGCAAGAACTGCTACCAGGCCGAGATCGATGCGGCCTGCGAGTTCGCGGACTTCCTGCGCTTCAACGTGCGCTACGCCCAGCAGATCTACAGCGACCAGCCCGTGAGTTCGCCCGGCGTGTGGAACCGCTTGGAATACCGCGCCCTGGAAGGTTTCGTGTTCGCCCTCACGCCCTTCAACTTCACCGCCATCGCCGGCAACCTGCCCAGCAGCTGCGCCCTCATGGGCAACACTGTGGTGTGGAAGTGCGCGGACACCCAGTGCTACAGCGCGCAGGTGCTCATGGAAGTGTTCCACGCGGCAGGCCTGCCCCCTGGCGTCATCAACCTCATCCATGTGAGCGGGGCCGTTGCGGGGGAGGTCATCTTCAAGCACAAGGACTTCGCCGGCATCCACTTCACCGGTAGCACCAGCGTGTTCCGGCAGATCTGGCAGACCATCGGCAACAACCTGCCCCTCTACCGCAGCTACCCCCGCATCGTGGGCGAAACGGGCGGCAAGGATTTCATCATCGCGCACGAGAGCGCCGACCCCAAGGTGGTGGCCACCGCCCTCAGCCGTGGTGCCTTCGAATACCAAGGGCAGAAATGCAGCGCCGCCAGCCGCGCCTACATCCCCGATACCATCTGGCCGCAGGTGAAGAAGGAACTGCTCGCCGACCTCGCCGAAATGAAGATGGGCGATCCGCGCGACTTCAAGAACTTCATCGGCGCCGTGATCGATGAGAAGGCTTTCGACAAGATCGCCGCCTACATCGATGGACTGAAGAAGGACAAAAAGAACATCACCATCATCGCCGGCGGCACCTACGACAAGAAGACCGGCTACTTCATCGCCCCCACCGTGGCCGTGACCAAGGACCCCAAGAGCACCACCATGTGCGAGGAGATCTTCGGCCCGGTGCTCACCATCTACGTTTACAGCGCCAACCGCTGGATGGACACGCTGAAGCTGGTGGACGCCACTGGGGAATATGCGCTGACCGGCGCCGTGATCAGCAACGACCGCGCGAGCATTGTGCAGGCCACCAGCGTGCTGCGCCACTCCGCCGGCAACTTCTACATCAACGACAAGTGCACGGGTGCCGTGGTGGGCCAGCAGCCTTTCGGCGGTGCGCGCGGCAGCGGCACTAACGACAAGGCCGGTAGCTACCTCAACCTCATCCGCTGGGTCAGCGCCCGCACCATCAAGGAAACCTTCGTGCCGCCCACCGAGCACGGGTATCCGTTCCTGGGGTAAGGACTTGAACAATTCGGGCGATCGGCCGGCGTTCCCATGGAAAGCCCGATCCGATGAAGGATGTGTTGCTGACCTTCTGCGGTTCCATAGTGGCGCTGTCCGCGCACGGCCAGTTCCGGAGCGAGCATCACGCCGCCCACGGTGCCCAAAGCGCCTTTTACGAGTGCAGTGATCCGCTACCGCTGGATCCCGGAAAGTTCAACGCCAGGCCCGGGCAATTGTACTTCCAGTTCGACACGACCTCACACCCGAAGGGTCTGAAAGCACTGAAGTTCACATGGCTCCCGGACGAACCCACCGGTTACTTCACGGCCTACCTGATCAACACCACCGATTCCACCTTGAACGCCCGGCGACAGGACGGCAGCCTGATCATGATCCAGGAGGCGCTGAACGCGAAGGGCGAGTGGGCGCCGATCGAGTACTGGACCTACAGCGGTTGCGGTAACAGCTACTTCAGCCCGCTCGTGCTTCCGCAGGGCCAGCTTGCACTGATACCTGTCAGACGGTATTCCGGCCCCTTCCGTACCAAGCTCCGGTTGAAGTGGAAGAACGGCACGCGCACCTTGTATTCGGATTCGTTCGAAGGGAGTATTGAGCCAGGGCAGTTCAACAGGCTCACAGAACCCGTAGAGGGCATCCTCTATCACGGTCCGGCCAGCTTCCTTGAGGATTGAAAGCCGTTGGTGAAGGTTGAACGACAGGGGGCTGAGCATGGCGCCTCTTCATCAACCCTGATGTAGTGAACGATCGATCGTTCATTTCCCCGGAGCCGGAGTCCGGTGCATAGCCTGTGGCGACCTGAACTTCGTAGCGTGAAGCAGAAGCTGCTCCGTTTCGTACCTTTTCGTTTGCGCAACCGGTATGGTGCGGGCATCCTCTTCTTCGTGGCGTGGATCGCCTTCTTCGACGACCACGACCTGTGGACCACCTACAAGCTGCGGCGCGAGCTGTCGGCCCTTGAAGAAGAGCATGGGTACTACGCCGGACACATCCAGATCACCCGCGAGCGCATCCACCAGCTGAACAGCGACGCCGCGTTGCTGGAGAAGTTCGCCCGGGAGCGCTACATGTTCAAGCGCGAGAACGAGGACATCTACGTGCTGGTGGCCGAGAAGCCGACGAAGTAGCTCGTTGTTCGTTGTTCGTCGGGAACGTGCGCTCACGATGCCCGATCCCCGAACAACGATGCACGCTGCACGAACAACGAGCAACGATGCACGAACAACGCTGCACGAACAACGCTGCACGAGCAACAATGCACGAACAACGATGCACGATGTACGATGCACGAACAACGATGCACGAACAACGCTGCACGATGTACGATGCACGAACAAGGATGCACGAACAACGCTGACGCCCCTCAGAACCTTGCGCACAGCGCCGTGGTGAAGGCGGTGTTGGTGGTGCTCGGCGCACCGGCCGCATCCACGAAACGCTCCTGGGTATCGCCCAGCACACGGGCCTCCACGCGCCACACCACGTTGGCGAAGAGCTCCAGGTCCAGGCCGAGGCTTACGCCCAGCAGGTTGGCATCGGCGATGATCACGCTCTCATCGTCCAGGAAATACTCCATGCGACCCACGGCCCACCAGCGCTTCGCGAAGCGCTGCCGGTAGATACCCGCCACGCTGAGCCAGGTTTGCCACCATCCCCCGGGAAAGGTCTGCTGCAACCCGAGGTCGAAGCCCAGGTTCATGGCGAAGTCATCGCCCTTCACGGTGGCGTACAGGTCGCTGTACAAGCGTGTTGCGCCCAGGCTGTCGGGGCCCCATGTACCGGCGAAGGTGCTCCAGTTCACGGTGGTGCCGCCGTTGCCCACATACTGCACCTGGCTGCCGAAGGAGAGCTTGGTCCATCCCTCGGGCCGCTGGATCTGTTGCCAGCCGTTGAGCACGAGGCCGGCCAGCAGCCAGTTGGAATTGGGCTTGTAGGTGAGCCTGGCGCCGGCCTCGTAGTAGGGCGAGTTCTCCGCCATCAGGCTGCGCGTCAAGGTCATGCCATCGAGCCCAATGGCGCTCTCCGAGCCGATGTGCGAAGTGAACACACCGGCATCCAGCCAAAGGTCGCGCGTGCTGGAGAGGCGCACGCCGATGGTGGCCTCATTGAGGTACTGCAAGGCCGGTGGTTCCGCCGCCAGATTGTACTGGGCGTAGGTGCCGGCCATCAGGCCTACGGCGGCCCGCACGCGATCACGCGTGTACTCGGCACGGATCTGGGCGAGGTTCACCGCCACCTCACCGGTCCGCTTATGGTTGTAAAGAAAGTCCGGGCGCTCGTTGTCATCGGGCCGTGCCAGGTCGTAGCTGAAATACGCCTCGGCGTACCCCGAGAGCTTCAACGCACTGGAGTCGCCGATCAACTGGGCCAGTCCCACGCAAGGCACCGCCACCAGGCTCATCGCCAGGAGGCGCAAGGACCGGGGCGATGGAAGAGGAACTACGCGGCCCATGGATGAACCGGATGAAAGGGCTTAGTGGTGGTGCCCGCCCGCGCCATGCACGTGGCCGTGGCTGAGCTCTTCCTCCGTGGCCATGCGCACATCGGTGATGTCCACATTGAAATGCAGGGTCACACCGGCGAGGGGATGGTTGCCGTTGAGCAGCACCTCCGCATCGTTCACCTCCACCACCGTGAACACGTGGTTCTCCGGGGTCTGGAACTGCATGCCCGCCTCCACGGTCTGGCCGCCGAACCGGTCCACCGGCACCTTCTGGAGCAGTTGGGGGTCCACCTGGCCGTAGCCTTTCTCCGGGGCCACCTCCACCTTCAGGCTGGTGCCGCTGGTCTTGCCTTCCATGTGCTCTTCCAGCCCGGGCACGATCATGCCTGAGCCGTGGATGTAGGCGAACGCCTCGCGGCCTTCGCTGCTGTCGAGGACACGTCCCTCAGCGTCGTTCAGGGTGTAGTGGAAGGAAACGACGGCGTCTTTGGTGATCTGCATGGTGAAAAAATAGGCGGCGAAGGTAAGGCCCCGCAATGGAAGAGGGTTCAGGTCGGACAGGAAGTGACAAGCGGGCCGGTAGCCTCGGATCACAACTTCTGGAACCGGTTGCTCAGCACCTGACCATTGCACGTGGCACGCACCACGTACATGCCGGGGGCAAGACCGGTGACATTCACGTTCCGCGAAGTGGTCGGCAACGGGACCGCACGCCCCAGGGCATCGAACACGTGCACATCGCGCATGCTCCATCCTTCGGGCAGGCGCACCTGCACCACGTCCGTGGCCGGGCTGGGGTGCACGCCCAGGTCCGACGCCGACGCGAGTTCCTCCAGGCCGACGGTGGTGCAATCCAAGGTGCCGTTCAGGCTGTTGTTCCGTGCGGTGATGAAGCTCTTCAGCCCGCGGATCGTCTGCTGGGGCGGATTGCCGCCGGTGACCGTGATGTCACTGGTGATGTTCGCGGTGAACTGGGCCAGTGTGTACTGCTTGTTCGGGTCGGCGGCCACATGCGGCTCGATCAGCGTGCGGATCGAATCGATGCGCGGGTCGAGGTAGGCATTGGTGAAGTTCTCGTGCACTTCGCAATAGCGGTTCAGGTAGTCCAGCCGCAGGGCTTGGATGGCCATGATCCGCGTCATCAGCGGACGGTTCGCAGCGACATAGGTGGGAGAAAGGGTCTGGGCGTTCTGGCCCATCGCCGGATAGCTGCCGAAAGCCATGTTGGCGTCCCAATGGATCCAGTTCCATTGTGTGTTCGAACTGTCGTGGTACAGGTAGTAGTTGCGTGCGCTGTTGATGTAGGAATCGAGGTTCCCGAAGAGATTGTCCATCGCGAGCGAACGGAGCAGGTCGTTCCACTTCCACTGCAGGGGGAAATTGGCCTGGAAGTAGGCGTCATCCGCATTGTTCAGCATGTCCAACAGGTCCAGCAGGTCGGTCCAATCGTTCTCGATCCCGTTCGTCTTCAGCTCATAGCGATCGTAGTAGCTGGACTGCGCCGTCCCGTACCACTTCAGGTCCGCTTCCGCCGCACCACCACCTCCACCACCGCCACCGAAGTTGTCCGCCGCCTTGAACAGGTTGCCCGCGGTGTCATCGATGTGCCGGTCCAGGAAGTCCTTGTCCACGGCCTCGACCAGGTTGTAGAAGCCCCAGAAGGTCCCGTTCATGTAAATGTTGGCATAGTTCACCCGCGGCGCTTCAATGCCCTGCTCCTGGCAATGGTCGAAGAAGATCTTCTCGCGCATGAAGGTGGGATCGTTCCAACAGTTGTTGAAGTGCACCTTGCGCATGCCATGGTACTTCTGCCCCCCGATGTTGTCGTTGAAGTCGATCTTGAAGCTCTTCTTGTTGCCCGGATGGTTGTAGCTGCTGTTGCCCTTCAGGTCAACTTCGACGCTGTCGTAAGTCCACGTCCCGGTAAGGTCCGTGATCGTCACGCTGCCCATGAGGGTCTCGCCCAGATCGTTGTTGAAATACGTGGTCAGCGTACTCCAGAAGTTCGGGTCGTTGAACGTCAGGTTCACGGTGACCACCTGGTCCGTGTTGAAGAGGCTGTCGCTCGGGGCGGTCTGCGCGAAGCCGGCGATGGAAACGAAACAAGCGGTCACAGCCGAACGAAAACGCATGGGTGCGCAGGGTTTCAGGGTGCAATATGCGTTAAGATTACGTTAAGCTGACACGGTTTGATCGACAGGAGCGACGAACCCGGAGCCCGGGTCACCGAAGCAGGACCAGAGGATCAACAAGCCCGATGAATGCACGAACTTCGTCGCGTCGCCTTCGCCAAGCGCTTCGGCGACCGATGAATGGCGAACGACCGACTTTTCGATGCCTTCCGGCCTGCCACACGCGCCCAATGGGAGGCCGTGATCACCAAGGAGCTGAAGGACAAGGCCTTGGACACCCTCCAAGTGGCCGTTGGAGAAGGCACGCTCCCCCCCTTCCACATGGCCGGAGAGGGCGCGGCCACAAGCCCACGGCGCCGTGGCGTGAAGCGGAACGGGAACCCGTGGCGTGCGTCGGTGGAGATCGGACCGTGGGAACCGAATGCCAACGCCCGGCTTTTGGATGAGCTCATGGGCGGGATCGATGGTGTGTGCACCACGGGAGATCGGCCCGATGGGCTTCCGGAAATGCTGAAGGATGTGATGCTGGGTGCCATCGATGTGCAGGTAACCTCTGGCACGCCAAGTGTGCTGAACTGGCTGTTGAAGGAAGCTCAGCGGCAGGGTGTGTCCGCTGCGGATCTCAGTCTTTTCGTCCGGCTTCCATACGATACCACGGAACTGGTCGAGGTGAATGCGCAGCTGCGTGGATACCCCAAGGTCCGACTGTTCGAAGTGGATGATCAACAACACGGCACTACTTCAACCAAGTTGGCCATCAAGCGCGGCCGGGAACGTCTGGTCGCCATGCTGGCCGAAGGTCTTTCCATCGATGATGCCTGTGCACGCCTCCAGTTCCGCCTGTATCTCGGTGACGACCTCTTCCTGGAGGCCGCGCGCCTGCGCGCGTTCCGTGAAGCATGGGCAGCGGTCGTGGATGAATTCAAACCCCGGCACGACTGCTCGCACACCACGTGGATCCAAGCCGTGGTGAGTTATCCACATGAGGTGAAGTCGTCTTACGATAACATCATCCGCGCCACGTTGCAAGCCATCAGTGCGATCACAGGGGGCTGCGATGGGCTCACGATACCCACCCCTGCCCTTCCCGAAGGCGATGTGCTTGCGCGCCGTGTGGTCCGCAACATCCACAACCTGCTCCGCGACGAGAGCTTCCTGGACCGCGTGGCCGATCCGATCGGAGGATCCTACTCGGTGGAGAAGTTAACGGATGTGCTGGTGAATGCAATGAGTGCGAATGGTGAAAAAGGTGAAGGTGGTGAGAAGGTGGCGGCACATCCACTCTTACCACTTTCTCCACCCTCACCACTTTCACCGAGCATTCCGAACAGAGAAGAGCTCCCCCTCAAGTCCTACTACACCCGCGTGGACCTGGAAGGGATGGAGCACCTGCACTACGCCGCCGGCATCCCGCCCTACCTGCGCGGACCGTACGGCAGCATGTACGCCATCCGTCCGTGGACCATCCGGCAGTACGCGGGCTTCAGCACGGCCGAGGAGAGCAACGCCTTCTACCGCCGCAACCTCGCCGCCGGGCAGATGGGTTTGAGCGTGGCCTTCGACCTCGCCACGCACCGCGGCTACGACAGCGACCACCCGCGGGTGAAGGGCGATGTGGGCAAGGCCGGCGTGGCCATCAGCAGCGTGGAGGACATGAAGATCCTCTTCGACGGCATCCCGCTGGATAAGATGAGCGTGAGCATGACCATGAACGGCGCCGTGCTGCCCATCATGGCCTTCTTCATCGTGGCGGCGGAGGAACAGGGCGTACCACCCGAGCAGTTGCAGGGCACCATCCAGAACGACATCCTGAAGGAGTTCATGGTGCGCAACACCTACATCTATCCGCCCGGCCCGAGCATGCGCATCGTGGGCGACATCTTCAGCTACTGCGCGAAGAAGATGCCCAAGTTCAACAGCATCAGCATCAGCGGCTACCACATGCACGAGGCCGGCGCGCCTGCGGACCTGGAGCTCGCCTACACGCTGGCAGACGGTATCGAGTACGTGCGTACGGGCATCGCGCATGGCATGCAGGTGGACGAGTTCGCGGGTCGCCTCAGCTTCTTCTGGGGCATCGGCATGGACCTCTTCATGGAAGTCGCCAAGTTGCGCGCGGGTCGTCTGCTCTGGGCGAAGATGCTCCACGAGGTCGGCGCGAAGGATGCGAAGAGCCTCGCGCTGCGCACCCACTGCCAGACCAGCGGCTGGAGCCTCACCGCGCAGGATCCGTTCAACAACATCGCGCGCACTACGGTGGAAGCGCTGGCCGCTGTTCTCGGCGGAACGCAATCACTGCACACGAACTCGCTCGACGAGGCCATCGCGCTGCCCACCGACTTCAGCGCCAAGATCGCCCGCGACACACAACTCTACCTGCAGAAGAACAGCGGCATCACGAAGTGGATCGACCCGCTCGGCGGCAGCTACTACGTGGAGAGCCTCACGCACGAGCTGGTACACAAAGCTTGGGCGCGCATCAAGGAGGTGGAGGAGCTCGGCGGCATGAGCAAGGCCATCGAGACCGGATTGCCCAAGATGCGCATCGAGGAGGCCGCCGCGAAACGCCAGGCCCGCATCGACACCGGCAAGGACAGGATCATCGGCGTGAATGCGTTCGTGACGGACGACAAGACGATGATGGAATTGCTGGAGGTGGACAACACGGCAGTGCGGGAGTCGCAGATCGCGCGGTTGAAGAAGATGAAGGCGAAGCGGGAGGAGGGGAAGGTGAAGGAAGCGTTGGAGGCCCTGACTCAAGCGGCAAGTGGCAAGTCGGCAAGCGGCCAGTCCGAGCCTACTGGCCAACTGGCCGACTCGCCGCTCGCCGCCAATCTGTTGGAACTCGCCGTCACCGCCGCCCGCCACCGCGCCACCCTCGGCGAGATCAGCGACGCCCTCGAAAAAGCCTACGGCCGGTACAGCGCGGTGATCCGCAGCATTAGCGGTGTATACTCAGCGGAAAGCATGCAGGACCCCGAGATGAAGGAGGCCATGCGCCTCGCCGATGAATTCGCAAAGCAGGAAGGCCGCCGTCCGCGCATCCTCGTGGCCAAAATGGGCCAGGACGGGCACGACCGCGGCGCCAAAGTGATCGCCACCAGCTTCGCCGACATCGGCTTCGACGTGGACATCGGTCCGCTGTTCCAGACCCCGCAGGAAGTGGCCAAGCAGGCCATCGAGAACGACGTGCACGTGCTGGGCATCAGCAGCCTTGCCGGCGGCCACAAGACCCTGGTGCCCGAGGTGATCAAGGAGCTGCGCGATACCTACAACCGTGGCGACATCCTGGTGGTGGCCGGTGGCGTGATCCCGCCGAACGACTACGATATCCTGAAGCAGGCAGGCTGCTTCGATGTGTACGGGCCGGGGACGCGGATACCGGTGGCGGCGAAGGGGATCATTGCGAAATTGATGGCACGGTGATCGGCAACGCACCTTCCTTTCAATTACGCACCCTGTACCGTCGACCCCCAGGGTCGACTACCTGATCTTCGCCTTGCGATCACGATCTTCGGATCATGGCGCCCATCTTCCACAAACACCCGCGCCTTCGCGACCGCGACTACACGCGGGGCGCCTACTTCGTGACCCTCTGCGCAACACGGCGCGGTGACATCTTCGGGCGGATCGTGGGCACAGGCACGAATGCTCAGATCGAATTGAACGACGCCGGCCTCATTGTGTTGGACCGGTGGAACGCCATCCCTGAACACCACCTGGGAACACGGCTTGATCAATTGCAGATCATGCCGGACCATTTGCATGCGATCCTGGTATTGGACCCACCCGCAGGCATGGCATCCGTTGGGTCGACCCTAGGGGTCGACGCTACAAGTGCGTTCGATAACCGCCGTGCCAGACCGAAAGGCCCAGCACCTGGATCACTGGGGGCGATCATCGCGGCATTCAAATCTGTAACGACCAAACGGATCAACGCCATTCGTAGGCGAACGGGCGCGACCGTATGGCAGGACGGGTACCACGAACGCGCCATCCGCCGTCAGGGCGGCGAATACGGGCGTATCGCCCAGTACATTGCGGAGAATCCGGCGAACTGGCGATAACCGCGTACCACCATGCCACGTCGTTTGATGTATATCGAAAAGGGCACTGGATCCAACCATGATGGCCCCGCGTGGATCGGATACGTTGACTTCTCCAGGACAGGGCGCAAAGCCTACTTCAATGGGCAAGCGTTCTCCAGCGGCAAAGGCTCAGGGCGATGTGTTGAAACCGGTGACCTTTACTGGATCAGCGGGGTAAAGAAGCGTGGCAGCAATCGGCACGTCTTCGGACATGGCAAGATCCTCGTATCGCGCGACGCTTTAGCTGAATTCCTGGCCTTGAAGAGCTGGGATAGTTTGGACGATACACACTACGGACTATTCGATGCCAAGCCGACCGACATCGCCAAATTCAATGCGATGGAGAACACCCGGCTTGGTCAATAGCTTGGGCCTTTGTAGGCTCTCGCATTTAGCGTGACGGATTGGACCGGAAAGCCCGGAGGCCGGTAATCCGGCCGAGGACTTGGAGGGGAAAGCCGGACCCCGTGTCCCGGCTCGTGGGCCGGGAGAGGGGGCACGCCCAAAGGCCGATCAGACAATGAGGGGATCAGAAGATCAGACAATGACCGCTCCTTCCCTGCCCGCTAGGCATTCCATTTTCTGATCTTCTCATCGTCTGATCATCTGATCATCCGTGTTGCTCACAGGCATCACTGTTAGCATCTTATTGCCTATATGATGCTCATCAACATCATTATAACGCAACAGAACGAGAGAAAATGCGTACACTTGTGGGGTGAAAGCCGCGTTATTCAACTGAATCACCTTTACGATGGCTACAAGCAACATAAACTGGCAGGCCCTGAGCGATACCCAGGTGGTGGAGCGGCTGGGCGCGGAGCTGCGGCGCATGCGGCTTGAGCGCAACCTGAGCCAGGCCGAGGTGGCCACGCGCGCGGGCCTGGACCGCACCACCGTGGTGAAGCTGGAGGCCGGTCGGGCCGCCACGCTGCTCACCGTGGTGCAGGTGCTGCGCGCCATGGACCGCCTGGATTTGCTCGATGTCTTCCACCAGGAGCCGCAGCCCACGCCATACATGCTGGTGGAGGCGCAGACCCAGTACCTGAAGAAGCAACGCAAACGCGCGGGGCGCAAGAAGCCGGATGTGATCACGCCCAGAACGAAGAGCACATGGTAACGCACGCCACCGTGAAGCTGTGGGGCCGGCCGGTGGGGCTGGTGGTCTGGAACGAGCGGGAGCGTCGTTCGCAATTCCAGTACGACCGCACCTTTTCGCGCAGCGGCCTGGAGGTGGCGCCGCTGATGATGCCGCTGCGGGAAGCAGAAGGCGGTGAGCATGTATTCGCGTTCGGCAGCTTGAAGGACGAGACCTTCCGCGGCCTGCCCGGCCTGTTGGCGGACAGCCTGCCCGACCGCTTCGGCGAGCAACTGATGAACACCTGGCTGGGTAGTCAGGGCCGCACACCGGGGTCGAGCAATCCGGTGGAGCGCCTGTGCTATATGGGCCAACGCGGCATGGGGGCGCTGGAGTTCGAACCGGCGCACCACGCGCTGGAGGCACCGAGCGAGGCCGTGCACGTGGATGAGCTGGTGCAGGTGGCTGTGCAGGTGCTCAACGACCGCAAGAAATTCTCGACACGGAAGTCGAAGGGCAAGGAGGAAGCGCTGCTGGACATCATCCGCGTGGGCACGTCGGCGGGTGGTGCGCGGGCAAAGGCGATCGTGACCTTCAACGCGAAGACAGGCGAAGTGCGCAGTGGCCAAGTGAATGGCTCGGCGGGATTCGCTTATTGCCTGATCAAGTTCGACGGTGTGACGGCCGATGCCCTGCGTGATCCGTTGGGCTTCGGCCGCATCGAATACGCCTACCACCTGATGGCGACGGCCTGCGGCGTGGAGATGATGCCGTGCCGCCTGCTGGAAGAGAACGGCCGTGCGCACTTCCTCACGCAGCGTTTCGACCGCGTGATCGACGCCGACGGCACCACCCACAAGCTGCACATGGCCACGCTCTGCGGCATTGCGCACATGGACTACAACGACCCTGTCGCATACAGCTATGAGCAGGCCTTCCAGGTCATGCGGCAACTGGGCCTGCCCTACCCTGCCGCTGCGCAGTTGTTCCGCCGCATGTGCTTCAACGCGATCGCCCGCAACCACGACGACCACACGAAGAACATCTCCTTCCTGATGGACCCGCAGGGGGAATGGCACTTGTCACCCGCATACGACGTGACCTTCGCCTACAACCCCGGCAACATCTGGCTGAAGCAGCACCAGATGAGCATCAACGGCAAACGGTTGGACATCACCCGCGCGGATCTGCTGGCGGTGGCGAAGGACATGAACATCAAGAAGGCCGATGCGATCATCGATGAGGTGAAGGCGGGTGTGAAGACGTGGAAGAAGTGCGCGAAGAAGGCGGAGGTGGATGCGAAGCAGGTGGAGGCGATCGGGAAGTTGCATTTGACGCGGATCTGAACATTCGACTGAGCGACCACCACGTCAACTTACCGGCCAACAACTGATCTTCGCAACATGAGCATTCTGCGCTGGCTTCGCGATGCGCGTGACCAATGGAACTACCGTGGTGTCACGCACCTGCACTATCTGGAACGGCGCACTGGCAAGAAAGTGGAATACCAGATGATCCGCCTCGAGAACGGTATGTACATCCGCAGCGAAGGCGGTACCCTTCCGCGCTATTCGGGCCATGGCGGCACCGCCTTTGAAAGAACCATCGAGGAGCGTATCGCCAAGCTGGAGAAACAGGTGGCCCGCTACAAAGCCGACGGCTTCGTTGAAGTGGAACCGCCGGAATGGTTCCGCCACCGCTATGGCAGCGCACCAGACACGGACGGCGAGAGCACAGGTTTTTATGAGGATCCCGACCATCACGAGATCGACGGAACCAAAGTGACCGAAGAGAGCACCTGGACGCACAGCGGTATGTATGTGATGTGGCTGGATACGCATGGAATGCTCGAGCCACCCACAGACCCCGTTGACCTGCCCTTGCTGGAGCAGGCACGCGCCCGCTCCATCACACCCGGCGCATTCTTCGGAAAAGTCTACGGTGGATGGCTGTCGGACGAGCACTTGACGGGAGATGGCCACCCGTTCACCCACCGCTACTACAAGACCACCGGATACAAGGCGGATTACAAGGCCCACTTGGTACCAACGCGCAAGAGCTTTTACAGCGTTGAGGATACGTGGAAGAACTTCGACCTGCTGAAGCCGATACTGGATGATCGATACGCAGCATGGAAGGAAGCCGAGGCATTGGAATGATGGAAGCGAACGAACTGAGCGTCCATGTCCCGTCCGCACCACCTCCCCCCTTCTTCGTTCTTCGACCGCCCGCGCCCAACGGCCGAGCGCCCCTTGATGATCATGATGAGCCCCTGCCTCGGTGGGTTCGGTTGTGGCGTGGACGGAAGCACCACCGGTTATCATGCGTCACTGCCTTGGTGGCCTGTGCGACCGGAGGTACGCATGGTGAACTTCCGCCCCGAGGACTTCTCCTTCGGCACACCGCGCATGACGCCCAACAGCCACGGCGGCAATGGCTTCGACGTGCTTGACGGGAAAGCTCGTTCGCTTGCCTAGGATGGCACTGATCGGACCGAAGGCATGATGAAGGCCGCCTACGAGCATCGGGACAGAGCCCTGCGCGAAAATGTGGAACTGGCGATCCGCATGGACGCCAGTGGCGCTTGCGGCAGCTCCGTTACCTACCTGGGCAAGCGCTTCGCGGAGAAAAAGGTGTACCAGAAAGGTCCTGGGGTTGCGGCCGCAGCGCCGATCCACGCGGGCATCCCGGTGATCTCGCAGCGGGATGACCGTTCGCTACACGTGCTGCGCGATCTGCCGGAGGGCCGACCAGAGGCCGAGCAGGACGAGCGCGACCATTGGGAAAAGGAGTGGTACCGGGAATACTACGCCGAGCCCGTCCCATCCAGTGCCTACCTTCATCGCCTCCGCGCAGCAACACGGCCGGTCCCTATCAGGCATGCACATCCCCCGTTCGATCACCGTTCCGGCACTGACGCTCACGCTGCTGTTCGCCGCTTGCGCGGAAGAACCGGCCAATGACGTCAAGATCGCCGCACCGGCAGCGGAAACGGTCATTACACCATCCACGCCAGTGGACCCGGTCCAGGTACAACCCGCAACGGCCGCTGTCAGCGACCCCAATCCGGCGCACGGAACACCGGGGCACCGTTGTGAGATCCCGGTGGGCGCTTCGTTGTCCACGGCTCCTGCCCCGGGTTCCTCGCCTTCACCTGCGATGCAACAACCAGCCATCACCACGAGCATTCCTGCCGCACCTGCAGTGGGAACGAACAATGTGGTCACACCGGCCGGCATGAACCCGCCTCACGGCCAGCCCGGGCACGACTGCGCAGTGCCCGTGGGAAGTCCGTTGCCCAAATAGGCGGAGAAAAGGGGACGAGGATCCCCGATCCGCTACTTCCCGCGCTGAGCGAACCAGAGGTGGTGGCGCGTACCCTTGGAGCCGTTGGCGAACACCTTCTGCTCATCCACGCGGAAGCCGACCTGTGCGAGGCGACGGGAGAAGGGGGCGTCCTGGTCGGTGCTCCAGATCGCCAGCACACCGTTGGGCCGCAACGCACGGAAGGCATTGTGCAACCCCTTCATGGAGTAGAGCCTGCTGTTCGCCGGCTGGGTGAGGCCTTCAGGCCCGTTGTCGGTGTCGAGCAGGATGGCATCGTAACCGCCCTTTTCGGTGCGGACCACATCGACCACATCGACCACCTTGATGGTGGCGCGGGGATCCAGCATGGGGTTGCCCGCATACGCACCCAAGGGGCCCTGGTTCCACTTCACCACCTCGGGCACCAGCTCCGCCACCACCACCTCGCCCTTGGGGCCCACATGCTTCAGCGCCGCGGCCAGGGTGAAGCCCATGCCCAGCCCACCGACCAGTACACGGGCATAGCGCGCATCCGGAAGTTTCTTGATGGCGATCTCCGCCAGTGACTCCTCCGAACCATGAAGACCCGTGGTCATCAACGCCCCGTTGATACCGACCACTTCGATCGAATAGGCCCCGTTGCGCTCGTAGAACTGCAGTTCACCGCCGTTGCCGGGGATCTTGGCCGTATCAAGCAGGGTGTTGGTGCGCATTCGCATGAGTGCTCGCAGCCGCAGCCTATGCGTTCGCGAGGGCGCAAGGTCCGGAGAAATCACGGAAAGGGGACCAAGCCCACCGGCGATCGCGAACGCCCCCAAGGTCCTTCGCAAACTATGGTGGATGCTCACTTTGGTCGGGAGCACAACGCCGTGGCCTAGCTTGTGCGAAAGCACCACCCATGACCACCAAGAAAGCCGCATTGCGGAGATCGAAGAGCAGCATCGGCATCACGACAGCGAAGTCCAGCAACACCCGCAAAAAGCGCAAGGCTGAAAAAGCCAGGGTCACGGCCTTCGCTGCGAGCAAGGAGGTGGCTGCGAAGAAGGCGGCAAGGGCCAAGCCCGCGAAGAAAGCGGCCAAGAAAGCCGTGGCCAAGAAGTGACCCGGACCGGCCTAGGCGGCCATCTGGTCCTGTTGCTCTTCCGCCACCCGCTTCAGGCCCACCAGTTTCTCCACCCATTCCCGGCCGGCTTCCCTTGCGCGGCGAACATCTTGGGGCAACCCGGCGAAATCGCCATGCCACAGGTGCAGGCGGGTGCGTCCATCGCGTTCCACCTCCAGGGTGATGTCCACGGTGGTGTAGCTCGCTGGCTCGTCCGGCAGGCCGCTGGCGGGGTTGAAGCAGGTATACCGAAGACGGCGTCCTGGAAGGCTCTCCATCACCACGCCCTGTGCCTGTCGCACGCGCTCGTCCCCCTGCTTCTCCATCCATTGAAGGGGTTCGCCGCGTTTCCAGGAGCTCAGCCCCATCCAGCCCGCCATGTAAAGCTTGGTGAGCTCCGGTTCCGTCAGGGCCCTCCAGACCACTTCGGGACCAGCGTCGACCAGCATGGTGCGTTCAACGGTCGTTTCTCGTTCCATAGTCATCATGAACGCCCAGATCCGTGCCGAACGCATGTATCGATGGCTTTCGTGCCAGCCTGTCACCCAGCCAACATGGGGATCCCACCGCTGTCCGAGCAGCCGCCCCTACCCACCGCTCCGGCCTACATGCCCCGGGTCAGCAGGCGGCGACCGACCTTGGGCGAACAGGTCAATGCCCTTCGATCGGGCACCACCGGCCCGGTGCAACGTTGGTCATCGTTCCGTTACCGACAGTCCACCACCTTCCCCGTCCTTGTTACTGAGCAGCTAACGGTGCTTGACCCGGGTCATGTCCGACCTGCCATTAAGATCCGAACTTCGCTTCGCACTGGGCGCTTTGCAGGTCCTGAACTTGGGAAAGATCCGTCGTTCCTGATCGTTGCAACACCGGCACCTCCCGCAGTGAACCTGCGAGGCTTGCACCGCTCCAAAGTGTACGGAACATGAACGAACTCCTCTCCGCAGCCGCGACCCAGGACCTTTTGGTGCGCTTGCTGGTGGCCGTGGGCATCGGTTTCCTCATCGGGTTGGAACGGGAATATGCAAAGCGTGTGGTGGAAAGGGAGCAGCAGCTGTTCGCCGGGGTCCGTACCTACACGCTGATCACCCTGTTCGGTTTCCTGACGGCACTACTGGCCAAGGAGTACGGCATCTGGCTCTTCGCATCCGCCTTCTTGGGCTTCATGGTGCTGCTCATCAAGGCCTATACCCTCACGGCCAAGCCGGGGCATTACGGAGGCAGCACCGAAATGAGCAGCATCCTGGCCTTCCTGCTGGGCGCCATTGTTTTCGACGGCCAGGTCCTCTTCGCCATCATCGTTACCGTCATCGTCACTGCGCTGCTGTCGGTGAAGGTCCCGCTGCACCGTTTCGTGGCAACGATGACCATGGAGGAGATCCGCGCGCTGATCCAGTTCGTGGTGATCGCCGTGGTGGTGGTGCCCTTCCTTCCGGAGCGGTCGTTCGGGCCGAACGGTCTATGGAACCTCAAGGACATCTGGACGATGGTAGTGCTGGTGAGCGGGATCAGCCTGGCCGGCTACCTGATGGCCAAGGTGCTTGGAGGGCGTAAAGGCACGATGGTCGCTGGCATCCTGGGCGGGTTGATCTCCAGCACGGCGGTCACCCTCGACCTGTCCCGGCGTTCGGTCCAGCGGGGAGGGAACGACCCGGTCGGTGCCGTGGGGATCGTGGCGGCGTGTACCATCATGTTCCCACGGGTGCTCATCGAATGCTGGGTGGTGAACGCGCCACTTGCCCGGTTGATGCTCCTACCCATCGCCCTGGCCACCGTTGCCGGGCTCGGTGCGGCGTTCCTGCTGCATCGCAAGCTGGATCGCTCCGAGGAGCACGATGTGCCGCTCAGCAACCCCTTGAACTTCCGCATGGCCCTTCAATTCGCGCTGCTTTACATGGGCGTGCAATGGCTGGTGGCGTACACCATGGATCGATTCGGCACCCATGGAACCTATGCCGCAAGCGTGATCTCCGGTGCCACGGACATGGATGCGATCACGCTCTCCATGGCACGCATGGATCAAGGTGTCGACGCCAGTGTGAAGGTCACCGCGATCATCCTCGCAGCCTTGTCCAATACGCTTTTCAAGTTCGGCATCGTGATTTTTGTGGGTGGCCGCAGGCTTCTTCGGTACGTGGGCATCGGTTTCACGGCCATGCTCCTGGCCGCATTGGCCGGGCTGTTGCTCGCACTTGCGTGATCTCGTCCAAGGCCTGACGATCCGTCCGCAAGGGAGCGGATGGCCCGGCCCTTGCCTCTTCGCGCTGTCCCGACACCGACCTCTTCACGCTTGAACACGCGATCCTCCCACACTGCCCGCGCTGAACGCATCCCCAGCCTGGCCCGCTCGCGTATGCGCGCCGCTGCGGACGGCCTTCCTCCGAGCACCCGGACCATGACATGGCGCAAGGCGTTCTGGCAGTTCATCTGGCCCCGGCGGAAGAACGTGCTGATCGGGCTGGTGCTCATCGTGGTAAGCCGTGCGGCCGGACTGGTGCTGCCCGGTTCGACCAAATACCTGATGGATGATGTGGTGGCGGGCCAGGACATGGGCATGCTCAAGCTGCTGTTGATCGCCGTAGGTGTTTCGCTGGTCGTGCAGAGCATCACCAGCTACGTGCTCACGCAGTTGCTCAGCGTGGAGGCCCAACTGCTCATCAGCCAGCTTCGTACCCAGGTGCAACGCAAGATCCTCTCCCTGCCCATCAGCTTCTTCGACAGCACCAAGAGCGGCGCGTTGGTGAGCCGCATCATGACCGATGTGGAAGGCGTGCGGAACCTCGTGGGGACGGGCCTTGTGCAGCTCGTTGGCGGCACCCTTACAGCGGTGGTCTCGTTGATCTGGCTCATCACGATCAGTCCGGTGATGACGCTCTACACACTTGTGCCGGTGGGCATCTTCGCGTTCATCGCCATGAAGGCCTTCGCCCGCATCCGTCCCATTTTCCGGACCCGCGGTGTCATCAACGCGGAGGTCACCGGGCGACTGACGGAAACGCTCAACGGTGTGCGTGTTATCAAAGGGTTCGGGGCCGAGGAACAGGAGAACCGGACCTTTGAGAAAGGGGTCGCGCGCCTGTTCGACAATGTGAAGACGAGCCTCACCACCACCTCGCTCATCAGCAGCATTTCCACCCTCTTGCTGGGGCTGGCCAGCGCGGGGATCATGGGCATCGGGGCCACCTTGATGGTGGAGGACAAGCTCAGCACCGGCGACTTCCTGCAGTTCACGGTGCTGCTCGGGTTCATGGTGGCGCCCATCGTACAGATGAGCAACATCGGCAGCCAGTTCACCGAGGCCTTCGCAGGCTTGGACCGCATGCAGGAGATCATGGACCTCGACCCGGAGGACATGCCCGATGAGCGGCCCATACGCCTGTCCGGGGTAAAGGGCGACATCGTGTTCAAGGACGTGCACTTCGCGTACGACCAAGGCAAGGAGGTCCTTCACGGGGTCACCTTCGAAGCGCATGCCGGTTCCGTGATCGCCCTGGTGGGCACTTCAGGGAGCGGCAAGAGCACCATCGCGGGGCTGGCCGCCAGCTTCCTCACCCCCACTTCAGGAACGGTGACCATTGACGGGCATGACCTCAGCAAGGTGAACCTGGCCTCCTACCGCTGCGACCTGGGCGTGGTATTGCAGGACGATTTCCTCTTCGAAGGGACCATCCGTGAGAACATCCTCTTCCCACGCCCCAACGCCACGGAAGAGCAACTTGCCAACGCCGTGAAAGCCGCGTACGTGAACGAGTTCACCGACCGCATGGAACAGGGACTGGACACACTGATCGGCGAGCGCGGGGTGAAGCTCAGCGGCGGACAGAGGCAACGTGTGGCCATTGCACGGGCCATGCTCGCCGACCCACGGATCCTGATCCTCGACGAGGCCACCAGCAACCTGGATACGGAAAGCGAAGGGCTGATCCAGAAGAGCCTCAACGAACTGGTGAAGGACCGCACCACCTTCGTGATCGCCCACCGCCTCAGCACCATCCGCCAGGCCACCGAGATCCTGGTGATCGAGCACGGCGTGATCGCTGAGCGCGGCACCCACGGCGAACTGATCGCGAAGGAGGGCCGGTACTACGACCTCTACACCTACCAGGCGCGGATCTGAGCACCATTCAGCGATGGCGAAACTGAAGCTCGACCTGCACGACATCTTCAACAAGGGTCGGGACATCGACCGGGCCCTGGATGACATCATGCAAGAGGCCGTGGACCGCAGGATCCCGCTGGTCGAGATCATCCCGGGCAAGGGCAGCGGGCAGCTGAAGAAGAAGGTGATCCGCTACCTGCAGCAGCCTGCGGTAAAGCGGCTCTACCACCGGGTGGAGAAGGACGGCGATAATTTCGGACGCCTCTTCGTCCACTTCCGGCACTGAAGCAAGCCGCGCTCAGGGTTTCACGAAGCGGCCCACCATGCGCCCTTCAGCACCATCGAGGACCACCGCATAAGCGCCCGAAGCAAGATCCGAGATGGACACTACGCTGCGATCGCCGGTAAGCGCGAACGTGCGCACCATGGCACCCGTTGCGTCAAGGATGCGACCGTCCGTACGGCCCGAGGAAGCGGGAACGTTGACCTGGATGAACCCCTCACCCGTTCCGATGCGCACCGATGAAGCATTCACACCGGGCACGCGCGTGCTCATGTCCACACTGCGGAAGCTGAAGGCCTCGAGCAGCACGGCGGAATCGAAGATCTGGTCCATGGCATCCGCGATGGCCACCTTGAAGTGGTAGGTGGAGCCCGGCTGCACCACGGCGAAGGCGGTGAGGCCAATGGTGAACCCATCATAGCCCACGTACTGTCCTTGGGGGTTCTCGTTGTCGTAGTAATACGGATTGTTCGAGCCGGCGTTCACGTTGTTGATGCTCACTGTGACGCCACCGGGCAGGGTGGCCGCGTTGATCTCCCCGTTGATGCCAGGGCCGCTCAACAGGATCGCGAACACATCGTTGAACGTGCCCACGAACTCCGGGTATTCCTCGCTGGCGAAGGCGAAGTTGAAGAGCAGGGTGTCGCCGAACGGGACGCAGTCGAACTCGATCACACAGGCATCGGTGGTGGGCACCGCGGCCAGGGAATCCAGGTCCGGATCGCCGACCAACGAAAAGGCGGTCGATGTCCCCGTGTACATGTTGATGCCTGCGGCGTCATCAACGGCACCAGTGCTCAGGATGATCCCTTGGGTGAAGGGGATCTCTGAAAAGCCACTGAACTCACCGGCAGCCCGTGCATCACAGGTCGTCGTCACGTTGCTCACCGCAACGTTCAATCCTTCCAGCAGGGTGGCGATCTGCGCGGTGCTAAGGCTGTCTGTAATGGTAAGCTGTGCCTGAGCACCGAGGCCGACACACATGCCGATCGAAAGGGTCAACGTACGGATCATGGAGAAGGTGAATTGGAGAAGCGAATTTACACGGTCGAAGGTCGGAACAGTGTCGCCTTATCGAACCGATGGCCCCAAGTTGGAGGGAAGGAACAAGGAACGTCAGATCGCCTTGCCATAGATCCTGAAGCGCTTGTATACTTCGCCGCCCAGCCGTTCCATCTGTGCCCGCATCTTCACATTGGTCTCCAGCACGAGGTGGCTGTCGATGTGCGTGAATTGACGCTTGCGGGCTACGCTGAGGAGGTGAACGCCCAATGCCCCGGTCAGGCCCCGCCCTTGATGGTCCTTGCGGACCGCCCCAAGCAACAGGTCAAGTTGCCGCGTGCGCTTCATCGCCCGGAGGATGTGGAGCACACCGAACGGGAACAGCCTTCCCCTGGCCCGCTGCAGGCCCTCGCTCAGATCGGGCACCGCCACCACGAAAGCCACCGGGTCATCAGCCGTATCCACGACCACCACCACCAACTCCGGATCCAGCAGGGGCAGGTAGCTGTCCGCCAGCTTCCGCATTTCGGGACCTGACAGGGGCACGAACCCGAGCAGGTCGGTGTAGGTCCGGTTCACCAGGTCGAACACGGGGACGATCCACGGCCTCAGTGCCTTCCGGTCCTTGAAGGTCAACACCCGCAGTCCTTCCGAACGAAGCACATGTGCGGCGACGCGTTGGTAACGCTCCGGGACCCGCTCCGGGACCTTCAGCCGATAACTGACACAGTCGACGTGCTTGGTGAAGCCACAGGCCTCCACCAGACCCGGCAAGTAGTCCGGATTGGTGGCGGTGGCGATCACCGGCAGGTGCTCGAAGCCCTCCACCTGAAGCCCTTGGGGGTCCTTGTCGCTCAACCCGAAGGGCCCGATCAGCCGATCCATGCCCATTTCCTTGGCCCAGCCCTCCACAGCCCCCAGAAGCGTACGCACCGTAGCCGTGTCATTCACCGCATCGAGCTGATGGAAACGCGCCGTATGTTCTTGATGATCAGTGTTATATCCCTCATGGATCAAGCCCATGACCCGGCCGGTGACCACCCCCTTGTTCAAGGTCAGGAAGCGCACCACGGAATGACCGCTCAAGGCTGGATTCCGCTGCGGGTCGTGCCAGGAGGCCTCCTCGGACCAAAGCGGAGGCACGTAGTTAGGCCGCATGCCAGGAAGCACGGAAGGCAACCGGATGAAGGTGCGCAGTTCGGCTGAGGATCGGACAGGGCGCAATTCCACGGACATCGACGGTGAAGTACGGCATGATCCCTATATTTCACCACTGGAACCCGCCTGATCGTCCGAAAACCTGACGATCCGGCCACTCACGTATCCCGGCACGGATCTTTCCCGTACCATCGCGACCAAGTCAATCGAAGCATGCCCCGAAAGAAACCACCCCTGATCCTCAGCCAACCTGTAAAAAAGGGCGTGGAGCTCATCAAGGTGCGCCTTGATGCGCGAACAACGATCACCATCTCCAACATCAAGAAGTTGGAGTTCTGGAAGAAGCGTTATCCGAAGGCGGAGGTCATCAGCTGACCCCCTGCCGGTCATGGGACAGCGGGTACATTTGCCTGCACCACCGAACGTCCATGCCCAGTTTCGACATCCTCAGCAAGGTCGACCTGCAGACCTTGGACAATGCGATCAACACAGCCAAGCGCGAGGTTGAAACGCGCTATGACCTGCGCGGGAGCAATTGCTCTATTGAGTTCGACAAGAAAGCGCTGACCATCAAGCTCGGGACGGAGGATCCCTTGAAGCTGGATGCCCTGGTGGACATCCTCCTGGAGCGCAGCACCAAACAGAAAGTGGACGTGCGGGCCTACGACCTCAGCGCCGAACCTGCGCCGAGCGGCAAGTTGCTGTACCGCAGCGTGAAGATAAAGCAGGGCATCGAGCGCGAAACGGCCAAGAAGATCGTGAAGGCCATCAAGGACAGCGGCCTGAAAGTGCAGCCCCAGATCATGGACGACATGATCCGTGTGAACGGCAAGAAGCTGGACGACCTGCAGGCTGTGATGGCCCTGTGCCGCGAGACGGATTTCGAGCTGCCCCTGCAGTTCGACAACATGAAGAGCTGATCGAACATGCACGGCACCACCCTCCGTTTCCTGGCTGAGCCCACGGACGTCAATTTCGGAGGCAAGGTGCATGGGGGCATGGTGATGAAGTGGATCGACCAGGTGGGCTACACCTGCGCCGTGAACTGGAGCGGTCACTATTGTGTGACGGTCTACGTCGGAGGGATACGCTTCTTCCATCCCATCCGCATCGGCCACATCGTGGAGGCACAGGCCCGGTTGATCCACACCGGACGCACCAGCATGCATATCGCGGTTGACATCAGCGCGCAGGACCCACGGACCAATGACCGGGTAAAGACCACCCACTGCATCATCGTGTTCGTGGCCATGGATGACAGCGGATCGCCCCTACCGGTGAAGGAATGGGTGCCGGCCACAGAAGGTGACAAGGCGTTGCAACACTACGCGGTAAGGCTCATGGAACTCCGCAAGAACATCGACGAGGCCATGAGGCCCTTCATGGATGTCACGGGCGGTTGATCCGATCCGAAAGGAAGCGCGATCTTCGATGACTGGGCATCGCACGGCACGCAAGGCAAGTCATTGCCACAACACCGAACGACCATGCGAAGCACTCTCCTCTCCTGCCTGTTGGTCCTGGCCGTGGGAGCCCAGGCCCAGACCTTCTACTACATCAACAGCATCGGCGTATTCCCGGCAGCTCCGACCACAGCGGATCCCGTGACGCTAACCTTGTTCGGGGACCTTTCCGCTTCGAACAGTTACATCGTTAGCACCGGTTCCAACGTCATTGGCAACCAGGTGCAGCTCACCGTGACCGCCGCCTCGCAGGGCATCGGCCTGCCGGTGTTGGTTCCGCAAGACGAGTCCTTCAGCCTCGGTACGCTGGCGGCGGGCACCTACACCATCACCATCAACGGTTCCGGGATCGGCGACTTCGCTCCGGCGCCAGAACACCAGTTCACCGTGACCGCAGGCGGAGGTTCCCCATGCGACAGCCTGGTCCTGAGCCCGCTCAGCTGGCATCCGTTCACGGACACGGCGCTTGTGCTCAGCGCGGCCAATTCCAGCAGCACCCTGTTCGACTACCCCGGTTTCGTATTGCTCGACACACAGGGCGATACGCTCGCGCAGGAGACCGTCGGGTATTTCGGGATCGGCCAGGGGCCTCAGCCGCATGTGCTCGATGTGAAACCCGGAGCCATCATCCCCCAAGGGTCCTTCATCGGCCAACTGGAGCTTTGGACCTTCTTCTACCAGGCCTTGGGTTGCGTTTGGACCGATACCTTGAACCTCTGTCCGCCTGCTCCGTGTGCGCCCTTGGAGATCACGATGGCGAACTATGGAGGAGCCTTCGTGATCGGGAGCTTTGTCTATGCGATCACCGACGAGAATGGGAACACGGTGGCCTCCGGAACGCTCGAACTGGATGCCTTGAACCAGCAGGACCTCGCACCTGCATGCCTGCCCCCCGGCAACTATACGCTCAGCGTGGTGCAGCCGACGCCGCTGGGCGGCCAATTGGTCTATGGCATTTCAGCCCAGCCCGTTCTCGGCCCCCAGCAACCCTTCGTCCAGGGAGGTGCGACGAATTCGCTCAACTTCAGCTTCCACCCCTCCTGTTCCAGCGGCACCAACGGAATTTCCGAGGCCATGCCCGCCTCGGACCTCGACGTCCGCAGCTTGCAAGGGTCCTTGTTGATCATCTGCCGCTCGGGTGATGCCCTGGGAGCGATCGCCGTCCTCGATGCCCAAGGCCGCCTTGTCGCAACGGCCTCGAGCAACACGAACACGCTCACGTTGGGCGTTCCCGGAGCACCCCCCGGCCTCCTGCTCATTCAACGCACTGCACCCGATGGACGGCGATCGGTGGTAAGGGTGATGAACATCCGTTGACCCTTGAGGACAGCCCTGCTCCGTCGCGCGTTCCTGCTCCTGCTGATACCTGGCGTGCTGATCTTGCTGTGGATGCTGGTGCACAAGGCCTACATCTTCGAACCGTCCGCCCAACTGGCGCCCCAGGAGGTGAACGAACTGGGCGTGCTGGGTTCCCTTGCGATCGAGAGCCTCGACGTACCGGTCGCCTCCCTTCTGGTCTACCGCAACACGGTGATCGGTCGGGGCTACAACACGGTGCTCCGCGATGCCAACGCAGGTGGTCACGCTGAGATCAACGCGATCAGCGATGCCTTGCGCACCCTTGGTGCGGAAGGCTTTGATGCGCTGGACCGCGACGACCTGGTGCTCATCACCACCTTTGAACCGTGCGCCATGTGCAAGGGGGCGATCATGGAATACCGGATCGAACGCGTCGGTTTCGTCGAACCGAAATCGCTCCGGCACCACGCCGCTCAGGGCCTGAAGGAATTGAACTACGAGCTGTTCAAAGTGCAGCTCGCACCTGCTGGGCTGCAGGACAGTCTCTTCCGGCTTCATCCGGGCTATGACCCTGCGAAAGACCGTCATTGATCGCGTGACACTACATTGGAGGCATGGGCGATCACCGAGTGAAGATCCTGGAGTCGGTGTACATCAACCCCGATGTGAAGCGGTTCCGCATTGAGCGGCCACCCGGTTATGCCTTCGTGCCGGGGCAGGGCGCCTATGTCTCGATCGATCCGCCCGAAGGACCCGTGGCTTCGCGACCCTTCACCTTCACCTCCTTGCAGGAATGGCCGGACCTCGAATTGATCATCCGCATCTACCGTGACCACCACGGCGTTACCGACCGGATGAGCCGCTTGCGCACCGGTGATCACCTGGTGATCAGCGAACCCTTCGGGGCCATCACCTTCAAGGGGCCGGGCGTGTTCTTCGCAGCGGGATCGGGCATCACACCGTTCCTGGCCATCTTCCGCCAGTTGCACCACACGAAGCTGTTGCGTGGTAACCGGCTGGTGTACTCGAACCGAACGGTGGAGGATGTGATCATGCACGAGGAGCTGACCCGCCTCCTGCGCAAGGATTACATCAACATCTTCACGCGGCAGAACGTGATCGGGTTCAGGGAACGGCGGATCGACCGCGACATGCTCATCGAACTGGCACCCGACCTCAGCCAGCGTTTCTATATCTGCGGCCCGGATGGCTTCGTTTCCCACATCCGGCAGGGGCTCCTCGAACTAGGGGCCGACGCGGAATCGTTGGTGGTGGAGGACTGAACCTTCAGGATCCCACGCTTTGGGAATGCCTGCAAGCACATCAGGCTCTGCATGGTCGTTCTTGAGGAGCGGAGGAACCAGAAAGGATGGGGCAGCTCATGCCCCCGTTCCCACACCCCATGACGGCCTGTGAAAGCAGAAAGGAACGGTCTGCCAGTTAGAACAGACCTTTGCGCCATGGGTCAGCGGAGCTTCACTCTATTCTGCACGGCGTTGCTCATGTTCGGAACGACCGCGCAAGCACAGCGTGTCACCGATCCGAACGCCAACTTGTGGATCTCCCACTGGGGCGACCAGCGGTTCAGCGACAAGTGGAGCTTTCACACCGAGGCGCACATCCGCCGGACGAACCTGGGTGCGGACTGGCAGCAATTGCTGATCCGCCCCGCGGTGAACTACCACCTGAACGACCAGGTGATGTTCACGCTGGGGTACAGCTACTATTTCAACTACCAGTACGGCGCGTATCCGATCAACTTCCAGAACTGGGAGAACCACCTGTACCAACAGGTTCAACTGGGCAGCGCCTATGGAAGGTTGGGGATCGCCCACCGGTTTCGCATGGAGGAGCGGTTCATAGCGAAGCTGGTCGCTTCGGAAGAAGATCCCACAGAGGGCGTGTTCGACGAATACGTCTACCAGAACCGGTTCCGGTATCGCGTGTGGCTCACCCTGCCGCTCGGCCATGAAAAGGTCGCACCAGGGGTCTTCTCGGCCAACTTGTACGATGAGGTCTTCCTGAACTTCGGGAACTCCGAACGCCTGGACTATATCAACCAGAACAGGATCTCGGCACTGCTCGGCTATCAGGTGAGCGGACCCTTCAGCATCCTCGCCGGTTACCTGTACCAGGTGATCGAACGCCCGGGAGCGGCGATGGGCGCTGACCTTCTCGAGCTGAATTCCACGGTGAGCATCGCCTTGGTGTACAACGCGGACCTGCGGCACAAGGACGCTCCGGTGCCCGCGCGTTGAGGAACGGATCGGAAAAGGTGAAGCCCGCCTTACGGGGCGGGCTTCTTCGTCTCCTGATCTCCTTGCTTACGGGCTCGGACAGAGGCGTTCTTCTGCGCTTAGGCTCTTGTGCCGCCTGTGACCAGGTATGTCTTTGCGGGCTTACGGGCCCGGTTACAATTCATTCAACGCAAGGTGCATGCCGGTTGTTTCGCGCCTTACAAGGTGTTCCCGTCGGAGAGGAACATGACGAACACGAACGTCATCATGAAATGATGCACGAGCAACAACACAGTGGCCAAGGTCAGCACCTGCTTTCCGCTCCAGCCCAGTTCGGGGAAGAGCTTCTTGTTGTTGACAGCGATGATGGGGAGGGGAACCGTGCTCAACAGGAACATCACGGCCAGCGCCTTGAACAGCAACGCGTTGCTGAACAACCCGAAGTAAAGGTGGAGATAGTAGAACAGCAGTCCCGCGAAGGACATGAGCCCAAAGCGGATGAACAGCCTTGTTTCAGCGACCATTTTCCAACGTGTTTCCATCCTTAAGACGCAAACGTTCAACGTGGTTGCGTCCACCAGGTTTCAGCGATGTCCCCGTACCGCGCCGTATTTCCGCGGCAACCCGAGCATGTGCCGTGCGTCGCATCGCGATCACCAGACCCGTCAGGCCGATCAGGCAACCGCCACTGAAGACCGACCAGAGGAAGTGCCCCGGGACGTAATCCCGCAGCTGACCCAGGCCTTCACCCGAAGCGGCCACACTGAGCACCTGTCCGCTGTGAAGGAGCACGTGCCGCAAGGGTTCCTCGATGAACGTGTAGAGCATCGTCACGGCCGAGAGCGAGAGCAAGAGCCATTCGCGACGTTGGAGCGGTGAGGCCTGGCCCTTCTCGCGTGCATGAAGCATGAAGATCCCCAAGCCGATCATACCGACAGATACCAGCACCGGCGCCAGCACCGGCCCCACCCAGGGCACAGGAACAAGGAACAGGATGTCCGGATCGAACCAGGTCGCCGGCCAATCCAGGACCACTTTCAGGAAGACATAGTAGAAGATGTCCCACACACCGAAGCAATAGACGAACCAGGCGAAACGCTCCGAGCCGCTTCGGCTGAGGAGCGCTCCCGGCGCAAGGAGCATGACCATGGTGGCCAGTTCACGCACCAGTTCCGTAAGTGCGATGCGCCGGTCGATAGGCGCCAATGGAAAGGTGAAACCCTTCGGATAGTAAAGCGCACGGAGGTCAACCACCACGGCACTTTCCAGAAAGGCCATGGCGACCGCGAAGACGGTCATCCACGGAAGCAGCGAACGCCACGAACGGTTCATGTCGCGATATCGGCAATGAGGCCCCGGTGATCGGAACCTGGAATGAAGAAGGACGCACTGTTCACCACGGAGGTGCCTGGTGACACCAGCATGTGGTCGATGGGGATGAGCGCCAGGCCAAAGAGCGAAGGGAACGTGGGGGTGGTCGATGAGGTGCCCACACGCAGTCCGCTGTTGACGCACAGCCGCCACATGGCGCGGTCCCAGCTCACCGTGTTCAGGTCCCCGACCACGATCGTAGGCAGGTGCTCAACGCGAACAATGGAGGCCAGCTGCTCCAACTGGGCATTGCGTCTGCGATGGTCGCTCCAGGTGCCCGGGGAATTGGCATGAACGCTGATCACGCGCACGGGACCATCGCTTGAAAGCACCACGGCGTCGATCACCGGGGTGTCCTCGAGGCTCAGGACATCAAGGCGTTGCAACGGCGATCGGCTGAAGAGCGCAATGCCATAGCACTGATCACCTGGAACCAAGCGATGGAACGGATACGCCGCACCCAGTTCACGCTCCAGGACCACCGCCCAGGTCGCGCTCACCTCCTGGAACGAGATGACATCCGCACCGCTTTCCAGCGCGAGCCGCACCACCTCCGCATGCCGGCGGTTCGGCTGAAGAAGATTCAATTGGGCCACCCGCAACGATGCTGCCGATCGCTCATGCAGTTCAGGGGCCACCGGCGCGTCGACCTGGAAGAGGACCATCACAACGGACATGGTGGCGGCCGTACCGATCCACGCACGGCGTCGCCATAACGCCCAAACCAGGACCACAGCGAACACAGCGGCCCATTCCATCAGGAACGCCCGGGCCAGCATCGGCAGGAAGGCGTCCGGAGCGAACGCGAGCCCGGTGGCCAAGGCCAATAGCGTGACAGCGAAGAACACGTCCCGGTCCTTTCGAAGAAGCAGCTTTCTCATGTTCTGACAGGTTCTTTTTCGATCCGACCGATCAAGGTCCACACCCGCCACAGGGGGATGGCGCCGATGATCCCGAAGGAGGCATCGACGCACCGCCAGAAGAAGGGTATCCCGCGGACAGGCGCCCACAGGAAGGCCAGCGGCAACACGAGCAGGCAGCACCACAGCCCCCACTCGACCACCCACTTGTTCCGCACCGGATCGCGCAACGGACCGAGGAAGGCCAGGCCGATCACCACATGGGCGAAGGCCAACCAATCCGTGCCATAGAACAGAAAGGGATGTCGCTGCCCCACATCGGCAATGGCCACTGCCGCCTGCTCCGCCCAGCCATGCCAGGGGCCGCTCCAAGTCCGCGTGAGGTCGGCCAGCCAGGCCGTGCCCCACTCCAAGGGCACCGCGGTGAGCCCGCTGAACCACAGGGCCGCGATGAAGAACAGTAGCCAGTAGCGCACTTCGCGGCGATCACCGTCCAAGGTTCTGCTCGTGCTCATGGCTCAGTTCCGATCGGCCCCTTCCACGTTCATGGGCTCCACCACCCGCGCCTCCCCTCCGTCCGCTTCAGCTTCGACCTCAGGCTCCACTTCGGAAACATCCGGCTCCGCTTCCTCTACAACAGCTTCCATCGCCGCTTGCATGGACGCTGTTGTCGCCGCCGCAGGCTTGCTATAAGACGCCAATTGCCGCGCCTTCAGTGCTTCGAAGGTGCGTTGGTCGGCGAGCGTCCAGCTACGCCAGTCCTGTTCGTTGTAGCGCATCAGGAAGCGTTCGCGTTTGCGATCCAGGTCGGTGCGGAAGGTCGCGGGATCCAGGTGTTCCACCCAACGCACGCTGTTGTAGCGATGCTGCGCCATCTGGGCCTCCACCTTGGGCAGGTCCGCATACAGCAGCGGCAGCACCTTGTCGCTCATGGCGAGGTAGTTGTCCACGTCGATCTCGCCCTGGTTCCAATGGGCCAGGTTATATCGCACGATCACGCCATCCCAGTTCACGGTGGAAAGACCCACCAATGCAAGGAAAGCGGCCCATGCGTTCACGCGCAGCAGGTAGTACAGCGTGTGCTTGCGGCGGATCTTCAGGTAGAGGGTCACGAGACCCACAAGCATCAAGAGCAGGAACACGATGACACCGATCCGTTTGTAAGCAAGCCCATGGAAATTGATGTAGTGGTAGTTCCGCAGGAACACCGATATGCCCAGGATGAAGTTCTGCGCGATCCAGGCCGAGGCCAGCAGGCGCAGCGGACGTTCCTTGGGGTGGAAGTTGAGGTTGCCGCGGAACAGGTGCAGCAGGATCCCGATGCTCAACAGGATGCTCAGGATCAGCAACCAGGTACCCTCGTGCACGAACTGCTTCAAGCTGAAGCCCTCCTCCACCTTGAATCCGAACCACACCCACGAAATGTCGACCATGTTCACGATGAGCAGCAGTCCGTTGACCATGGCCAGCAGCAGCACGCCGGCACGACGCTCACGGTCCAATGCTCCCATGGACAACGGCACCATCCACTGCGGGCGCTTCTTGCGAACGCGCTGGAGCCATTCGTTCATGGGCCAGGAAGGACCGGTGAAGAGCGGCGGGGCGAAGCGATGGATCAACGCACCGCTCATGAGCAGGCCGAAGGCGACGAAGAACATCCGCGCGGTGAACAGTTCAGCGATCATGTCCCACAGCAGATCGAAGAAGTCACCGAAGAACCCGGCGGCGAGCGCATCGAAACGCGGGTTCGCCGCGCGGTAGATCACCAGGTAAAGGACGAGGACGAGGACAGGTACGAAGGCCATGCGCGTCCATCGCCAGCCCGAACGCGTCGCGGGCAGCTCCTTCAGGCCTTCGCCCAGAACGCCGGCCATGCCCACCGGGGCGTGGATCACATTCACGAACCAACCCACCAACGCAAAGGGTAGGCTGCGAAGGGTGGGCTCCAGTAGCAGCACCGCGCTCACCCCAAGCAACAAAAGCGCCGCGAACCGGGCCACGGTGCTGCCATGCACGAGCACCATGGCACAGGCCACTGCAAGACCCGACAAGGTGACCCATGCGCTTCGAGAGACGGCACGGCGGAAGGCGATCGCACTGCAGGCCATGGCGATCGGCGCGAAGAGCACCAGGTTCAGGCCCATGCGCTGGTCCCAGAACAGGCGATCGAACAGGATCGTGAGCAACAGCACCACCAGGGTGGTGCGGAACATGCCGTCGCGGCGGGGAAGGTCGTTGGTCATTGGCGGAGGTCCTTGTTCAAGAGGGTATCAATGGCTTCGAGGTGCGCACGAAAGGCCTTGGCGCCAGCGGGAGTGGCCTTGTAGCTGGTGTTGGGGCGCTTACCCACGAAGCGCTTGCGCACTGCGACGTAATTCGCCGCATCAAGTGCGGCGAGGTGGCTCGCCAGGTTGCCGTCCGTCACGTTCAGCAGGTCCTTCAACGAGGCGTGATCCACCCACTCGTTCACCACCAGCACGGCCATGATGCCGAGCCTAACGCGGCTTTCGAAGGCCTTATTGAGCCCGTCGATCATGACCGATCGGAGGGGGAGGATTCATGGCGGAACCACATCACGCCACCGTACAGGATGTGCAGGACCCCGAAGCCGAGCGCCCAGAACATCAATCCGGCGCCAAGCCAGCAGCTGGACAACAGGCCGAGCACGATCTCGCTCAACCCCAACCAACGCACCTCGTCCAGCGTGTACTTCGAAGCGTTCAGCAGGGCCAGCCCATAGAACAACAAGGTGGCCGGTGCCACCAGGGCCACCGCGCCGTGCCACAGCATCGCCAGACAGAACAGACCACCGGCGACCAAGGGGATGGCCAGGTTCCACGCCAGCCGGATCGCCGAAGGGTCCCAGAGGCCCTGGCCGGTCCGCTTCGCCCGTCGCCAGGTGAACCAGGCCGCCCCGGACAGCGCGACCACCAGGACGACCCCGGCGAGCAGCACCAGGTCGAGCAGGTCCGTGAACAGGACGATGGCCCCGTCAGTATGCCGCATCGCATCCTCCGCATACGCTGATCGGCCGGAGCGGTCGCCGAGGATCAGCGCCTCATAGCGCTCCCTGGCCAACAGCGCGCCGACCAGCGCTACCGCCCCTGCGAAAACGCCGCTCAACCCGCTCAGGGAGAGGAACCGCGTGCTCCGCTCCATCAACCCGCGGATGTGGACCAGGTCCTGGTGATGTCCTTGTTCGTTCATATCCAAAGTACTTTGCGCTTCAAAGTAAAGAACGGCGGAGCGAACGGTCAAGTACGTCCTCCGAAAAAAAATTCAATGGACCATCCAAAGCGCCAGGAAGGCGCCCACGAGCACAGCGGCGAAACGCTGAAGGTTGAACCGGTGCTCTGGAGTGGTCTCGAAAATGATGGTGGTGCCGATGTGCAGCAGCATACCGATGGCCAGGGCAAGTGAACGATGGAGGAACGCATCCCCGAAGCCGGCCCCACCCCACAGCCCCACGAGGATGCCCACGGGAGCGGCCAGCGCGAACAAGGTGATCATCATCCAGCTTCGGCCAGTGGGCACCTTGGAACGCTGTAGCACCGTGGCCAGGGCGATGGCCATCGGCAATTTGTGCAACAGCACACCCGTGAGAAAGGGGAGGTCGCCATGCACCTCCGGATCCGCGAACGGCAGTCCCTCGGTGAAGGAGTGCATCACGAGGCTGAAGAGGGTGAGCAATGGCAGTGCCCTGCCGGGAGCCACATGCATGTGCCCATGCTCGATGCCGTGGCTGAAGAATTCCAGCACCACCTGCAGCATGAACCCGCCCAACAACCAAGGCCCGATGGCCTCCCCCCCTGCCGCATAAAGCTCCGGCATCATGTGGGTCAGGGCAACGCTCAGCAGGAAAGCACCGCTGAAGGCCAGCAGCAGGCGCAGCAGGGTGGCATTGGGCTTGCCGAACTGCACCAGCCCCCCGGCCACCAGCGGCAGCAGCAGGAACAAGGCCATGGTGGTATACAGGTTCATGCGATCGGTCGTTGTGCCCAGATCACCAGGCGATCGGAATGTTCCACGTCGAACGGTGCAGGGACCGGACCGTCGGTAAGGCCGTGGATGTGCAATCCCGCTCCGCGTACCAAAGCCTCCAACTGGTCGGGCATCAAGGCGGCCACGCGCTCCTCGAACCGGTGCACCTCCCCCATATCGTCAGCCGCGATGCGCTTCAGGATCTGGCCATGCTCTACATGGCGGGTGATGGTGAACCGCACACCACCGGCCTGCACGCATTCCTCTGCCACCAGGTCCCGCACCACCTTCGCGCTGTTCATGAAATCCAATACGAACCAGCCACCTGGTCGCAGCGCCTCGGCCGCCGCAGCGAGCGCCTTACGGTCATCTTCAAGGGCCTCGAAATAGCCCAGGCTCGTGAACAGGCAGACCACCAGGTCGAAGCGCTCCCGGGCGAAGGGCTCCCGGATGTCGTGGACCAGGAAGGCTCCACCAGGCGCCACCTTGCGTGCATCAGCGATGCTCTCCGGAGAGATGTCGATCCCTGTCACCCGGCATCCCTCCTCCATGAACCAGCGCGCATGGCGACCCCGTCCACAGGCCATGTCCAGCACATCGGCACCGGGCTTCAGCTGCAGTCTTCGGATGATCATGTGCACCCATGCCTGTGCATCGTCCTGGCCGCGATGGCCATAGAGCAACTTGTAGTAGGACGTGCCGAACCAGGTCCGGTACCAAGCCATGGGAGGGTGGGAAAGGCCGCCGAAAGTACGCCATTGGTCCTCGGCGTGTCTCCGGACCGGAGGGTTGACAATTCCGTGGATAACTCCTTGGCCAAGGGCCCACCCGCACGCATGGCCTTGGCAACTTTGATCCAGGATCCAAGGCTCCGAACAACGCTATGCTCGATCACGTCTTCGACCTGTACAGCGACCTGGAGCGACATCGCGTCATGCTCTCCTTCAAAGGCAACCTGACGCCGGAGCTGGTCACTGCACTGCTGGGCCTGGTCGAGCGTAAGATGGACCTGATCGAGAAGGATAACCGGGTGCAGAAGCGGGTATTCAATGTGGTGATGGAATGCCTACAGAACCTCTACCACCACAACGCCCAACGCAGCGGTACCGATGCCGTTCGGACCGATGATGCGCAAGGGGTGGTGATGATCGCCCAGACGGACAAAGGGTATTCGGTGCTCACCGGCAACTTCATGGCCGAAGGCGAAGTGGAACGGCTCAAGGAACACCTTGACCACGTGAACGCCCTGGCCCCGGATGAACTGCGCGACCTCTATAAGGAAAAGCTCGCCGACGGCCGCTACTCCGCGTCCGGTGGCGGTGGCCTGGGGCTCATCGACATCGCGCGAAGGAGCGGGAACAAGCTCGAGTACGGCTTCGTACCGTTCGATACGCAAAGCACCTTCTTCAGTCTTAACGTCAACGTACCTGTCTGACAGTCATGGCCGTATTCACCCTCGAAGGGTCTTCGAAGACCCCCACCGTGAACTTCGACGACACCAGTGGGCGGCTGGATCTCAAAGGCCGCTCGATCCCTGAGAACTCCATTGAGTTCTACAAGCCGCTGATCGACTGGATCGACCAGTACGCGCGCGACCCACGGACGGGAACATCGCTTTACGTGCAGTTGGAGTACTTCAACACCAGCAGCAGCAAGTGCATCCTGGACCTGTTCAAGAAACTGGAGCTCGTGAGGGCCACGGGGAACGAGGTCACCGTGTATTGGCACTACGAAGCGGACGACGAGGACATGTTGGAGGCCGGTGAGGACTACCAGGCCATCATCAATCTCCCGTTCAAGATGATCCAGATCGAGGAAGTGAACGGGAACTAAGCCCTGCGTGGACCGGACAGGCCTTCCTGTTCAGGGGTCCTTTCAATTTCCCGTGTCCCAAGGCCTCCGGCTGAGCCGTTCCATCAACTTGGGAAAGAAGTTGACGTACAGTGCCAGGGCGAACAGCAAGGACATGCCCCACAGCACCATCATGTTGGCCCACGCCGCGGGCAAACGGTAGCCGAAGAACCACTTCATCGGTGCGTAGAAGTGCGCGTCGAAGAAGCCCCTGTGAACGGGTTCCAGATAGACCGGATCGCTCTTTTGCACGAGCTCTCCACCGGACTCCACGATAACGTTCACGTCGTTCTTGTTGGTCACGAACTCGGCGAGGCTTTCGTTCCGGTGGGCATCCAGCATGGCGAAGTAGGCCGCACGGTCGTGCTCGGTCGCGGTCATTGCGGCGATCCGCTTCTCCTTGGCCTGTTCGGCCTGCTTATATGCGGCGCGGTAATGCTGGGTGAGCGTTTCCAGCGCCCGGTCCACGCGGTCCAGCAAGGTGGCATCCACCTCACCGGGCGCGAGCCGCTCCAAACCTTCCACCCTGAACCCCTTGAGCGCTTCCATCTCCTTCGTGAGCTCGCCGCGCAGGATCGCCAGGTCACCTGCCATCTGGGCGGCCCGCGCGGGATCGTTCAGGGCGCGCCTGACGTCGTTCGCACGGTTGCCCAGTTCACGCACCCACAGGTCCTTCTTCCAATTGCTGTTCTTCATCCGCTGATCGAAGTGGAAGAAGTTGAGCTCATAGGTGTTCCGCATGAAGCGGTCAACGGCCAGGCCTTCATACGCCCAACGGCTGGCCATGATGTTGCCGATCCAAGGCACGCGCTTCTCACCTGCGAACCAGGGATGCAGCTTGTCGAACCGCACGATGATGCCGCTGAACAGGAGCTGTGGGATGATCAGCACCGGTATGATGATGTAGATCACCTTGGCCGAATTGAAGCTCGCGCTCACGTTCAGGCCGAGCACATTGGCGAAGCACGACGTACTGAACAACAGCGCCCAATGGACGAGACCCAGGCCCTCGATGTCGAGCACCGTGTTGCCCACCCACACGAACAGGAAGGTCTGGATGGCGCTGATGAGGAACAGGATGGCCACTTTACTGTACAGGTAGCTGGCCCAGCTCAGGTCAAGGAATTTCTCGCGCTGCAGGATCTTGCGGTCACGGATGATCTCCTCGGCCGCCACCGTGAGCCCCAGGAAGAGCGCCACGATGACCGATATGAAAAGGTACTGCGGGAGGTTGTCGTTCTGCCGATACACATACCCGTCACCCCCCACGGCGTGGTAGCGGAGGAAGAAGGCCAGGATGAACGCCAGGGCAGGTGCTTCGAGGAGGTTGATGAGCACATATTGCCGGTTGGCGAGCTTGGCCAACAGGTCGCGCTTGAAGTAAACGTAGAGCTGGGCGGTCCAGCCTGGTGCCTTGAAGGTGCTCCGGGGGATCTCCGTGGCGTCCGGCACCCGCGCCACGCGCCCTTCCATCTGCGCCCTGAACACCTCGTTCCAAGCCTCGGGACTGATGCGCCGTTGGTCGGTCTCATGCCCGTACTCATCCACGATCTTTCCTTCGAGGATGTTGAAGATCTGCTCCGGGTTCACATTGCCACAGGCATTGCACTGGCCCATTTCGCTGTTCACCTGGCCGGTCACCTTCTTGAAGTACACCACCGCATCCACGGGGTCACCGTAGTAGACAGGATGGCCTTCCTGATCCATCAGGAGCAGGCGGTCGAACAGCTTGAAGATCTCCGAACTCGGCTGGTGGATCACCACGAACACGACCCTGCCTTTGAGCGCGAGCTCCTTGAGCAGGTCCATGATGTTCTCGGAGTCACGCGAGCTGAGGCCACTGGTGGGTTCGTCCACGAACAACACACTGGGCTCACGGATGAGCTCCAACGCGATGTTGAGGCGTTTGCGCTGGCCCCCACTGATGGTCTTTTCCAGGGGGCTGCCCACCTTGAGGTCCTTGGTCTCATACAGCCCGAGGCTTTGCAGGAGGCGCAACACGCGCTCGGTGATCTGGGCCTTGTCAAGGTCGCCGAAGGACAACCGTGCGTTGTAGAACAGGTTCTGGAACACGGTAAGCTCCTCGATCAGCAGGTCGTCCTGGCTCACATGGCCGATGACGCCCTGGATCCGGTCGCGCTCCGTGTGCACGTTGACGCCGTTGATGGTCACCTTGCCTTTGCTGGGCGTCAGGTTCCCGTTCAGCACATTGAGCAGGGTGCTCTTGCCACTGCCGCTGCCACCCATGATGCCAATGAGCTTCCCGCTCGTTTCGGCCATGTGCAGTTCATGCAGCCCCAGCCGCCCGTTGGGAAAGGTGTACTCGATGGAATCGGCCTTGAACACGATGCCGGCGCGTCCCTTCCCTTCCAGGAAGCTCGCCAGGATGTCACTGTAATAGATCGGTTGGCCGTGCGGTGGCCGCAGGCTGCTGCCATTGCCCAGCACATAGGCCAGTTCGCTGCTGAGGGGTTGGCCGTTCAACAGCACCCGGTCGCTGCCCAGGTAGCGGAGCACGTAGAGGTTCACGCTGGGGATGTTCAGCACCCGCATCTCGCCATGGAGTCCATGGGCATGCAGGTGTCGCGCCTTTCCCATGGCGTGCCCCTCCTTCGCATCGATGTACAACAAGTGGGCAGCATCCTCCCGCTCGCGGGTGAGCGCATCCACGAAGGTGCGGCACCGGCGGAACTCGTCCCCGCTGATGTTGAACGTTTCCGCCACGGTGGTGACGAATTCCAACTCCTGCTCGCCCACCTCGCCACCCGCATGGATGAACTCCAGCAAATGCACCAGCACCACGAACTTCTGGCGTTGGGTGAGCTCCTCGTTCACCTGGGTGCAGATCTTCAGCACCTTCACCGAATTGAGTGAGGTGCGCTTGCGGCCCTTCTGGCTGGCGCCGCCGCTGCTCTGGTATTCGGTCACGAAGGTCTCGAAGGTCACCATGTGGCCAGCGGCCAGTTCGGCGGTGAACTGCTGGCGCAGGAAGCGCGAAACGATGACCGCGCCAGAACGACCCGCCGCTGAAGTGCCATCCACCTTCGCGATGATCGCGAACAGCTGGAGCAGGGCTTTGAGGATCTTTTCGCTCATGGACAGGGCATGCGTACCGGTGGTCCCAAAAAGGAGAACGGCCCTCTGTACGAAAGGACCGTCCCAAGGTTCCACCGGGCGCAAGCCCGGGTCCGCTATTTCTTGAATCCGATCAGCAGCACCGCACAGCCCGAACCGAGCTTGGCCGGGTCCAACTGGGCCTCGATGGTCACCTCGATGGTATTGGCCACTGCCAGGTCCCAGTAGGGGTCGTTGCTGAACTCCTTGTTGGTGAACAGCACGTTGCGGTCCCTGTCCAGCACCGTGAACACGAGGTTCCGGTCGGTCAGGCCGCTGCAGGCCGCTACGCGATAGGTGGTCCCCCCGAACAGCGTGAGGGTGAAGTCCGCGGTCTCCTCGCCGGTCAACAGGGCCCGGTAGAACTGGCCATCGGGGATGTAGGCACGGGTGATGTGCTTCTCACAGACCGAGGCGATGGTGTCGCATTGGGCCTGGACCGCACTGGATGCGAAGCCAGCAACGAAAAGGATGGAAAGGAACGTGCGCATGTTCATGTTCAGGCCAGGATCGTGGAACGCAGTTTCAGCACCTGGGCGCCAATGGCCCGGATCTGGTCGGGCGGAACGGTCACGGATGTGGTGCTGTTGATCTGCGTGGTCTTGGTCGCCGCGTCCGTTACAGGTTTCTCATACACATAAGTGGACGTGACCCCGACGTAGGCCGTTTGAAGGACCTTCAGTTCCACCACCAACGGGCCGCACACCTTATCCTGATCGACCTCCTCCAACAACTTGATCAGATCATCCAAGGTGCGCTTTTGCTCACCAATGCGCTGGGCCAACTGCGCGTCTCCCTTGCTGGAAGTGGCGTTGACCGTGAGGTACAGGGACTCGATCCATCCACCGGCCAGCACCAGGGCGGAAACATCGTTCCGGCCGTTCTCCTTCAGGTATTCATCCGCCGCCCGGAACGCCGAACCGGTCAGTACCAGCAAGCTGTCCTCAGAGCCCACGTTCTTCTTGAAGCGTTCCAGCAAGACGCGGTCGAAGGCGTTGCTCAGGTCCAACTGGCCGCTCAGCATCTCAATGGTCCCCAGTGTGGAAATGGCCTTACTGCCATCGCGATGGACCGTTACATAGGCGAGGTCCGCACCGTACATGCCAAGCGCCAATGCACGTCCCACCTTGCCAGTGAGCTTGCCCGCCTGGTCGGGCGAAAGGGGCAGGTCTTTCTGGTAACCGATCTCCAGCTTGCGGAACAGCATGGCCGTTTGCACCGGTGAAGGGATGCTGAACAGGTGTCCCCCCAGGTTCATCAAACCGGATGAGCGCTGGTCAACGACGGTATCCAGTGTATCCTGGCCTTGGGCCTCCCCATCGTAGCCGGTCTGCCCACCCCCGCAGGCCAGCAGGGAGAGGGCCAGGACCCCTGAGGTGGCCCATTTCAAGGTGTCTTGCGCGGACATGATCACACGATTCGTTTCTGGTGGTTCGGAACGAAAGTAGAGGAGCGCGCAGCCATGGCGGACCGGGCGATGGCCCACTTTTCAACACTGCAGGGCTTACCGTGCTTGGACCTTGACGCACCTACCAGTTCAACGCCTTCTTGTAGTAGCGGGGAAAGCGGATGTGCCGACGCATCTGGCGCAGGTACTTGTCGATCAGCGGTGTCGACAGGTCGTAAACTGAACGCGAGGTGCTCTTCTGCTGCTTCTCTTCGGTGCGCTCCATGGTCGTTCCCAGTTGGTCCGACACATAGACAAGTGAAGGGCGCAAGGACGTTGCCTGCATCCCCCGCACACTCCGAATTGATATACAGGTCCAGCGGGTGGACCGATGGCACCTAACGCATCAGGGTCACGTGCCCGGTCTTGTCGTAGGCCTCGCCGATCAACGCTTTCACACGGATCTGGTAGACGTAAACACCCGTTGTGGCAAGCCCGCCCTTGAACGATCCATCCCAGGCTTGCAGGATATCATCCGTTTCGAAGAGCAGTTCGCCCCAGCGATCGAAGATGCGCAACCGGAACTCCCTGATCCCCGTTCCCTGGGCCAGGAAGACCTCGTTGAAGCCGTCGCCGTTCGGGCTGAACGCGTTCGGGATGTACAGGTTGAACTCCTGGTCGACAGTGATGGAACGGAAGGTCGTATCACGGCATCCAAGGGGGTCTTCGATGGCCAGCATCACCAGGTAGTCCCCGGGCTCAGGATACGTGAAGAAGGGGTTCTGTTCGGTGCTGGTAAGGCCCGGCCCGCCGAGATCCCAGCTCCAGGAGGTGGCACCGAAGGAACGGTCGAGGAAGGGGATCGGGTAGTTGTTGACCTGGGTGCTCCCCCCCCACCAGAAATCGGCCAGTGGCGCGTTCACCCCCACGCCCACTGCATCGTCCGCATAGATGCCGCAACCGTCCATCACCGTGACCGTGTAGATGCTGTTGAAGGTGGGCGACACCGCCAGGGTATCGGCCGTCGAAGCGTCGTTCCACAGGTAGGTATAGCCCCCCCAGCCAAGGGTCGGCAACGCCGACAGCACGATCGTATCATTGATGCAGATCACCGTGTCCGGCGTGATCACCACCTGCACCGTGTCATAATCCACGGTCACCGTCACCTGGTCACTGGTATCGCGGCCGCACAGGTCCGTCACCGTTACGCTGAAGGTCTGTGTCACCGGAGGGGCCACATTGGCCGTGGCATTGAAGCCGAGCGGATTGCTCCAACTGTATTGGTATGGCGCATTCCCCCCCTGCACCAAGGCCTGCAACTGCACCGGGGTCTCCGGACAGAACACGGTGATGTCCGGAATCGCCTGCACCACCAAAGGCGGAGGGATGGGCTTGAAGATCGTGACGCTCTGGGCGGTCGTGATCACCCCACAGTCATCCGTTACGGTGAGTGTGTACGTGGTGGTCTGTGAAGGGGCCACCCAGCCGCTGTAGTTGCCGTCCGGAATGCCCTGGTCCCAATCCAGCCCGTAATTGCCGAAGCCCCCTACGATCGTGGCCTGCACGAGGGTGCTGTCGTTGCAGGTGAGGCTGGTGTCGTTGCTCAGGGTCACCTGGATGAACGGAGCTTCCTCCAACAGGATCTCCACCGTGGCCGTGTCGCTTCCGCACGGTCCATTGTTGACCACCATGATGTCGATGGTCTCCTGCCCTTCGATCAGTTGGTCCAGGATGGCATTGATGGACAGCAACGCGCTGTCCTGCCCCACCCCGAAGATGATCTCGTCGGGGACCGGGGTGAAATCGGTGCCTTCGGTGGCAGTTCCACCCACCAGGATCTGCACCGTATCAAGATCGAGCGGCGCACCGCGCACCAGGTAAAGCAGCGCTTCCCCGCAGCCCTCGTAAAAGAGGCTGTCGATGCCCCCGGCGATCACTTCGCTCACCAAGGAGACCTGGTTGCTCTGGAAGCTGCCCGCCTTCAGGAACACCGCGCTGTCCCAGGATGTATCACTGGCATCACCGATGGCGATCTTGATGTGGTAGGTAAGGCCGCACACCACCTCCGCACGGGCGGTGATCACCGTGGTGAAGCCGTCGTACTGCACGTACTGCGGGTTGCTGTTGAACGGGAAGTTCATGCCCGTGCCGTTCACCACGTAATAGGCCGGGTTCACCACGTCGTTCACCGTGTTGATGGTGACCGGCGCTGCGGTGCCCGGGATGAGGGCGATGTTCACGGCACCGTTGGAGAACGGTCCGGCGAACCCGGGTCCGCTGAGGAAGAACCCGAAAATGTCGTTGATGCTGTTCACGAACTCCAGGTACTCGTCGCTGCCGAACACGAAGTCGAACTTCAGGGAATCACCGTTCGGCACGAAATCGAACTCGAGCACCGCAGCATCGTTCACGACCTGGGGTGCGGAAAGGATCGCGAGGTCCGGATCACCCTGCCCGAAATTCCCGCCACCCAGCGTGCTGCTGCCGGAATCATTGGGACCCAGTGCGTTCGCCACATTCCCGGTGGCCAGTATGAGCCCCTGTCCGATGCCCAGGGTGGTGTTCACCCCGTTGAACTCGCCGGCCTGCTCGGTGACCGCAGTGGCCGGTACCCCGTTGAACGTGATGTTGCTCACCGTGACCCCCGGCCCCAGGAGCAGGTTCTGCACCAACCAGGCCGGCGTCTGGGTGTTGGTCACCGTGAGCTGCGCCTGCAAGGGAGCACCTCCGCACAGCACAAGGACCAAGGCCAGGAATGAACGAAGCATGAGCCAAAGGTAAAGGGGGCGAGCGGGCATCGCAATGCGGACGCGGCGACATGCCTACCGGTCATCCGTGACCGCCACAGGACGGCACCATGTTCCTCGAACGCTGCGTGGGGGCGATCTTCGCGACCTTCACCGCGGCCGTGGAACGATTCGCAGACATCATCCTCCCGCTGGGCGTGCCCGGCATGTTCACCTATGCCCTTCCACCGGGTGTCGAGGTCCGACCGGGTATGCGGGTGGTGGTGCCCTTCGGTCCACGCCGCAGCTATTCAGGCCTGGTGAGCCGTGTGCATGGGGAACGGCCGATCGGTCACACCGTGCGGATGATCGCCTCGGTACTGGACGCAACACCGGTGGTCAACGAGCACCAATTGGCGCTTTGGCAACGGATCCACGAACACTACCTCTGCACCATCGGTGAAGTGATGCTGGCCGCGATGCCCGCGCCGTTGGTGCTCACCAGTGAGACCGCGCTGATCAGCGGCCCGAACATCACCACGGCAAGTACGAGCGACGCACGTCGCGCCATCCTGCTCGGCATCCTGGAGGAACGCCACAAGCTGACCCTCGCCGAAGCGTCGGACATCCTGCAGGTGAAGGACCCCATCGCGGCCATCCAGAAGCTCATCGAGGAGGGTGCGCTCACTGTGGCCGAGGAGATCGGCGAACGGTACAAGCCCCGCATGCTCCGCTTGGTGGAGCAAGGGCCCGAGGGCGACACCGAGGACAAGCTGCACCACTGGTTCGACCAGCTGGAACGCGCCCCCAAACAACTGCATCTGCTCATGCGCTTCATCGAGCTGAGCCGCTGCCTTACGAACACGCCGCACGAAGTGAAACGGGAGGAGCTCCTCAGCCTGAGCGGGGCCAGCCCGGCTCATTTGAAGACGCTCTGCGACAAAGGTGCGCTGCGCATCACCGAGCGCCCTGCCGACGCCCCTTCACGCACCGCCCTCACCGCCGGCGCCCTGGTGCTCAGCGAGGCGCAGGAGAACGCCTTGGCCAAGGTCCGCAGCGGATTCACCACGCACGACCACGTGCTGCTGCGGGGCGTGACCTCCTCTGGAAAGACCGAACTGTACGCCACGCTCATCGAAGAGGTGATCCGGGCCGGTGGACAGGTCCTGTACCTCCTGCCGGAGATCGCGCTCACCACCCAGGTGATCGGCCGCTTGCGTGCGCGTTTCGGCGACCAGGTGGCCGTGTTCCACTCCCGGCTGGCGCAGCGCGAACGCACCGAGCTTTGGCTGCGCATGCAACGCGACCCCGCCGCCCATCCGGTGGTCATCGGTGCGCGATCGGCCATCTTCCTCCCGTTCCATCAACTGCGGTTGGTGGTGGTCGATGAGGAACACGACCCCAGCTACAAGCAACAGGACCCTGCACCACGCTACAATGCCCGTGACATGGCCTTGGTCCTGGCCACCCTGCACGGGGCAAGGGTCCTGCTCGGTTCGGCCACACCATCCCTGGAGAGCCTCTACAACGCGCGGTCGGGCAAGTTCGGCTACGCTGAGCTGCTCACCCGTTATGGGGAAGGCACCCTGCCTGCCATCGTTCGCGTGGACCTGGGCGAGGCCCAACGCAAAAGGACCATGCGCGGCCACTTCACGAACACGCTGCTGGAAGGGCTGCAGCAGGCCATCGACAAGCGGGAGCAGGCGATCATCTTCCAGAACAGGAGGGGCTACGTGCCGGTATGGCAGTGCGAGACCTGTGGCTGGGTGCCCCAATGCGACCAGTGCGACGTAAGCCTCACCTACCACAAGTCGGTTCACGACCTGCGCTGCCATTATTGTGGTCGCACCTATCCCCCACCAAAACAGTGCGGGTCCTGTGGAAGCCCGCGGATCCGCATGCTGGGCTTCGGCACCGAGAAGATCGAGGAGGAGCTCGCCGAATTCATGCCACATGCCCGCGTGGCGCGCATGGACCAGGACACGACACGCGGAAAACAAGCGTTCGAGCGCATCCTGGGCCGTTTCGGGGAAGGCGAGATCGACATCCTGGTCGGCACCCAGATGGTGACCAAGGGGCTCGACTTCGAGAAGGTCTCCGTGGTGGGCATCCTCAATGCCGACAGCCTGTTACGGTTCCCCGACTTCAGGGCGCATGAGCGGGCCTTCCAGCTGATGGCACAGGTGGCCGGGCGCAGCGGACGCAGCCGGTCACCCGGCACCGTCTACATCCAGGCGCGCGACATCCACCATCCGGTGATCGACCTGGTGACCGCGAACGACCTGGAGGGCATGTACAGCCGCGAGATCGAACAACGCCAGGCCCATGGCTATCCGCCGTTCAACCGCCTGGTGGAGCTGACCCTCAAACACCGCGACGAGCAACGCGTGGAAGCCACTTCCCATGCTTTGGCACAGGTCCTTCGTCCGCTCTTCGGAGAGCGGGTGCTGGGCCCTGAGCCGCCGCCCGTGGCGAGGGTCCGCGACAAGCATCTGCGCACCTTTCTGCTGAAACTACAACGCCGCAGCTATCCCCGGGAAAAGCTGGCTCTGACGGACGCCATCGATCGCGTGTTCAGCCACAAGGAACACGCACGGGTGCAATTGGTGGTGGACGTGGACCCCATGTGAGGAACGGGTCATCGATCCAGGTCGACCCCTTGGGAGAGCCTGGGCCAGAGCCCGGTGCCGGGCAGCGGGGCCTGGATGCACAGCGGAGCGCCGGTAAAGGGATGGGCGAACTTCAGCGAACGGGCGTGCAGGGCGATGCTCCGGTCCGGTTCGCCGCGTCGGGCACCATACTTCACGTCACCCTTGATCGGATGGCCAGCGGCCGACAGCTGGGCGCGGATCTGGTGGAAACGCCCCCCTTCCGGTCGGACCTCCACCAACGAGTAACGCTCACCGACGTTCAGCGCGCGCACCCGGAGGATCGCATGCAACGCGCCCTTGCGCATGGTGGGCACCACGTGGGCCTTGTGCGCCCGGGCATCATGCACCAACAGATGTTCCAGCTGCGCATCCACCAACCGCCCTTCCACCATCGCCAGGTAGGTCTTGGCAACGTGCTGTTCCGCGAACGCCGCGTTCAGCTTACGGAGGGCTTCCGGGGTGCGGGATACCAAAAGGACACCGCTCACGGGCCTGTCGAGCCGGTGCGGAAGGCCCACGCCTTGTTCGCCAAGCAGGTCCAACACGCTGGGGTCGCCGGTGGCATCGGGCTGTGACGGCACGCCGGGCGGCTTGTTCACCGCCAACAGGTGCAGGTCCGTGTACAACCGCTCCAAGGGCTCAGTACTGCTCGTCCGCACTGGGGAAATCGGAGGATCGTACATCCTTGATGTACTGTTCCACCGCCGAACCGATCACGTCATGCAGTTCCGCATAGCGGCGCAGGAAGCGCGGCTTGAACTCGTGGTTGATGCCCAACATGTCGTGGAGCACGAGCACCTGGCCATCGACACCACCACCAGCACCGATACCGATCACCGGAATGCGCACGCTCGCGGCCACTTCGGAGGCCAGCGCGGCGGGGATCTTCTCCAGCACCAGCGCGAAGCAACCGGCCTCCTCCAGTTCGCGTGCATCCTCGCGTAGCCGGTCCGCCTCCTCCTGTTCCTTCGCCCGCACCACGTAGGTACCGAACTTGTAGATGCTCTGCGGGGTCAGTCCCAGATGCCCCATCACCGGTATGCCTGCGGTCAGGATCCGCTCCACCGAATCCAGCACCTCGCTGCCGCCTTCGAGCTTCACCGCGTGGGCGCCGCTCTCTTTCATGATCCGGATCGCGCTGTTCAGCGCCCCCTTGGAATTGCCTTGGTAGGTCCCGAAAGGCAGGTCCACCACGATCAACGAACGCTGGCAGCCGCGCACCACACTGCTTGCATGGTAGATCATCTGATCGAGGGTGATGGGCAGGGTGGTCTCGTGCCCGGCCATCACGTTGCTGGCACTGTCGCCCACCAGGATCACATCGATCCCCGCAGCATCCACCAGCCGCGCCAGCGAATAGTCATAGGCCGTGAGCATGGCGATCTTCACGCCCTTGCTCTTCATTTCCTGCAGCACGTGGGTGGTCACGCGTTTCACATCCTTCATGGTGCTCATGGCCAGGCCGTGTGGGTGGGGCACGAAACTACGCACCGCCCCTGCCTTGGGCGGTCGGACCTGCAGATGGGAGTCCACGAACGGTGAATGGTGCGCCTTGCCGGGCCTGTGTTCCGGCTATCTTTGGCACCCTATCGGAAAAAGCGGAACGCGGATGCGGAACTGGATAAAGGCAGCGATGGTCGCGGCAACTGTGGTGTTCGCCGGTGGGTGCAGCACAGACCTGGAAGTGAACGCCCCCTACAAGGAGATCACCGTGGTGTACGGGCTCATGAGCACCAACGAGGTCACCCATTGGGTGCTCATCAACAGGGCCTTCCTGGGCGAAGGCGATGCATTCATCTACGCGCAGATACCGGATTCGAACCAATACACCGACGCCCAGCTGCAAGGGGCGGTCATCGAAGAGCTGGACAACGGCACCGTGGTGAACACCTATCCCTTGCTCGACAGCATTTTGGACAACCGCGTTGAGGGGACGTTCTACAACCCCCAGCACAAGGTCTATTACTTCAACGCCGCGAACCTGAACACCAACCGCGACTACCGGTTCCGGGCCGTTGCGAAAGGCAATGAGGTGACCGCCTCCACCCCCATGGTGAACGACTTCCTGATCAACGCCACGGACCAGAACCCCAACGTGAAGATCGGCCTGGTGAACACCAACGGGAATTACCAGGACTACGAATTGAACTGGACCAGCGGCAAGGATGGTCGGCGTTACCAGGTGGACTACGTGTTCAAGTACGTGGAAGTGCGCAATGGCACGGATAGCACGGCGAAGGCCATCAAGCTTCGGATGGGAACGCGCGTTTCCGGCGGATTGGACGGTGGCGAAGCATTGAACGCCACCATCGACGGTGAATCCTTCTATCAGACCCTGAGCAGCATCGTTCAGGACGATGGCAGTGTGGAAAAGCGCGTGTTCAAAGGCATCGACTTCGAGTTCTGGGTGGCCAGCGATGAATACCATACCTACTTGCAGCTTGCCGACCCCGTGACCGGGATCGTGGAGGAGCGCCCGGATTACACCAACATCACCAACGGCTATGGACTGCTGGGAAGCCGCTACTTCAAGAGCGTGAACGCCAAGCAGCTCAACACCGAGTCGCTGGATGAGCTGATCAACGGCCAGTACACCGGTACCCTGCGCTTCTGCAGCCCGCTGACCACGCAACCGGGGATCGGCTGTAACTGACACACTTCTGACTGATCGTCAGCACTCCAGACCTGCGCCCAGCGCGGGTCTGCCGCTTTTTCTGCCGATATGTTCCTGCCGCATCCACTGGCATGGACATTGACAACGGGCGGGCCGACCATACGAACCATCATGAGCAAGATCATCGGCATCGACCTGGGTACCACCAACAGCTGCGTTTCCGTCATGGAAGGCAACGAACCGGTGGTCATCGCCAACAGTGAAGGCAAGCGCACCACACCCAGTGTGGTCGGCTTCGCGAACGACGGAGAGCGCAAAGTGGGTGACCCGGCCAAGCGCCAGGCCATCACCAACCCCATCAACACCGTCTACTCGATCAAGCGCTTCATGGGCAACTCGTTCGACGAGTGCACCAAGGAGGTGGGCCGGGTACCCTACAAAGTGGAACGCGGACCGAACAACACGCCCCGCGTGGCCATCGGCGACCGCCACTACACTCCGCAGGAGATCAGCGCCATGATCCTGCAGAAGATGAAGAAGACCGCCGAGGATTACCTGGGCACCACGGTGACCGAAGCGGTGATCACCGTTCCGGCCTACTTCAACGATGCGCAGCGCCAAGCCACCAAGGAAGCCGGCGAGATCGCCGGTCTCAAAGTGCGCCGCATCATCAACGAGCCCACCGCAGCTGCACTGGCCTATGGCCTCGATAAGAAGCACAAGGAGCAGAAGGTCGCCGTTTTCGACTGTGGCGGCGGCACCCACGACGTCAGCATCCTGGAACTGGGTGACGGCGTGTTCGAGGTGAAATCAACCGACGGGGATACGCACTTGGGCGGTGACGACTTCGACCAGGTGATCATCGATTGGCTGGCCGACGAGTTCAAGAGCCAGTACAGCATCGATCTGCGCAAGGACCCCATGGCCCTGCAGCGCCTGAAGGACGCCGCTGAAAAAGCCAAGATCGAGCTGAGCAGCACCACCACCAGCGAGATCAACCTGCCCTACATCATGCCCGTGGACGGCGTGCCCCAGCACTTGGTGCGCTCGTTGACCCGTGCCAAGTTCGAGCAGCTCGCGGACAGCCTCATCAAGCGCACCATCGCCCCCTGCGAAAGCGCACTGAAGAACGCCGGCCTGAAGACCAGCGACATCGACGAGGTGATCCTCGTGGGCGGCAGCACCCGCATCCCGGCCATCCAGGAAGCGGTGAAGAAATTCTTCGGCAAGGAGCCCAGCAAAGGCGTGAACCCCGATGAGGTGGTGGCCATCGGCGCTGCCATCCAAGGCGGTGTGCTCACCGGTGAAGTGAAGGACGTTCTCCTGCTGGATGTGACCCCCCTGAGCCTCGGCATCGAGACCATGGGCGGCGTGATGACCCGCTTGATCGAGTCCAACACCACCATCCCCACCAAGAAGAGCGAGACCTTCAGCACAGCCAGCGACAACCAGCCCAGCGTGGAGATCCACGTGTTGCAAGGCGAGCGCCCCATGGCCGCAGGCAACCGCACCATCGGCCGGTTCCACCTGGACGGCCTGCCCCCTTCCCCACGTGGCGTGCCCCAGATCGAGGTGACCTTCGACATCGATGCCAACGGCATTCTGCACGTCGGCGCCAAGGACAAGGCCACCGGCAAGGAGCAGAGCATCCGCATCGAGGCCAGCAGCGGCCTGAGCAAGGAGGACATCGAGAAGATGAAGAAGGAGGCCGAGGCCAACGCCGATGCCGACAACCAGGTCCGTCAACAGGTGGAGAAGCTCAACGCCGCCGACAGCCTGATCTTCCAGACCGAGAAGCAGCTGAAGGAGTTCGGCGACAAGATCCCCGCGGACAAGAAGCAGCCCATCGAGGATGCCCTTGGCAAGCTGAAGGCCGCCCACGCCGCACTTGACCTGGCCGCCATCGACAGCGCCATGGCCGAGCTCAACAGCGTGTTCCAGGCCGCCAGCCAGGAGATGTACAACGCCACCCAGCAGGCCCAGGCCAACGGCGGTGCCCAAGGCAACGCCTCGAACACGGCGGACCAGGAGGTCACCGACGTGGACTTCGAAGAGGTGAAGGAGAAGTAAGGTACCGTGCACAGGGACCATCCCTTTGCAGCTCACAGAACCAGCGACCCCGCCGACCGGGCCAGAGGCTACGGAAGGCGGGGTCGGTGTTTTTCACCCGGTCGCGATCACGGCACGCTGGGGAGCAGGGGTTTCACCTCGTGCACCTTCCCATCCACGTAGGCCTCCTCGAAACGGGCTTGTCCTTTCTGGTCGAAGTAGGTCCACTTCCCGATGCGCTGGGTATCCATGCGGTTGGGGTCGTAGCGCGCCTTGCCCCGGCAGCGCACCTGGCCATCAGGCCAGAACTCGCTCTGTTCGAAGGTCACGGTGCGCTTGTCCACCAGCACAAGGGTGCTGATCGGCTTCCCATCCGGCCGGAACAGGTCCATGCGCAGGTAGTAGGGTTCTTCGCGGTGCTTCTCTTCTAAATAACGCAGCTGTCCGTTGCTGTAGTGGTCCTCGTACTCCAACGCCTGTCCATGCACATAGCGGGTCTGGCTGCGCAGTTGACCGTTGCCGTGGTAGATCCGTAGCTGGCTCTTCACATTGTCCACCACTTTGAACTCCCGTTCCAAGGTGCCGTCCGGATGGTAGTTCTTGAAGATCACCAGCTGGCCTTCGTTGTAGAACCCCCGGTGCTTCAGTTGCCCGTTCGGGTACAGGTCCTCCACCCAACCGGTGCATCCATAGCCGGCGCAGAGGCGCACGGAATCGCCTCCAAGGCTGGCGACCAGTTCATCATAGCCATCCACGGGAACGGTGGTATCCTCGCCCTCGTCCGGGAAGGACACGAGCTCGTCATGGGCCAGGATGACCGTATCCGGCTGCGCCTGCAGGGCTCCAGTGAAGAGCAGTACGGCAACCATCACGGTGCACGCGGGACGGCGGTATGGCTTGGTGTACATGGACCCTGATACGGCATCCGATCACGGTGGGTTGCGCTTGCCAGTGCGTTGATCCGGGCAGGGACGGACGGTGGATCAGGAACGGGAAAGCGTGTTGCAGCCTTGCAACAATGGGCCTACTGCTCGATCGACCGTCCAAAAAGAAAAGATCAACACTTACTTGCCTTGGATCCATCAACCCGATACATTGCTGCCATAAACCCAACAGCGATCTGTTCAAAACCCTTACCCTGGTCCGCTCCAGCCTACCTTCCAACAAGGCGCTGATCGCCTCAAGGATGTACGACGAATAAGTGCCGCAACTGTCTCCTGAGACAGCCTCCTTACCCTCGGATCTCAGCCCGTATTGCTGATGGAAGTTCCTCCTTACCCAACCCAAAACCCAACCACATGAATCGAACGATACGAGCCCTGTTCAGAGCGGGGCTATTGGCGTCCGCGTTGGCGATGGTAAGTACACCGGCCATCGGCCAGTGTCTTTACTTTTCGCAATTCGGATCAGCGACCGCTGGCGCGGTAGGTGTGCCGGTCACCATCAGCACCTGCAGCTTCGCCGGTGAGTTTTCCCCGGTCTTTGGCATCACCGCCGGGAACTCATACACCTTCACCTCGCAGTCGGGATACGTCACGGTGCGCGAAGGAACATCTGGAGGGCCTGTGGTCGGCTTCGGTCCTTCACCGCTCACGGTGATCGCTCCCTCGAGCTCCGATTTGTTCGGCCACTGGAGCTTGGATGCAGCGTGCACGCAATCGTTCACCTGCTACGTGACCTCCGTGACCAATAACGGAGCAAGCAGCGCCTGCTCGGGCACCCCTGCACCGGGCAATACCCTGGGGCCAGTGAGTGCTTGTCCCAGTGCCCCGTTCACGCTCAGCCTTCAAACGACACCCACGGGTTCGGGTCTCGCCTTTCAATGGGAGAGCTCTCCTGACGGCTTGAGCTGGACACCGATCGTGGGTGCCACGGGAGCCACCTACCAGGCCTCGCAGACCGCCGCCACGTATTACCAGTGCCAAGTCACGTGCACTGGCAACCCCACCGCCACCAGCACCCCCGTGCTCGTGGGCATGAACAGCTTCCTGAACTGCTATTGCATCTCACAGGCCAACAATCCATTCGACGAGGAGATCTATAGCGTTACGGTAAACGGAAGCACCAACGCTTACGCCTGCGGTGCTGTGGCCCCCGGTCCGGGATCCATCCTGAACCGTTACTCCAACTTCATGACTCTCCCACCGCTCACCACGGTGCAGCAAGGCCAGAACGTTGCCTTCCAGGTGGAAGAGAACGAATGTGATGGCGCTCCATTTTACCCCTTCGGTACCGGCATCTGGATCGACTGGAACCAGAACGGCCTCTTTACGGATGCTGGTGAAGCCGTGTTCATTGAAGGCAGCACGGCTGTTGGCCCCCGCAACGTACCGGGCAACTTTACTGTTCCCATCGATGCAGTGCCTGGCACCACGGCGATGCGTGTTATCGTTGTGGAAGGTATCTCAGGCCCAGGTCTTACCCCCTGCCTGCAATATGGCTGGGGCGAGACCGAGGACTACCTGATCACGGTCGCTGTCCCATCTCCCTGCACCAACCCACCCACGGCTGGTACGGCAACTGCTTCGGGCACTGCCGTCTGCTCAGGCACAACGGTCTTCTTCAACGTATCCGGCACCAGCCTTGGCTCCGGACAGACCTACCAGTGGGAATACTCCACCGACGGGATCGCTTTCGGCCCGATCACCGGTGCCACCAACCCCAACTACTCCGAGGTGATCACGGCTGCCGGTTTCTACCGCTTGGCGGTGACCTGCGGCACGACGACCTTCACCAACGCGGTGAACGTGACGCTCAACAGCTTCATCGACTGCTATTGCACAAGTTCCGCACAGTTCACGTTCATCATGCAGTTGAGCAACGTGTCGTTCGGCGCGCTGAACAACACCTCCGTGTGCAATGAACTGGCGCCAGGACCTGGTTCCGCTGCCGGCCTTTATTCCAACTACCGTACACTGACCCCGGTGGTCAACGTAACGCAGTTGGATGTGGTGCCCATCTCGCTCTCCACCGCCAACTGCTTCAGTTCCGGCTTCACCATGGGTTCCAAGGTCTTCATCGACTGGAACCAGAACGGGTTGCTCACCGACCCGGGTGAGGAGGTGTATGATTCTGGATCGAACACCAACGCATTCACCGCCAGCGGTTCTGTTCTGGTACCCCTGAGCGCTGTTCCCGGCAACACCTTGATGCGCGTCGTATTGGGCTGGAACTACCCCTCCATCTTCCCCTGTGGCCCCACCACCTATGGTGAGACGGAGGACTACCTGATCAACGTGCTGCCCACCGTGCCTTGCACGGATCCGGCAACCCCAGGAACCACGGTCGCTTCTGCGGCCACGGTCTGCCCGGGCACCACGGTGAACCTGAGCCTGAGCGGCAATTCGAGCGGATCCTCACAGACCTACCTGTGGCAGAGCTCGCCTGACGATGTCATTTACACGGACATCACCGGCGCGACGAACAGCTTCTACACGGCCACGGTGAACGCCCCCACGTACTATCGTGCACGGGTGACCTGCGGACTGGGCAGCAACACGCCAACGTTCTCGGTCCCAGTGCTGGTGGGGTTGAACAGCTTCATCAATTGCTATTGTTCGAGTGCAGCGACCCAGTCGTTCGATGAAGAGATCTTCAACGTGACCGTTGGCACCTTGAACAACAGCAGCACCTGCGCCACGCTGGCCCCGGGTCCTGGATCGGTGCAGAACCTCTATTCGAACTACACGGTCGGATTACCGGTGCCGAACCTGCCCCAGACCGATGTGGTTTCGTTCTCGCTTCAAGCAGGAACATGCAACGGTAATTATGGCAACCAGTTCGCGATCTTCATCGATTGGAACCAGAACGGCCTGTTCACGGACGCCGGGGAAAACGTTGCACTTACTCCACTGGTCCAGGGTCCTCACACGGCCACCGGCAGCTTCACGGTGCCGGGCACCGCTACGCTCGGCAACACGCGGATGCGCGTGATCAACGTGGAGAACCCGTTCCTTTCGATCACGCCTTGCGGTACGTACAATTGGGGGGAGACAGAGGATTACCTGGTGAACATCACCATTCCTCCTCCGTGTGCAACACCTGCAGCCACGCTTGGCACGGTGCTGGCCTCCAGCGCTGTGGTGAACTGGAACTGCCCCTCATGCACCGGTAGCTACTATGTGGAATACGGTGCGCCTGGCTTCACGCCCGGCACGGGTAGCACGATCGGTGGTGGTGCTGGCCTGCTCGGCCCCATCCCGAACGGCACCAACACCGCCACGATCACCGGCCTCGTCGGTGGCACCGGCTACGCGGCCTTCGTTCGCCAGGACTGCTCGAACAACAGCAACGGCTTCAGCGGCAACGCGGGTCCGCTCACGTTCACCACGCCTCCGGGCTGCGGCTCCACCTTCTTCGATAACGGCGGCGCCTTCGGCAACTACACCGCGAACGCGAACGTGGTGAACACGATCTGCCCTGACATTCCCGGCGAGATCGTGACCGTGTCCTTCTCGGCGTTCAACACGGAGAGCGGATGGGACCCACTGTACATCTTTGATGGACCCACTACGGCGAGCCCAAAGGTGGCCAGTGCCAATGGTGCACCCTTCGGCAACAACGTCTACGGCACCGGCGGATACTGGGGCAATGCGATCCCCGGCCCCTTCACCGCCACCAACGTCAGCGGCTGCCTCACCGTGGCCTTCACGTCGGATGGCAGTGTGCAATTCTCCGGCTACGCAGCAACGGTCGCATGCAACGCTCCGCCTCCCTGCCCGATCCCGACCTTGGTGAACGCCACCGGTGTGGCTACGACCACGGCGACGATCAACTGGACCTGCAACGCATGCACCGGCACCTTCGTGGTGGAATACGGACCTGTGGGCTTCACCCCGGGTACGGGTGCCACCGCTGGCGTGAACGGCACGGTGGTCACTGCGGCCGCTTCGCCTGCGCTGCTCACCGGCCTGGCGTCCGGCACCGCATACAATGTGTACGTGCGCCAGAATTGCGATGGTCTTGGAACGGCGTTCAGCCCGAACAATTTCACACCGGTATTGATCACGACCGGTCCTGGTTGCGGCAATACGTTCACCGACAACGGTGGGCCTTTCGCCCCTTACACCGCCAATGCTGATGTGACGACCACGATCTGCGCGACCAACCCTGGCGACCAGGTGCTCATGCTGTTCACGTCATTCGACACCGAAGCCAGCTGGGATCCGCTTTACGTGTTCAATGGCGCAAGCACTGCCGCCCCCCTTATCGCTTCCGCGAACGGTACCTCCGTCGGTGGCTTCCCTGCTGGAGGCTGGTGGGGAACAACGGCTCCAACAAGCACTGGCAGCCCAGGACTTGTGCAGTCGACGAACCCGTCCGGCTGTCTCACCTACCGGTTCCGTTCGGATGGCTCTGTGCAGAATGCGGGTTGGGTGGCCAGCATCAGCTGTGTAACACCGAACTTCACCTGCAGTGCTGCTTCCGCGATCGCTTGCGGCGAAACGAAGCAGGGCTTCACCAACGGCGGACCGAACAGCCTGCCGACGACTGCCTGCGGCTTCAATGGCGCACCCTCCACGGGCGGTGTGGGCTGGTGGTCCTATACGGCCACTGCGGACAACGACGTGGTGATGAGCACCTGCGGACAGGCGAACTTCAACACGCGCATCAGTGTGTTCAAGCCCATGCCTGATTGCTCCACGCTCGAATGCGTGGGCGGTGCCGACGACCTTGCTGGTTGCCCAAGCAATTCCTCGGAGATCACCTTCAAGGCCCTCCAGGGTGAGACCTACTACATCGCCGTGCATGGCGACGCGAACAGCGAAGGCCTCTATAGCCTGAGCGCGTTCTGCGTGCCCGTGTGCAACCCGGCCAATGGCAACGACCGTTGCGCGAACGCCACTCCGCTCACGGCTTCACTGACCGGATCGGGTGTGTTCACCAGCGACGACAATGGTTGCGCGTATGTGGATGGACCGACCCAATGCTCCGGACCACTTCCGGTGCAGGGCGTATGGTACAGCTTCAACAGCGGCGCCAATGCCCAGCACACCCTGACCCTTGCCAGCTCCAGCCAGAACCCGAGCTACACGGCGACGGCCATCAGCTATGCATTGTATGATGGCGCTTGCACAAGCAGCGGAGCTGCAGGCGAGTTGGTTTGTGCGAATGGTGGCGGTGCTTCCGTGCTGTCCCTGACCCCGAACACCGATTACCGCCTGTTGGTCTACAACCAGGGTGGTGTGGGTACGGAAGGAACCTTCGGCGTAATGCTGGAGCGTCCTGCGGTGAACGATGCGTCCGTGGATCAGGTCCTGTTCCCTTCGGGTCTGCTGTGCGACACCAAGTTCGACCCCGTGGTGCGCTTGAAGAACAACGGCGAAGGAGTGCTCACCAGCGTGAAGATCCGCGTGACCTTGGACAACGTGTTGCAATACGTTTACGACTGGAGCGGAGCCCTGCTCTTCGGTGCAACGGAGGATGTTCTCCTGCCCGAAGTACAGACCACGACGGGCCTGCACACACTTGACATTGCGACGCTGCAGCCCAACGCTGTGTTGGACGAGATCAGCAGCAACGATGGTTCTTCGAGCCAGTTCGACGCCAGCGGACAGACCGTAAAGGTCCGGATCACCTCTGACAACGATGGCAGCGGAACGACCTGGACCATTTTCGATCCGTTCTTCTTCCCGGTGGCGAGCGGCGGACCGTTCCCGAACAACACCACGGTGGTGGAGACCGTATGCTTGTCCACCGCATTGGGCAACAGCTGGAGCTTCTTCCTCTTTGACAGCTTCGGCGACGGCATCTGCTGCAACAACGGAAATGGCTCATGGGCCCTGCTCGATGGCTCTGACAAGGTGATCCTGCGCGACCAAGGCACTTTCACCACCCAGAGCCCCAGCTCTGCGCCACAGACCCCGGCCTATGCCAGCGGTCATGAGTTCACACTGCCGCTGGGTGCTGTGCAACCAGCCACTGGCGAATGCGCCGTGTTCGACAACCTGCTCCAGAACAAGGTGTTCATTACGCCTGTTGCCGGTGTGACCAACTACCAGTACGAGTTCAGCAACCCCGATGCCGGCTTCCGCCGTCGCGTTCTGTTGAACCGCACCCACGTGTTGTTCTCCGACATGCAGAGCAACCCCTTGAGCCTGGGCGTGACCTACTTCCTGCGTGCGCGTGCCGACCAAGGTGCACCGGGTGTGTCCGATGACAACTGGGGTTCGGGTTGCGAAATGGCCTGGAGCGCCAGCGCGGCTTTCTGCACCCAGCTGATCACCACCCCCGGGCCTACCTTCTCCTGTGGCGTCACCCGCACCTTCGGTGGCTCTGACAAGATCTGGGCACAGCCGGTACCGGGTGTTGTGGCTGCTCCTGCACCAGGACAGCCCAACCCCTACCAGTTCCGGTTCACCGGTACGGGAAGCAACAGTGGCTATGTGCGCAACATCTTCCGCAGCTCCTACATCTGCCCCCTGAGCTGGGTCACCAACCCCTTGGTGAACGGACAGACCTACGACGTGCAGGTGCAGGTATGGGTCGCTGGTGCCTGGAAAGGCTTCTGCGGCAACACCTGCCAGGTGACCATCAACAACAACCCCGCGCAGGGCGGACGCAGCATTGCCGAGGAGACCGCCTCGGACAACGTGCAGCTGTGGCCCAACCCCGTGCGTGACGGACGTGTGAACCTGCGCATCGACGGCCTGGCCGACGCTGAGCAGAACATCACCGTGGACGTGTTCGATGTGTTCGGCAAGCGCGTGTTCACCCAGGAGTACGGCAACAGCGGCGAGCTGTTCAACACCGTGCTCGTTCTGAACAGCGATATCGCCACCGGCCTGTACATGGTGAACATCAC
>JBIIYP010000055.1:0-21582 GCA_044346705.1 Flavobacteriales bacterium
CCATGGCCTTCGTTGCACCCGTCATCTCAAGATCGGTGGGCAGTTGCCGGATCCGCACGAGGCCGTTCATCACATCCAACCGTTGCTCAGGCATCTGCGCATTATTCACCCAATCCCCGATGCCGACGAAACCTTCAATGCGATCACCAGGGTTTCTGCGGAAAGGACGAAGACGCATGATCTCCAAGCCCTCGATGCTGCCTGCGGAGTTTCCGGCGCTCAACGTGCCCACATAGCGGAAGGTGTAGTTGTCGTACATGTGGCCATAACCTGCGGGAAGTTCATCATCGCCCCACGCGGCCACCATGTTGCTGTTGTCATTCTCCTCCGCACCTGTTCCGCCGGTCATAGCGTACTTGTGGCCCATGTAGAACAGGTCGCTGTTGCCCGTGCCAATGACACCATTCCGCATCCAGGGCCGAAAGCCGAAGATCGGAACGGTGGCGGTTGGAGAAGTGGCGTCCAAGTCATGAACCAAATGCCAACGGGCCCATACTGAGTTGGGGCTCATTACATCCATGGTAGCCGAATGACCGATAGCCCCATAACCCACTATGTTGTTGGTGAATGAATTCAGGGTTGTGGCGGTGTTGCCATTGATCCGGATCCCGTCGGCAGCCGCGTTGCGAAGGCGTAAAGGCCCCTGCATGGCTTGAACATTAAAGGCGGTGGAAGGATTTGAATGCCACAACCGGCCTACCTCCGAGTTACTACGAACCATGCTCCAATTCTGATTGTTGGCAGTAACGTCAGTGCGAAAGGTGCAAAGTGACGCACTGAATGCATCGGTCACCGGCAATTGGTCGCCGCGGACGCGGAGGGTTGCGTTGCCAGATGCTGAGGTGCCGATGCTGACATTGAACGGTTGGGTGATCAACCCACCGGGCACAAGCGCATCCGGCCCCAGAAAGGATTGGCCGAATCCATTCGTGGTCAAATGGTCACCGTCTTGGGCAGCCACCAGCATAACCATACAGAGTGCGGCAAGACTTGTTAATGAGCGATTTCGCGTTCTCATGATCCGAGCGTTTTAGGGTGAAACATGAACGACAGAAATGGGAGGGAAACTTCCTTGGGTTGTGATCAACTTAAGAACGTAGGCGCCGCTGGGGAGGCCCTCTGTAGAGATCAATACCTCACCAGTACCCGTAGCTGACCGCCCCTGTAGCACTACTCGACCAGCCATGTCCCACACAGTATAGTGTAGTTGCTGCTGTACACCCTGCGGAAGGCGGACATGGAGCATATCGGTACAGGGTATCGGATAAACGACCGGCTGATCGCTACCTACTTCCGGCACGGCCACCTCCTGCGTGCAGTAGTCCAGCGCGAACGACACCCGCACATCATCTACGAAGGCATAGGAAGGCTCAGCGCTACCAAATCCGGTAGAATCCAGCACGGTCACTTCACTGAGCGAATCCGCAAGGAAGTTGCCCACCAGCACGAACGTATAAGCGGAGTCTGGCACATAAGTCCCCACCACTGTATACCAGCCACTGGTGTCTGTGGGCACTTCATCCAAATACACGGCCGCCGAATTCGGATAGAGGTAGTCTTGCCAGTCATTCGGTAGAACCGAAAAGAACTTCAGCCCGATACCCTTGCACGTGTTGTATGCGGAATTGCCGCTCCAACTACCGAAACCGCCTACCGCTGCCTTGAACGACAAGCACACCGGAACGCCGGGCTGTAGTGGTTGAGATAATTCAATGCCCACAATCTCGCGATACCAAGAGGCTCCCCCGATCGACGAGGTGGCCATGCCTACATACGCGTCGCCTTCGTAAGGATACTGATAACCGAACTGGCTGAAGGGCACGTCCAACACCCCCCCCGTATTGCATGTGTTGAAGTAGTCGGCGGATTGCGTGTGCAGGTTCATCCAACCGGAGGCATACATACCGTAGCCCACAAGAGCCGAGGCGCATGTATCTCGTTCCTCAAAGCTCCCATTGGGCACCAAATTCTGTGCAGGCGCTAGGCCGGACGAGACAGCGAGGAAGAGAAGGATGCGGAAACGGAACATGGCGATGGCCTTCTCTAAAGGTAGGATCCAACTCGCTTGGTCAAACCAAGGTTGCGCTATCCAAGACCCATCGCTGTTCAGTGGCTCTGAATTCTGTGTGACCTGCATGTGAAGCTGTGGGCCGATCGCCACAAGTCCAGATCCCGCGGTCGGTTACCTTGGCGCTCCTTCACAATGCCCATGACCCACCTCACGCGCTCCCTCGTCCTATCCACGGCGATCATCCTCACCGCCGGCCTAAAGGCCCAGGACACCACCCATGTGCAAACGCTGTCGTTCAGCGACATCACCATGCGCCGGGGCTGGTACGTGTTCCCCGACAGCACGCACCACTACCGCAAGGTACTGATGCACCACACGCTGAAGTGCGATCCGGCCACCACGCAGGACCAGTACCCCTGCGGCGAGTGGGACTACCTCACCTACAACTTCATCCACGAGCACACGGGGGTGCTGGACAGCGCCGCACAACAGCATCCGTTCTTCAAGGTGGGCAGCGCGGCCCCGGCCAACATCAGCACGGTGGATGTGGCCACTTACGACCAATGGGCGGAAGCAGCACCGAAGCGCAGCATCCTGAGCGTGATCTCGGAGAGCGACCACGCCGTGGGCCTTGCCGATGCGCTTGACGCGAACAGCTTCAACGTGGACCGTGGCACCACGCGCTCGCAATACCTCTTCACGGCAGCGGAGCTCACGGCGGCCGGCCTGCAACAGGGCCTGCCCATTGAGCGCCTTCGTTTCCCCGTGGCCGTGGGTGGTGAGGTCGGCCGGCTGCTGGTGCGCATGAAGCAGACCGCAGCAACCTCGATCACCGCCTTCGACGATGCCGGACTGATCACCGTGTTCCACCAGAGCGGCGAGGACTTCAGCAACGCGGGCACCACCACACTGGATCTCGTAACGCCCTTCACGTGGGATGGCATCAGCAACGTGCTCGTGGACATCGCCACGGAGAAGGAGACCGCGACGAGTGGCCCGCAACTCACCGCCACCACGGTGGCCGCTGGCATGGCCGTGCAACAAGTGGGACGCGACGGACAAGTGCGTGTGAACGACGACTTCATCGGTCTCGACCCCGCTCCCTTCACGTCGCTGGGCACGCAGGTCACGATCGTTCTCCGCGTAAAGGGGGATACGGCGCTGCCGATGAACACCACCGTCTTCGAGGCGCGCGATGCGCAGAACCAGCGTGTGCTGAACATCCACCTGCCGTGGAGCAATGGCAGCGTGTACTGGGACGCCGGCAACGTGGGCGGCAGCTATGACCGCATCAACAAGGCCGCCACCACAGCACAGACCGAGGGCCAGTGGAACGAATGGGCCTTCACCAAGAACACGGTGACGGGCAGCATGAAGATCTACCTGAACGGCGCGCTGTGGCACAGCGGCACGGGCATGACGCGTCCAATGACCGGCATCGTGCGCGCCAACTTCGGTTCAGCCGGAGACCGCAGCGTCCCCTACCCCGGCGAGCTGGACGACCTGGTGATCTTCGACACGGAACTGGACGCTGCCACGATAGCCGCATGGAGCGGCCGCGAGATCGATGCCACCCACCCGGCCTGGAGCAACGCGCTCTACGCCTTCACCTTCGACGAGACCGTGGACACCCCGCACGTGGCGACCAACACGGCGGATCCCGCGCACCCCGCCTGGCTGATGGGCACGGTGCAACGCACCTACACCCCGGCCCGTTCGCTCGGTCGTTCCACGCAGCCTGTGCTGGTGCGCCCGGACATCACCTTCACGCAGGGCAGCTACACCGATGTCATCGATCCGCTCGAACTGCTTCGTCCGGTACCGCGCACCGGTGTGGCCCGCGAGATCTTCCAGGTGACCGGCAACAGCTTTGCGGCCATCGACACCGTGTACGGCTACCTGGATGGCATGACCTACACGTACGACACCAACGGCGAGGCGAGCGACTCGGTGCTGGTGGCCGGCACCACGGTTGTGAACGACACGCTGGATTACTTCGGTGTACCCTTCGAAGTGGTGAACGACTGGGAGATCGGCCGCTACATCACCCCCTACGGCATCGGCCTGAGCCTTGGGTCGGGCGGCTTCCACTGGACCTACGATGTGACGGACTACCAGCACCTGTTGCATGACAGCGTGGATGTGTCCGCAGGCAACCAGCAGGAACTGATCGACCTGGACTTCGAGCTGATCGAAGGCACCGTGCCGCGTCCGGTGGTGAACCTGCAGCGCCCGTGGGGACCCATGGCCAGCCGTTCGTACGGTTCGCTGAGCAACGACACGCAGCTCGCCCCGGTGACCGTGGACCTCGACCCTGCGGCCACGCAATGGTCGCTCCGTTCGCGCCTCACCGGTCACGGCCACAACAGCAACGATGGAAGCTACCCGCACTGCTGCGAGTGGAAGGACAACACCCACTACCTCCACGCCAACGGAACCCAGATCGACGACTGGCACATCTGGCAGGAGAACGACTGCGCGCTGAACCCCGTGTACCCGCAGGGCGGCACCTGGCTCGGCAGCCGCGAGGGCTGGTGCCCCGGCGACCTGGTGAAGGACCACTTCACCGAACTGACGCCCTACGTGAGCGGCAACTCCCTCACCCTCGATTACAGCATCACGCCGGTGCCGACCAACAACCTGGGCATGGCCGGTGGCAACTATGTGATCAATATGGACCTCTTCGAGTACGGGGCCAGCGCCCATGCGCTCGATGCCGAGGTGTTCCTGGTGAAGCGCCCCACCGATGTGGCCTACCACAAGCGCGAGAATCCCATCTGCAACGAGCCCGTGGTGCTGTTGCGCAACGCCGGCACACAGGACCTCACGAGCGTGCAGTTCGCCTACGGTGTGAGCGGGGGCACGGTGAAGTACCACACCTGGACCGGCCTGCTGAAGCACATGGAGCTGGTAGAGGTGTCGCTGCCCATCACGGATGGCGCCTTCTGGATGGGGGATGCGGACCAGCGCTTCACCGTCACCGTGGGAAGCCCCAACGGTGGTGCGGACGAATACGCGGCCAATGACAGCTACAGCACCACCTTCGACCTGCCGGTGACGTACTCGGCGAACTTCATCGTGTACATCAAAACCAACAACAGGCCGAACGAGAACAGCGTGACCATCCGGGACATGGCGGGCACCGCGGTGTACAGCCGCTCGGGCATGGCCGCCAACACGGTCTACGAGGACACCTTGAACCTGTGGGACGGTTGCTACACCGTTGAGGTGCTGGACACCGGCAACGATGGGCTGAGCTACTGGGCGGACCCCGATGCAGGTGCTGGCCAGTTCCGGTTGAAGAAGCTGAACGGTGCAACATTGAAGAGCTTCCAGGCCGAGTTCGGTCGTGCGATACACTGGCCCTTCACCCTGAACGGCTTCGTTGGTGTGCCGGAACAGGAACAGGCCTTCGCCCTTTCGGCGATCCCCAACCCCACCACGGGCGAGGTCCGCCTCCATGTCGCCGACATGGACGGGCCGGCCACATTGGAGGTGTTGGATGTGCAAGGCCGTCGGGTGCAAGCGCGAAGCCTGGAACTGACCGGCACCACGGATGCCCTGCTGGATCTTTCCCGTGAGGCACCCGGTCTCTATTTGGTGCGACTGACCTGCGAGGGCCGCATGTCCACGCTCAGGCTGGTGCTGCAGTGATCCGCTCAGCACTTGCCGCCACCCACGGCACGCAGCTCCACGTGCTTCACCTCCACACCTTTGGTAATGCCTGCCTCGCTGAGGTGCCGAAGGGCGAGCGTGATCACATCCGCCTTCTCTGCGGCCGTGGTGTTGGTGAAGTGCAGCACAACGATCCCGGCCCAGGTACAGCTGTACTCCAAGGTGACCGTGCGTTCCGTACCGATGTGCTTGGCCAATGCCGCGAGCATAGCGTCGCTCATGGCTTCCACGTGGACGACGGCCATGGCGTCATAGGGTGCGACCGGTGGGGTATTGGCACGGGCCGTAACGGTCGCCAGAAGCAGCAGCAGACTGAGGATGAAGGTGCGCATGGGGATGTGTTGTTTCCCCGAAGGTGAGGCGATCGGGATCGCCCCACCCTGATCTCCGACAGGTTCGCCCGATCCGAATTGTCCATCGCACTACCTTTCCCTTCCAACAAAACCGTTCTCCCCATGCCGATCCGTATGACGCCCGATGAAGGGCAGGACCAACCACAACGCTCACGCCCCTCACCCGGTCAACGGCCTTCCGGTGGCGGCGGCGGTGTATCGGGTGCGCTGCTGCCGATGTTGCTGGGCATCCTGTTCAAGAACCCCAAGCTGATGATCGTGGTGTTGATCGCAGGCGGGCTCTTCTATTTCCTCGGCGGCAGCAAGGGCTGCAACATGGGCGATCCAGGTGGCGGAGGTGGTGGCATCATCAGCCAGCTGCTGCAGACCAGCACCGGAGCCACCTTCGACCCCAAGCTCTACGATCAGGCCGAAGTGTACGAGCCCTTGGCGGACAACGTGAAGAACCCCTTGCCCGAGCGCGTGACCTTGGAGCGGTTCGCCCCGAAGCGCCTGAACCAGGGTCAACAAGGCAGCTGTGTGGCGTGGGCCAGCGCCTATGCCGCGCGCACCATAGTTCAGGCACAGGCCACCAAGCAGGACCCCAACACCACGGCCTTCAGCCCCAGCTTCCTGTACAACCAGATCAAGATCGACGGCAGCGACTGCCAGGGCAGCTACATCTACCGCGCCATGGAGAACATGCTCAAGGGCGGGGTGCTGCCCTACAGCAAGTTCGCCTACACCGACCAGAGCTGCGCGAAGGAACCCTCCGCCGATGAGCGCCAGCAGGCCCTCCCCTACAAGATCAAGGGATTCCAACGCCTCACGCTCGGTGCCGATGAGCAGCGCACGGACATGCTCGCCATGAAGCAGCACCTGAGCCAGGGCAGCCCCGTGGTGATCGGCATGATGGTGGGCGGCAGCTTCATGCAGGAGATGGAAGGCCAGGAACTGTGGCAGCCCAGGCAGAGCGACTACCGGATGCCCGGTTTCGGCGGCCATGCCATGTGCGTGATCGGCTACGATGATTTCAAGTTCGGCGATGAAGGCGGCTTCCAGCTCATGAACAGCTGGGGTCCCGAGTGGGGGAAGAACGGCATCGCCTGGGTGCGCTACAGCGACTTCGACTTCTTCGGAAAGGAGGCCTACGCCGTGTATCCTCAGGGTGAAGGTGCGGACGTGAAGCCTTCGCGCTTCGATGTGCGCTTCGGCCTGGTGACCGTGGATGCCAAGGGCACTGCCACCGGCACCATGATCCCGCTGAGGCACATGGGCGGCCGCGTGTTCCGCACCACCCAGGCCGTGCCCAAGGGCACCCGCTTCAAGGTGCAGGTGACCAACAACGCCGAGTGCTACACCTACTGCTTCGGGCAGGAGACGGACGGCAGCACCTACGTGCTCTTCCCCAACACCCCGAAGCACTCGCCCTACTGCGGCATCACCGGCACGCGCATCTTCCCCAAGGACCAGAGCATGACGGTGGACGACATCGGCACGCGTGATGTGATGGCCATCCTCGTGTACAACCAGCCCATCGACTTCCCAACGGTGGACAAGCAGATGAAGGCGAACCCCGCGACCGGTCTTGACGGCAAACTTGCGGCAGTGCTGAGCGATGAACTGATCGACCCGGCCAACGTGAACTACACGGCTGCGGACGGTTCCTTCGGGGCGAGTTGCGACGCTTCGCGCAATGCCGTGGCCTTGGTGATCGAGGTGGAGAAGCGGTAGCATGGCCCTCACGCACGCCATCCGCAGGTTCATGGACCAGCACCGGTCCAGACCGCTGCCTTGGCTGCTTGGCGCTCTGCTCTCGTTGGTCTGTCCACCTGGTGCAGCACAGATACCCATAAGTCGTGCAACGCAGCAGAAAGCACCGTTCGCCGATCCGGTGATGGACGGCATCATGCGGCACATCCTGACACAGATGGACGGGTTCAATGCCGACAGCTCGCTGTTCTGGATCGACCGTGGTCTCCGCCACATTGCCGGAACGAACAGCCCCGAGGAACGCTATTTCCTGCTCACCTACCGGGCCGAAGTGCTTTACTATGAAGGCCTGTTCACGGAAGTCATGCGTGATCTGGACCGCAGCATGCCGCTGGCCGAGCAGCTCAAGGACAGCCTGCTGATCGCGAACGTGCACAACCTGCGCGGGCTCACCTTCGAGAGCATCAACAAGAACCGCGAGGCGCTTCCGCACATGCGACAGGCCCTCGCCTGGTTCCCGTTGCATCCGGCCACCCGTTACCCGGTTACCGAGCTCTACCACATCCACGGGAATCTGGGCAGCTACCTGATGAACGCAGGGATGTTGGACAGCGCTGCGATCCATTTCCCCATCTCCTTGCGGCTTGCGGAGGAGGCGGGTGCAAGGCGTGCCACAGCGGTGGCATGGTGGTCCATTGGCCGGCTGGCCCTGCTGCGCAGTGACCCGGACAGCGCGCTGCACTGCTTCGATCGGTGCATTGACCTGGCGAACCGCTATGCCGAGCACGACGTGCAGCTTGACGGGTACTCCGGTCGTGCCTTGTGCCTTGCCCGAACAGGCCTGGCGGACAGCGTTCGGGCCACCATTGCACGCGCGATACGACACTGCGAACTGCATCCGAACGGTATCGGGAACTCCACATTGAGGAACTTCGCCCGCGACCGGTCCATCGCGCTGGAACAGGTCGGGGACAGAAGTGGTGCATTGGAAGCGATCGGCGTCTGGCACGGCTTGGACAGCTCGATCTCGGCGATGAACATGAACGCCGCGCTGCGCATCCAATCGGAACTGCTCCGGTCCGACGGAGCACGCGAACTGGAACGCGTGCAGAAGGAACGCCTCACCGAGGCCTTGGAGCGCGTGCGCTTCAGCCGAATGGTCATCCTCACTGGCAGTCTGGCGGCGCTGCTCGCTATCTCAGGCCTCTACCTGGGTTACCGAAGCCGTCAACGCAACAAGGAACGACTTGCGGGGCTGGAGCTTCTGCGGCTCCAGCAGGAGCGGACCATTGCCGAACTACGCATCCGGGAACAGGTGGGCCGGGACATGCATGACGACCTCGGAGCGGGGTTGAGCGGGCTGAAGCTTCGCAACGAAATGGCCGCCCGGGGGGAGGTCGACCCCGCGAAGCGCGCACATTTCGCCGACATGGCGAAACAGGCCGGCGAGCTTATCGGAAGCATGCGCCAGATCATCTGGGCCATGAATGACGACCAGGCCAGCGTGGAGGACCTGGTGGTGTACACCACGAACTACGCCCGGACCTATGCAGGGCAGCACGACCTGTCGATCACAGTACGGGCGGATGGCCCCTGGCCCCCTGTCACGCTCTCCACCATGCAACGGCGCAATGTGTTCCTGGTGGTGAAGGAGGCCCTCCACAACATCGTGAAGCATGCCCAGGCCGATCGTGTCGATCTCCGGATGGCATGGACCGACCGGCTCAACTTGGAGCTGCGCGACAACGGCATCGGCCTGCCCAAGGGCGCCGACGAAGCCGCGGGCAACGGGCTGCGCAACATGCGCCGTCGTATCACGGACCTCGGCGGAACCATCGCCGTTGCCCCGACATCCGCAAATGACAACGGCACCTGCATCCGTTTCACCGTCCCCCTCACCTGACGAAGTTCCCCATTCCCACGCTCCATGAGCACCGTGCAACACGCACCAGGGATCACGGGCAATGACCGTGACCGGATCCTGTTGAACATCGGGGGAGGTTCACCCACCGGCACATGCCAGGCGCAGGTGCCCTGACAGAAGGATCACTCCGTGCGTTTTGTGCTGCGCACCGGCTAACTTGCAGGGGTGAGCGTCTGGCATTTCTCCATTTCCGATCCGGCCGTTCTGCTGGTCGTTACGTGGGTGCCTGCCATGTCGCAGGGCGGGTCCGACATCCTGTCCCACCGCAGGCAACCCCTGCACGTCCATGTGATGGACCAGCGATGACCTGTTGAAGATGAAGATCGGTACGCTCATCCTCGCAACGTTAGGCCTGCTCCTGTCGCTTGGCGTGTCCATTGGACGGGCGCAATCCCCGGGGACGGTCGATGTTTCGTTCAACGCCGCCGACGCCTGTGGCAGCACGGGCATGGTCGGTTCCGGTTGGGTGAGCGCCATGGTGCGGTTGGCCAATGGGAAGTACATCCGGTGCATCGAATACACATCATTCGGCCAACCCCTGGGCCAGATCGATCGCTTGAACGCGGACGGCACCATGGATGCCACATATTCCAGCGTGCTCACCGAAAGCGGGGTGGTCCGGACCTTCGTGGAACAACCCGATGGGAAGGTGTTGATCGGCGGTGACTTCACCACGGTCTCAGGCTTCTCAAGGAATCGGATCGCCCGCTTGAACAGCAACGGGGGGCACGATGCCACCTTCAACCCAGGTTCAGGCTTCAATGGTTTGGTGAACGCCATCGCGCTGCGCGCCAACGGCGATGTCTTCGTGGGCGGCGCCTTCACCCAAGTGAACGGCATCATCCAGAACCGCATCACCCAACTCACCGCCAACGGCACGGTGATGAGCGCCTTCGATGACTTCCTGCCCAACGGCGCCAACGGCGAGGTCCACGCGATCGTCGTGCAGCCGAACGACCAGCTGATCATCGCGGGCGACTTCACCTCGGTGGGTGGTACAGCATGCTCCCGGATCGCGCGGCTCACCCCCTACTTCACATTCTCCTATCTGATCGACGCCGCCTTCAACCAATCCCCCGGCTTCGACGGACGGGTGAGCGCGCTGCGGCTCCAGCCGGATGGCAAGGTCGTCGCGGGTGGCGAGTTCACCAGCTTCTCGGGCACCACGCGCAACAAGATCGCGCGGCTCACCAGCACCGGAACACTTGATGCCACGTTCACACCAGGGAGCGGATTCAACGGCGCGGTGACCGCGTTGGGACTTCGGTCCGATGGCCAGGTGGCCGTGGGCGGTGCCTTCACCACCAGCAACGGCATCGGCCGGAACGGGCTGGCGCTGCTGTCGAGCACGGGTGCGACCAGCATGGTCTTCGATCCCGGCACTGGTCCGGACGGGACGATCCGTTCCATCACTGTGCTGGCCACCAACGAATGGGTGATCGCGGGCGCCTTCTCCACGGTTGCCGGCGCGGTCACCTTCGGACGGGCCCGCCTCAGTGCCACCGGCACCTTGGATGTGTCATGGTCCGCGTGCGGGTTCAATGGGAGCATTTCCGCGCTTTCCGTGATGCCTGATGGCAAGGTCATGGTCGCGGGCTTGTTCTCGGCGTATTTCGGAACACCGCGCAACTCCATCATTCGGCTGAACATGGACGGGACGCTGGACCCGTCCTTCGACCCCGGTGTTGGTCCAGCCGGAGCGCTCACCGATGGCTACCGGGACCATACGTGCATCATCCGCCAGCCGGATGGCCGCATGCTCCTCGGGGGGATCATGAACACCTATTCCGGACTTGCCCGGAACGGGATCGTGCGGATGGAGCCCGATGGAACGCCCGACACTTCGTTCGACGCGCAGCTCCCGGCGCAAGCGTATGTGAAGACCGCGGTGCTCCAGCAGGATGGACGCGTCCTGATCGGCGGTGCGTTCAGTGGATCGATCCGGCGCGTGATGAGCGATGGCTCCCCTGACAACACATTCCTGATGGGCACCGGCTTCGGCCCGAACTTGTCCGCTGTACAGTGCATGGTCCTGCAGCCGGATGGCAGGATCCTGGTCGGCGGCACCTTCGGCAGTTACAATGGAACTGCAACGCTGAAGCTCATCCGCTTGAACACGAACGGCACCTTGGACGGGACGTTCACCTCCGCTGTTCCCGGGAACCCGGCAGTGTTCGCGCTATCGTTGCAACCCAACGGAAGCGTGCTCGTCAATGGCACACACAGGCTGCACGCGAATGGAACCCTTGACCCCACCTTCAACACCGGCAGCGGTTTCAATGGCAGCACCCGGAGCACCCTGTTGCAGCCCGACGGCAAGATCATCGTGACCGGCAACTTCACCACGTTCAATGGCACCGCCGGTGTGAACAGGATCGTGCGGTTGAACGTGGACGGATCGATCGATGGGACCTTCCTTTCCGGAACTGGCGCTAATGGCCCGGTCAATTGTTCGGCGTTCGATCTTTCCGGCGGGGTGATGATCGGCGGGTCATTCACCTCCATTGCCGGCACGAGCCGTACATGCATCGCGCGGATCAACAACACGAACACGGCGGCCCTCCACGTGAACGCCAAGGTGATGCTCGAAGGTCCGTTCGACCCACTGCTGGGAATGATGCAGGACTCCCTGCGATCGCAGCAGTTGATCCCCTTGAGCGAACCCTATTCCTCCTTGGGAGTGGACATGCCGCCCACCAACACCGACCAGGCGATCCCCGCCGGGGTGTTCGATGTCACCGGACCGAACGCCATCGTGGATTGGGTGCTGGTCGAGATACGGAGCGCACTGCTTCCTGCGCAGATCCTCCAGGCTCAAGCGGCACTGCTACAGCGGGATGGCGATATCGTATCCGTGGACGGGGTGTCTCCCCTGCTGTTCCAGAACATACCTGGGAACTACCACATCGCCATCCGCCACCGCAACCACCTCGGCGTGATGACGGCCTCTCCCATTACGCTCAGTACATCTTCCGTGAGCATCGACCTCACGCTTCCCGGAACGGCCACCTACGGCACGGATGCCCGAAAGAATGTGAACGGCGTGATGCTGCTGTGGGCCGGCGATGTGAACCCGGACGGCATGATCAAGTACACCGGCAGCGCCAACGACCGCGATCCCATCCTGCTCGCCATCGGGGGCGGCACACCCACGCTCGCCGCCACCGGTTACCTGGCCGCGGACGTGACCTTGGACGGGGTGGTGAAGTACACCGGCAGCGGCAATGACCGTGACCGGATCCTGGTGAACATCGGCGGCAGCTCACCCACGGCGTTCAGACCGCAACAATTGCCCTGATCGTCCGGCCTTCGCACACGCACTGTCCCCCCTTCGCTACTTTGCGGAGGATGTGGCGCGCCTACCTGTTCATTCCCCTGTTGTGGGCCGGTGCTCTGCACGTTCATGCCCAGCAGGAGCCGCTGTTCGACCACCTGACCACGGCCGACGGGCTTCCGGACCCGATGGTGTATGCCTTGTTCGAGGACCGCGATGGCATGCTCTGGGCCGGCACGGGGGCCGGGCTGGCACGACTGGAAGGCACCCGCATCCGCGTGTTCCACCACGACCGCAAGGACCCGCACAGCCTGCCCCACGACCAGATCACGGACATCACCGCATCGCCCTCCGGCACGTTGTGGGTCGCCACTGCTGGAGGCCTGGCGCGCTTCGACCGGGCGCTGGCCCGGTTCACATCGTGGCGGATACCCGGTGAAGGCGTGGAAGCCACGCGCGCGAACCGCATCACCGATGTGCATTGCGTGAGCGACTCCCTGGTGTGGGTGGTCACGGACAATGGTGCCTACCGGTTCACGCCCGCTTCAGGCCGCTTCCTTCGCGTTGACCAGGGCCCTGCCGGAAGCGGTCCTCCGGGGGATCGCATCGCCCCGCACGGGCTGTGCTGGGATGTGCGTCGCCAGGGGCTTGGGGTCGCCACGGACCGCGGCATGGCCTTCTGGGAATCGCGCTCCGGGCAATGGACGGACCATCGCAACGCCCCTGCGGATGCGACCGTTTTCGAGCCGCGTCGCGTTTCCGTGCCCACGCTCGATGCGGAGGGCGGACTCTGGTGCTTCGACCTGGACCGGCTGAAGCTCGTGCACGCGGATCCGGACCGCCGCATCCGCACCGTGATCGACCGCATCGGCACCGACACGCTCGACTTCACGCCCCAGGTCATGGCCTTCGATCAGCGCGGGGACCTGTGGATCGCCACCTGGACCTACCGCCTCCTCCGCCTCGATCCGCAGGGCCAGTGGACCCGGGTAAAGGCCTCGATCCGCGAACCGGGCCGGCTTCCCCGCACCAACGTCAAGGCGATCCTGGAAAGCACCTTCGGCGATCTCTGGTTCGGCACCTCGCACGGCATCGGGGTCCTGCGCCCCGCGCGCCAACGCATGCATGTGCTGCGCATCGGCCGCACGAACGCCGCGATCACCACGATCCTGCCCTGGTCCAGGGATACCACGCTCGTGGGCACCACCAAGGATGGTGTGTTCCTGGTGGATCACCGCACTGGTGAACATTGGTCCATCACCCAACGCCCGGCGCCCCTTCACCCGGACACGCTGGGTTGGGAGGGGGCCATCACGGACCTGGCGCGTCGCGACGCGCGCAGTGCCTGGGTGGGCACCATGAGCGACCCCCAGGTGCTCGACATGAACGAAAGTGTGCTGCGACCTGCACGGGAACTCGCCACCCCCGCGCTTTTCCAGAGGGCGCTCAACATTTCCTTCCTGCGCCCTGAAGGCGACAGCCTGTTGTGGGTGGGCACGTGGCGCGACGGGCTCTTCCTGATCGCGCCCGGCAAGGGACAGCTTCGGCACTTCACCTCCGGAAGCGGCGTTGACGCATTGCCGGACAAGGGCGTGCTGTGCTGGGCGACCACCCGGAACGGTTCGCGCTACATCGGCATGAACGACGGCGGAGGCCTGGCCCGTGTGTACCCGGACCGCGTGGAACCCTTGCGCACCGGAAACAGCGACCGCACCGGTGGCGTGGTGCGTTGCATCACCGAGGCACCTGACGGCAGATTGTGGGTGGGTACGCATGAAGAAGGCATCGAAGTGGTGGACCTGTCCGCGGGCACCACCACCTACCTCACCCGGCAGGACGGCCTGCCGAGCGACCGGGTCCTGAGCATCGTGTTCGACGGACAAGGCGGGATCTGGGCGACCACGGACCACGGACCGGCCTACAAGCCACCCGGATCGCCAGGTTTCCACGCGATCGCCCTGCCTGCGGGCCTCGATCCGTTGCGCACCTATGGCACCCTGGTGCGCATGGTCGATGACCGCATCGCCTTCGCGGTCGGCGAGCACCTGGTGACAATGGACCCGGACCCGCGCTCCATGGCCGAACGGCGGCCACGGGCGGTGTTCACCACGGTGATCACCAACGACTCCAGCCAGTTCTCGCCGCCCCAAGGCCACACCCTCACCCTGCACCACGATGCCAAGGCCCTCACCGTGGAGGTGGGCGCGATCGGTATGGCCCCCCGGGAACGCCCCATCTTCCGTTACCGCATTTCCGATATGGACAGCACGTGGTCCTTGGCGGGCCAGGCCGAACGCATCAACCTCTACGACCTGCCCACCGGATCCCACCGGATCGAACTGCAGGCCAGCACGAATGGCGTGGAGTGGAGCCCGGACCCTGCGGTGCTGAACGTGAACGTGCTTCCGGCCTTCTGGGCCACCTGGTGGTTCCAGCTCCTGGCGTTCGTCACACTGGTGGCCGGACTCTACTTCGGCTTCCGCAGTTACGTGCGCCAGCGGCTGCGGCAGGAACGCGAACGCCATGCCCGGGAACAGGCCGTGCTCACGGAACGGGTGCGCATCGCGGGCGACATGCACGATGACCTGGGCGCGGGATTGAGCGCGCTGAAACTGAAGAGCGAGATGGCCCTTCGCGTGGAGAAGGACCCCGAGAAGCGCGAACAGCTCAGTGGGCTGGCTAGCACGGCGGGTGAACTGATCGGCAGCATGCGCCAGATCATCTGGACCATGAACGACGACCAGACCGGCCTGGAGGACCTGGTGGTCTACACCACGAGCTACGCGCGCACCTATGCCGGGCAGCAGGCGCTGACGATCACGGTGAAGGCCGATGGTCCATGGCCGGCGATCGCGCTCAGCACCGTGCAACGGCGCAACGTGTTCCTGGTAGTGAAGGAGGCCCTGCACAACATCGTCAAGCATGCTCAGGCCCGGCAGGTGACACTTGGATTGGCATGGACCGGTGCGCTGGTGGTGGACCTCCATGACGATGGCATCGGACTGGCCCAAGGCGGGGACCAGGCAGCAGGCAGCGGCTTGCGCAACATGCTCCGGCGGGTCACCGACCTCCACGGCATGCTCGACGTGGCCAGCGGCCCGGCCGGTATCGGAGGCACCGTCATCCGCTTCTCCATCCCCCTCCCCCCTAACGAACGTTCTATTGCTCCGCACCATGAGCGCTGAGAACTTCGTGCACATGACACCGATCCGTGTAAGCATCGTGGAGGATGACACCACCATCCGCGAGACCCTTCGTTCCCTGTTCATCTTCGAGAAGGACATGGAGCCCTTCACCGTGCACAGCACCGCCGAGGACGCCCTGATGCGAATGGGAGAAACCTGTCCCGACGTGGTGATCATGGACATCAACCTGCCCGGCGCCAGTGGCATCGACTGCGTGCGGCAGCTGAGCGAGCGTTGCGGCACCACCCAGTTCCTGATGTACACCGTGCACGACGATGACCACCGCGTGTTCGAAGCCTTGAAGGCCGGAGCGAACGGCTACATCCTGAAGACCTCCACACCCGACCAGATCCTGGAAGCCGTGCGCGAACTGAGCGCAGGCGGCAGCCCCATGAGCGCCCATGTGGCCCGGCGCGTGGTGGCCCATCTCCGTCCTGCGGAGAACCTCACCGGGCCGGCCAACACCGAGCTCAGCGACCGCGAGAAGCAAGTGCTGGCGTTGCTCGCGGAAGGGCTGCTGTACAAAGAGATCGGCGAGCGCCTCGGGATCACGGTGGGCACGATCAAGCAGCACATCCACCGCATCTACGACAAGATGCACGTGCAGAACCGCACCGAGGCGGTGAACCGGTATTTCGGGCGCTGAGCCGATCCGCGAACCGTAGGCGAAAGCCAGGTCAAGGCCGAACGACCAGTGAAGCCTACCGGTGTGCGATCGTCAACCAACGTTCTATTGATACCCGCCTGAGCCAACGTGAGCTTTGTGATAAGCTTTTAGGCCATGCGCGATCTGATCCTCCCCCTCCTGCTGGCAACCCTTCCGGTGCTGACAAATGCACAGAACATCGGTATCAACGTCAACGGTGCGGCGCCGAACGCCAGTGCCTTGCTCGATATCGACGTGAGCGCGATCGCAGGCACCAAGCGCGGCCTTCTGATCCCTCGAATGACCACCGTGGAACGGAACGGCATACCCGCCCCGGCCACCAGCTTACTCGTATTCAATACCTCCACCGCGCAGTTCGAGTACTTCGACGGTGCGATCTGGCGGCCCCTCCTGAGCAATTCCACAGGCTGGCTGCTGACCGGAAATGCGGGAACGAACCCGGCCACCAACTTCATGGGAACCACCGATGCACAAGCCCTCCGCTTCCGCGTGAACAACCTGTTCGCCGGGAACGTGTCCGCAACCACCAGCGGTTTGGTGAGCATCGGTCTGAACGCGGGGGCGGTCAACACAGGGCTCGCCAACACGTTCGTAGGCGGCAGTGCCGGGGTTGTGAACACCACCGGTGCCAGCAACACCTTCGTAGGCCAAGGTGCGGGTGCTGCGAACACCACCACATCGAACAACACCTACGTAGGTACCGGTGCTGGTGAGGCCAATACGACCGGTTCGCAGAATGTGTACATCGGCAGGCTCGCTGGTGGCAATGGGATCACCGGGTCGAACAACATCCTCATCGGCAATGGGGCGGGCATCACGAACACGGCCAACAACAATGTGATGATCGGCTCCTTTGCCGGCAATGGCAACAGCACCGGTGGAGGGAATACGTTCCTGGGTCCGTCGAGCGGCCAAGCCACCACCACCGGTGGGCAGAACACCTTCCTCGGTACAGGAGCAGGCGGCACAAATGTCACCGGGCAGCAGAACACGCTGATCGGAAATGGTGCTGCGGTCGGCGCCAATAACCTGACCAACGCCACAGCGCTCGGACGAGGGAGCCAGGTGGACGCCAGCGATGCGCTCGTGCTCGGCAGCGTGGACGGCATCAACGCCGCCACCTCCACCAGCCGGGTGGGCATCGGTACGACGAACCCGTTGGACCGCTTGCATGTGGTGGGCAACATCCGCATGGTGGATGGCAACCAGGCCGTTGGCCGGATCATGGTCAGCAATACCAACGGTACGGCCGCATGGGTGGATCCGCTCGCGGTTGCCAGCGGTCTGGCGTGGACGCTCACCGGTAATGCCGGCACGAACCCGGCCACCAATTTCCTGGGCACCACGGACTTCCAGCCTATCCGATTCCGTACTGGCAACTTCGAGCGTATGACACTTTCGTCCGGCGGGCTTCTAGGAATCGGAACGATGTTTCCTCAGGCTCCTTTGCACGTCGCCGCGTTCGGTACCCTGTCAGGAGTTGGGGGGTTCACGGACGCCGTGATACGCGGCGAGAGCAACACCAATGCGTTCACTTATCTGTGTACACCCAATTTCGGGCAGAGCGGGATCCTCTTCGGCACGCCGAGCCAACCACTCGGGGCCGGTTTGGACTTCAATGTGGTCGGTACAGGTGATCTGGGGTTCCGGGTGAACAACACCTTCGCCATGATGATCGATGGTCCCACCGGTAACCTTGGCGTCGGCACGCTAACACCGGATCGCTCTGCGGATATCGAAGGACCGGCGGATCAGTTCCTCCGGGTCACGAGCACAAGCGGTGCTGCAGGCGCTGCGGGCATCGAGTTCAAACGGGCGGGCAATGGCCCGAGCGACTGGCAGATCCGCAACCAGAGCGGCTTGCTGCTCATGGGACAGAGCGTGGATGATCTGGCCACCGTATCGGACGTGCTTCGGCTGGGCGGAGGTTCGGTAACGCCCGCAGCGGACAACACGATCACCTTGGGGCAGGCGGCGTTGCGGTGGACGAATGTGTTCGCGACCAGCGGTGTGGTCAATACCAGCGACGCCCGTGAAAAGACCGATATCCGGCCGCTGGACCATGGACTCGCGGAAGTGATGCGGCTGAAACCAGTGCGCTTTCAATGGAAGAACAGCAGTGAGGATGGTGACAAACTGGGTCTACTGGCGCAGGACCTGAAGCAGGTCCTGCCCGAGACCGTGGTGAGCACTACCTGGCGTGAGAACGAGGATGGCTCCCGCACGCGCGTTCCGGCCGAGCGGCTCGGGGTGTACTACAGCGACATCATTCCGGTGCTTGTGAACGCCATCCAGGAACAGCAGGAGCTGATCAAGGAGCTGCGCCAGGAACTGGAATCGCTGAAGGCACGCTGATCGCACCTTGCGACCATCCGGCTTCAACAACGCTCGTCGATTCTCCCCAAGTCCGCCGGATATCGATGTGCGGACCATCGTCGCTGGCCTATGCACGACCGCACCGAGGCGGTGAACCGCTACTTCGGGCGCTGAGGCATCCGCAGCGAGCTCCGTTCAAAATGTCCGGAGCATGCCGATCATCGATCGGTGCACTGCTCCGTTGGAAGCGACGAGCTATCTGACCAAAAGTCGCTACAATCCACGATCGGCGAGGATATCTACTAACATGGGTATTGCGCTGCAGATGATCACCAGTGAAGTTTGCACTGTTTCGCTCCCACGGAACCCGTTCATCACCCCCACCCGCCATGTCCTCCCGATCGCGTACCCCGCGCCGGCCTGCGAAGCCTCCACTGCTTGTTGAACTTCATGGGGCGGATCCAACGCATAAACGCAATCGCTGGGTCATCGGGTTGGTCGATCGAACTCGTTGCGTCAATATAACCAACGTTCTATTGCGGACCAATACCGGCCGCCCAACCTTCGCCGCCTGAGTCAGTCAAGAGCCAAAACACTCCCATCCCCACGACCATGAGAACCAGACTTCCAATTCTTCCAGCATTCCTGAAACTGCTCAGCCTCATGCTCTTGTTTTTGAGCACTGGCAGCGCCTTTGCCCAGACCACGGGTGACTTCCGCAGCACGGGTACAGGCAACTGGAGCGCCGCCGCCACATGGGAGCGGTTCAATGGAACGAATTTCGTTCCCGCACCCGGCGCACCCACGAGCACCGATGGGGTGATCACCATCCTCGCCGGACATACGGTGACGGCCACCACCACGATCACTGCGGATCAGGTGGTGGTTCAGGCCACGGCGGTCCTGGTCGCTTCCGGCGGATCGTTCAATGTCGCGGATGCGGTCGGCAGCGATGTTCAGGTGCTGGGTACCTATCAATTGAGCGGAGCGAGCATCAACGGCCCGGGGACGATCGACCTGGCAAGCGGAGGCACCTTCACCTGGACAGGAGGCTTCATCGGCAGCACGGCCGTGCTGAACCTGGCCACAGGCAGCACCGGCACCTTCAACCCCGGCGCCAACAACCTGTCCCTCAGCGGCACGGTGAACAATAGCGGCACATGGACCATGCAGAGCGGCAACCTGTTCCCGAACGGCTCGCCCTCCCTGTTCAACAACCTCACTGGCGGCATCATCGATCTCAACGGCTGGCTTACCCCCACCGACTCCTGGTCCGCGAACCTGAACAACCAGGGAACGGTGAACAAGAACAATAGCGCGGTGCAGTTCACAATAGGTAGCACCACGGTGACCAACAGCGGCACCATCACCATCAACAGCGGAGAGTTCCGCGCCAACACCACCACGTTCACCAACACGGGCACCATTGCCGGAAACCCCGGAACCACACTGCGCAGCACCACCTCCAACTTCAACCACAACAGCGGCGCCAGCACCACCGGCCTGCCCAACTTCATCGTATCGAGCGGCACCTGCAACCTGAACGCGGGTTCCACGGTGAACACGCTGGATCAACTGAGCATCACCAACGGCACGCTCAACTGCGGCATCGCGGTGAACACCGCGGCCTTCGCGTTCAGCGGTGGCACCCTGAACGGCACGCAGGCCGTCAACGTGTCCACCGGGGGCGCCTTCACCTGGACGGGAGGCATCATCGGCAGCTCGGGCATCCTTAACCTGGCCTCGGGCAGCACGAGCACCTTCAACCCGGGCGCGACCAATCTGGCCCTGGGCGGCACGCTGAACAACAGCGGCACCTGGACCATGCAGAGCGGCAACCTGGTACCATCTGGGTCGCCTTCCTTGTTCAACAACCTCTCCGGCGGGGTCGTGGACCTGAACGGCTGGCTCACGCCCACCAGTTCATGGACGGTGAACCTGACCAACCAGGGCACGGTGAACAAGAACAACGGTGCGGTGCAGTTCACCCTGAACCCCACCACCGCGACCAATAGCGGCACCATCACCATCAACAGCGGCGAGTTCCACATCAACACCAGCACCTTCACGCACAGCGGGTCCATCGCGGCGTTGCCTGGCGGCTCCGTGCGCATGAGCAGCGGCACCTTCAACCACAATACGGGCGGCACCATCGCGGCACCCTTCACCGCATCGGGTGGCTCCCTGAACGTGAACACGCCGCTCTCACTTGCTTCGTTCACGCTCGCTGGCGGACAGTTGAACGGCCCTCAGGCGGTGAGCATCCCCACCGGTGGCAGCTTGAGCTGGACCGCAGGCTTCATCGCCAACAGCGCCACGCTGAACCTGGCCACAGGCAGCACCGGCACCTTCAACCCGGGCGCCAACAACCTGTCCCTCAGCGGCACGGTGAACAATAGCGGCACATGGACCATGCAGAGCGGCAACCTGTTCCCGAACGGCTCGCCCTCCCTGTTCAACAACCTCACTGGCGGCATCATCGATC
>JBIIYP010000017.1:0-69404 GCA_044346705.1 Flavobacteriales bacterium
CGGGTCCAGTGTGCGGGGTGTGCATGGGACAGCGGATCTCCTTTCGGGTGCGGCCAATGCCGAGGCGATCGGTGTATATGGCTACGCGAATGGAGGTTCAAATACCAGCACAGCTTCTTCGGTGGGTGTTTGGGGCTGGGCCTTGGGAGGCAATCCATCCCGGTGCTGGGCTGGTTACTTCCGCGGAACGGTCGGTGTTTCAGGCTCGCTATTGACCGGGGTGGGTTATACGATCAGTGACGCGAGCTTGAAGACCAACGTGGATACGATCGCCGATGGGCTTGCGCTCTTGGCGTCATTGACGCCGAAACACTACGAGTACGTTACGAACGGCACCTCTTTCGAACTTCCCGGTGGCGTTCATTATGGCTTTCTTGCCCAGGAGGTGGAGGCAACCATGCCGGGCCTTGTAAAAGAGTTCACCGCACCGGCCGTGCGCGACACTGCGGGTGTGGTTGTTGTGCCAGAGCAAACCGTCAAGGCTATCAACTACATCGAGATCATCCCGCTGCTTGTCGAAGGTATACAGACCTTGAATGCCACAGTCCAAGTGCAACAGCAGCAGATCACACAGCTGCAACAGGACCTTTCGCTGTGCTGCAATTCCGGGGTCAACGATGGACGGTCAATGAACGGTGCGAATGGCTTCGGCGCGGTGGAAACCGACCTGCGCATCATCCCCAACCCGGTAGCGGCCAATACGCAGTTGCGCTACACGGTGGGTACTCCGGGTCGCGTGCGCTTGGAATTGAGTGATGGTACTGGACGCTTGATCGAGGTGCTGGAAGAGTCCACCCGCTCCACGGGCGAGTTCACCTACGATTGGAACACGCAGCAATTGAGCGCGGGCACCTACTACTGCACGCTCTTCGTGAACGATGAGCCGCTGGTGAAGAAGGCCGTGAAATTGAACGAGCGCTAAAGCGCGAACACCTTGTTCCTGGACGGGCGGCTCCTTCGGGGGCCGTTCGTCGTTCAGGCGCGATCCCTGCCCCCTTCCCCCGGCAGGAAACGCGCCACCACCAGCATGGCGATGGGCATGGGATACTGCAGCAGGTGCAGCAGTTTCACCCCCGCGCTGGCGGTGAAGGGCAGCCAGTGCGCGGCAACGTGCAGCAACAGGGCCAGGAGGGCGATGAGACCGTAGCCTGGTAGGATCACGCGGTCCAACCGGCGCCCATAGAGCATCCGGCCCGCGACGAAGGTGAGCGTGCCCATGGCCAGCGTGAAGGCCACGGCGAGCAGCCACTTGAGCCGCAGCAGCGCAGGCACCGACCAACCTTCCAGGGCGCGTTGCACGGCACTGTGCGCGTAGCTCCACGGCGTTTGCCCGCTGGCGGCGGAGACCTCGTAGTTGAGGTTGATGAACACGAATTCCCGCAAGCTGCCCAAGGCGATGGCGAGGCCCAGGAGCGCGGCTACCCCGAGCCAGGTCCGCGTGTTCATACCGCAGTGGGCTTGGGGGTGCGAGCGAACCGCAGCAGCCACCAGATCCATAGGCCGATCACCCAGCCGTACACCACCACATAGAAGGTGTAGTCGTGGTTGAAGGTGAGCCACTCGTAGTTGATGGTGGTGACGATGCAGAGCGCGGCGATGCGCACCGCGTTGATGAGGTGGATGGTGAGGATGCCGAGGGCGGCGAACCAGGGTTTGTGGCGTGTGGGCCCGGGGAAGGCCAGCATGAAGATGATGAACACCGCGAAGAGGCCCACGCCATTGCACGCATCACCGATCCACAGGTGGCTGCCGCCCTGCACGCCGAGGTAGCGGTTGGTGTCGAAAGCGGGGGTGGGGAGGAGCTCAAACCCCAGTGCCTTCAGCAGGCCACCGGCGAGCCAGGCCAGGTTGTCGATCACCGCCCGGTCAACAACTCCCCAGGGATGGATCAGGAGTTCGTACAGCAGATACCAGACCGCGTATAGCGCGGCGGCGAGGGAGAAGAACCGGACAAGGGGGTCGCGTGGCAGCAACCGGGTGGCGCTTGACTACGGGTTAACGTCCTGACGTTCGCGGCGCAGATCCAAGGCTTTCTTTCCTCCGAGCAGCGCGCCAGCACCGATCAACAGGCCAAGGCCACCATCGATGGGGATGCAGGGAGGAGGCCAGCACGGAGGAGGCCCACCCACCGGAGGACCGCCTTGCGCGAACAGCTCCGCACACAGCGGTCCAACGGTCACCACAGAGATCAGGAACAAACGACGAAAAACCCTCATATCAAGTCGGAGCACTGGGGTTGAGCGTCAAAGGTAGCAAGATCCCGGAAAGGCGCTCAAGGAACTGAGGACGAAAGTTTTGCACGTTGCGATGAGCCGGTAAGAACGGGCGATGGATCCCACCTGCGACCACGGATCGGCCCACGTTGGATGTGTATATTTGGCGCCCCTCGGCAGCGGTGTTCCTGTAACTTCCGACGGGTCTCCCCGGTCCGTATCGCCCATGGCAGCACCTCCCGGTCCCAAAGCAGGGATCATCGACGTCAACGACCTCCGGTACTTCCTTCGGATCTTCTCGAAGAACTGGTACTTCGTGGTCGTGGCCCTGTTGCTTTCGGCCATCCTGTCCTACCTGTACAGCTACAAGATCCCCGAGGTCTACGGGGCCAGCACCCAGATCCTGCTGAAGGACAGGGAGACATACAACTACCAGTCCCAGGTCTATGCCAACATTGGTTACGTGGCCGCCTATGGCGACATCGTGAACCAGAAGCGGGTGCTCACCAGCTACGACATGATCAACCGGGCCCTGGATAAGCTCGACTTCGACATTTCGTATTACATCATCGGTCGCTTCAAGACCACGGAGGTGTACGGCTCGCTTCCGTTCGAGGTGAAGATCGAGCTCACCAACCCCAGGTTGTACGAGAAGCCCTTCGAACTGAAGATCCTGGACCCCGATCATTTCGAGCTTACCTACGACCGGGGCAAGGAGCTGGAGAAGCGCACCTACCCGTTCAACTCGGACATTGCGGACACCAACTTCGTGCTGCGGGTGAACAAGACCCAGCAGATCACCCCGAAGACGATCGCCCGGCTCAACGAGAGCGCCTACCAGTTCGTGCGCCACAGCCGTGCCTGGATGGTGAACAAGTTCGCCCGGAGCATGACCGTGGAGAACCTCGACTACACCACCATTCTCGAAGTGAAGACCGAGGACGAGATCGCCCTGCGCGCGAAGCTCTTCCTGGACACCCTGAGCAAGGAGTACAAGAACTTCAACCTGCAGAGCGAGTACGACATCAACGACAATACGTTGAAGTTCATCGACAAGCAGCTGGATGAGGTCACGGTGGTGTTGAACGAGTACGAGGACCAGCTCCAGAACTACATGGAGGGCAAGGCGATCCTGGACCTGAGCAAGGAGGAGGACCGCTACTTCGCCGAGCTCGTGCGGTTCGACAACCTGAAGCGCAAGTACGAGCTGATGATCCAGACCGTGGACCAGCTGGAGGAGTACGTGCTCAATATCGATGACCGCCAGGAGAAGCTTCTGCCTCCCTCGTTCTACATCCTGGAGGATGACGCCTTCCTGAAGACCACCCTGGGCCAGCTGTACGACATGCAGATGTCGCGCAACGTGGACCTCTATGATGCCAGCGAGAACAACCCCGGGGTGCAGAAGACCGATGCCACCATGCAGCTCACCCGGTCGAACCTGCTGGTCTACCTGAAGAACACGCGTGAGGCGATCACCCAGAAGATCGGTGACGTGTCCGTGCAGATCGCGGATTACGAACGCATGATCCGGGGCGTGCCCCGCAACAAGCGGGACATCCTGAACATCGAGCGCAAGCTGCAGGTGAACGAGAAGCTCTATGTGTACCTGCTGGAGAAACGGGCCAACACCATCATCGCCAAGGCCGGTATCGTGCCGCAGACCAAGGTCATCGAGGCGGCGCGCTCACTGGGCGTGGTGCGTCCGGACAAGTTGAAGATCCTCTACACCTTCCTCGTGGCCGGCATGCTCATCTCCCTGGTCGTCGTCTTCGTGCGCGTGCTCTTCTATGACCGCATCGAGAACGCCGAACAGCTCAAGGGCATCACCCACATCCCCGTGTTCGGCGAGATCATCCTTAGTGAGAAGGCCGAGGAGAACTACGTGGTGGTGGACAGCGACCCCAAGAGCGCGATCACGGAGAGCTTCCGTTCCGTGCGCACGAACCTGGAGTACCTGCCCATTCCCGATGGCGGCAAGGTGGTGCTCGTGACCAGCTACCGACCCAACGAAGGCAAGACCTTCTGCTCGGTGAACCTGAGCGCGATCCTGGCAAAGGCGGGCAAGAAGGTGCTGCTGCTGGAACTAGACCTGCACAAACCCAAGGTGGGCAAAGGCCTTAACATGAGCAGCCCGGTGGGCCTCAGCGGCATTCTCGTGGGCAAGGCCAGCGCGGCCGATTGCATCCAGCACACCCAGGTGGAGAACTTCCATGTGCTCCTGAGCGGTCCCACCCCGCCGAACGCCTCGGAACTGGTCCTGAGCAAGCGCCTCGCCGAGCTGCTCGAGTACGGCCGGGAGCAATACGACTACGTCATGATCGATACCCCGCCGGTGGGCCTGATCACCGACGCGTTGGTGATGATGAAGCACGTGGACGCCACCCTCTTCGTGGTGAACACCCGCTTCGCCAACCGCGATCACGTCAAGAACGCCCTCGAGGTCTACCAGCATAACCCGGTCAAGAACTTCGGCTTCATCCTCAACGGCGTGCGGATGAAAAAGAGCAAGTACTACTACAACACGAACTACGGTTATGGCTATCGCTACGCCTACGGCTACGGCAGCGGCTACGGCTATGGCTACACGGGGGAGAAGCGCAGCAAGCGTTCCAAGGATGGCGATACCAAGACCCCGGGTGCCAACACGGGCGGAGGTGACCCCAAGAACGTTCGCGACCCGCGGAACCAGGACAACTGATCGCGCCCATCCGTGGAACGCATGGCCGAGCAAAGGGATCAGGAGTGGGATGTCGTCATTCGTCCGCACCATGCCTGGTGGAGGCTTGACCTGAAGGAGTTCTGGCACTACCGCGATCTGTTGGTGCTGATGGTGCGCCGCGATGTTGTGGCGCAGTACAAGCAGACGCTTCTGGGCCCCCTTTGGCACGTGGTGCAGCCGCTGCTCACCACCGTCACCTACACCATCATGTTCGGCATGCTGGCGCGGCTGGCTCCGGGCAATATGCCGCCGCTGCTCTTCTACATGAGCGGCATCATCACCTGGAACTGCTTCGCGGCGGTGATCAACCGCACCTCGCGCACCTTCGTGGGCAACGCCCAGCTCATGAGCAAGGTGTACTTCCCGCGCCTCGTGGTCCCGGTGAGCACCACCGCCAGCAGCTTGGTGAGCTTCGCCATCCAGTTCGCGGCCTTCCTGGCCATCTATTGCTGGTTCTTCCTCACCACGCAGGACCGCACCTGGGGGCCTACGCCTGCGCTGGTTTTCCTGCCGGTGCTCGTGCTGCTGATGTCCGTGCTCTCCCTGGGCACGGGCATCCTGGTGTCCGCGCTCACCACCAAGTACCGCGACATCAGCTTCCTCGTGGGCTTCGGCATCCAACTGCTGATGTTCGCCAGCCCGGTGATCTTCCCCATGTCATTGGTGGCCGAGCACCCCACGATGCTCACCGTGCTGCAGCTCAACCCCATGACCCCGGTGATCGAAGGTGTGCGTGCCATGTTCTTCGGCGGTTCGCTGGACTGGGCCGGGCTGGGGTATTCGGCCGCGTTCGCCGCGGTGGTGATGGCCGTGGCACTGGTGGTGTTCCACAAGGTCGAACAGTATTTCGCCGACATCGTCTAAGGCATGGCGGCGAACGTGGTGATCCGGGTCGAGGACCTGAAGAAACGCTACCAGCTGGGCGAGATCGGTGGTGGCACGTTGAGCGATGAGCTGCGCGTGTGGTGGGCCCGCATGCGCGGTCGTCCCAACCCGTTGGTGACGGTGGACAAGGAGGATGGACAACGCTCGGGCAGCGACTTCTGGGCCTTGCGCGGCGCCAGCTTCGAGGTGCGCGAAGGGGAAGTGCTCGGCATCATCGGCCGCAACGGCGCGGGCAAGAGCACCCTGCTGAAGCTGCTGTCACGCATCACCGCACCCACCGAAGGCGTCATCCGCATGAAGGGACGCGTGAGCAGCCTGTTGGAAGTGGGCACCGGCTTCAACCCGGAGCTCACCGGGCGCGACAACATCTACCTCAACGGCGCCATCCTGGGCATGCGCAAGGAGGAGATCGACACCAAGCTCCAGGACATCATCGCCTTCAGCGGCATCCAGCACCACATCGACACCCCGGTGAAGCGCTACAGCAGCGGCATGAAGGTGCGCCTGGGCTTCTCCGTGGCCGCCCACCTGGAGCCCGAGGTGCTCATCATCGACGAGGTGCTCGCCGTGGGCGATGCCGATTTCCAGCGCAAGTGCATGGGCAAGATGAAGGACGTGTCGCGCAGCGGCCGCACCATCCTGTTCGTGAGCCACAACATGGCCTCGGTGCGATCACTGTGCACCCGCGTGCTCTGGTTGCAGGACGGCATGGTGAAGATGGACGGCGACACCGATGAAGTGGTCAACGCCTACCTCAGCGACAACGTGGCCCACGTCGGCGAAGTGACCTGGAAAGGGAGCGACCGGCCCGGCACCGCCGAGGTGGTGATGGACCGCGTGGCCGTGGTGCCCGCCGCGGAAGGCCTGCTCACCTGGCGCACATCCTTCGACGTCGCCTTCGAGTTCACCAACCATACCGTTCCCGAAGGTGAACTTTCCGTTGGCATGCAAGTGCTCACCGAGGAAGGCATCCTTGCGTTCGCGAGCTCGAACCGCGAAACCCCCGACCTCCGCTTCGGTCCCGGACGGCGCTGCTTGAAGGCCCGTATACCCGGTGACCTACTGAACATCGGCGAGTACCGCATCACCGTCATCGTGCGCCGCCCGGGGGGTATCCTGTTCACGTTGGAGGAAGTGCTGTCCTTCGAGGTGCATGACACCGAGCGTACCTCCGCATGGTTCGGGCGCTCCAAGGGCGTGTTCCACCCGGTTCTGCAGTGGCGCTGCGATCCCGTGGGACCGGCCTGATCATTCCACCCCGGAACGGAGCGCATCCAACGCTGTGAGCAGGGCGCGATGGTCCACCGTGATACGCTGCCCGGCCATATGGTCGCCGCTGCCTTCGCACAACAGGCGTGCGTAGCGCATGCCCAGGTCGTTGAACAGGTTGGTGAAGTGTGGCGGGTTGTCCGTACCGGCCAGCTCGATGACCGCGCTTCGGCTGTCGTTCATCCACACGCCGTTCACCAGCCCCGCGCCGTGCTGTCCGATCAGCAGCACCGGCCCACCATGGAACAGCGCGAACTGCCGCAGGATGTCGAGGTCCTCCAGGTGTACATCATGGAACGCGAGGCCTTGTGCGCCGCACCAGGTCTGCACGGCTTCAGCGAGGCCTTCGTGGTCCTGGATGCTTCGCCGCGAAGCGCCTCGGTCACCGGTCTCTTCCTTGCGCTTGATCAGCACCACGGCGGGCGCTGCCTTTGCTTCGTGGCCCATGCGCGCAGCCACTGCATCCACGAACCGCAGCCTTGCCTCGCGGAAGTCCCCGGCGTTGGCGAAGGTGTTCCAGTGGTCTCCGCTCTTGGTGTTGAAGCCGTGCAGGCGCACCGGTGCGCCCGTCGCTTCGGGCAACACGGCCGGTGCGGCTTCCATGTCCACGCCCAGCAGGGCCTGCATCGCGGGTGCGAAGTGCAGGTCTTTCAGGTCCAACGCGATCAACCCGGCTTCCGGTGGCACATGGCCTTCGCGCTGCGCCCATTCGTACATGGGCCACACCAGGTCGAGGATGAAGTGGTAGAAGTGGTCGAGGTTGCCGCCGAGGCGGGTGATCTCGATACGCCGGGTATCGGTGCCGGATCGCCAGAGGAAGGTGGAGCTGCGCAAGGCTTCTTCGGTGGGAGACGAAAGTAGCTGATCGGGGGTGGGGGGGGCGCCCTTCAGGGGGCGCATTTCCTACGCAAAGCACGATCTTCGTCGCACGATGGAGGACAGCGGTGCCCTGAAGGTGTTGAAGCGGTGGGTGGAACCCATGCGCCCGCGCCTGCGTCCCACCTTTCTGATCATCGGCGCGCAGAAGGCCGGCACGTCGGCCCTGTTCAGCATCCTGGCGGAAAGCCCCAAGGTGCTGGCCCCCGGGGTGAAGGAGCTGCATTTCTTCGACGATGATGCGGCCTACGCCCAGGGCGTCGACGCTTACTGGAAGCGCTTCCCGCTGGTGCCGCTGCGCAGGCCGGGCCTGTTGACCTTCGAGGCCACGCCCTGCTACCTGTTCTTTCCGCTGGTGTCCGAACGGCTGTACGCCGCGCTACCCGATGCCAGGCTGGTGGTGGTGCTGCGCGATCCCGTGAAGCGCGCCTATTCCGCCTGGAACATGCGCCGCCAGTTCAAGGACCATCCACGCTATGCCCATCGCTACGAGCCACGCTCCTTCGAGGAGGCCATCGCCGATGAGCTCCGCAACGGTGCGCTTTCCGCTCCGCTGAACGACTACCTCGCCCGGGGCGCCTATGCGGAGCAGCTGGAGCGCTTCTTCAAGGTCTACCCGCGAGAGCAGGTCCTGGTGATCAACTACCGCGACCTGAAGACCGAGCAGCTCAACGTGGTGAACCAGGTGTGCGCCTTCGTGGGCCTTCCCGCGCTGCGCGGTGATGAACGTGCCCTCACCGGCCGATACAACGAACGGCCTTACAGCGAGCGAATGTCGGAGGAGATGGCCGAGGAGCTCTACCGCTATTTCGTGCCGCACCAGCATCGCCTGGAAAAGCTCCTGGGCCGCCCCATGGACCTGGTGGAGGACCGCACCCGGACAACCCTCTACCAGTGAACAGCCCGCGGTTCGTGGCCATCATCGGCGCGCAGCGCAGCGGCACCACCTGGCTGTACCGCATGCTCGATGCCCACCCGGCGATCACCATGGCCGGCCCCGTGCGGCCCGAACCCAAGTCCTTCCTCGATACCGATGCCATTGCGAATGGACGTGACCACTACCTCGCGCGGTTCTTTTCCGGCGTTCCCGAAGGACAGCTGCTCGGGGAGAAGGGCACCAGCTACATCGAGCATCCCGTGGTGGCGGACCGCATCCGCGCGTATTTCCCACAGGCCAAGGCCATCGCCATCGTGCGCGATCCGGTGCAACGCGCCCTCTCCAACTACCACTTCACCAAACAGCACGGGCTCGAGACCCGTTCGTTGCGGGAGGTCTTCCTCGATGAGGTGCCTCGTCCGACCCTGGACCGGCGCATTTCCGTGTCGCCTTTCGACTATCTGGAGCGGGGCCACTACGCGGAGCACCTTGCTCCCTGGCGGAAGGTGTTCGGCGAGGATCTGAAGGTGCTGGTCTTTGAAGAGCTCGTGGGGCACGCCGAAGCCCTGCACGACCTGTATGCCTGGCTGGGCGTCGAAGCCACCTTCACGCCACCGGACACGACCGAAGCGGTGAATGCGCGCGAGGACCAAGGCCCGGACCCGGACGCGGATGCTGTGCGCGAGCGGCTGGCGCGTTACTTCGCACCACACATCCGAGCACTGGAAGCGGAGCTCGGCAGACGCATCGACCCCTGGCATGATCCGATTCAATAGGCCTTATTCCACGGGCCGTGAGCTCACCTATATTGCAGAGGCCATCCAGCAGGGCTTCCTCAGTGGCGATGGTCCCTTCACCAAGCGCTGCAAGGCCTTCTTCGCCGAACGCTACGGGTTCACGCACAACTTCCTCACCACCAGCTGCACCGACGCACTGGAAATGGCCGCCATCCTGGCCGACGTGAAAGCGGGGGACGAGGTGATCATGCCGTCGTACACCTTCGTGAGCGCGGCCAACGCCTTCATCCTTCGCGGCGCCCGTGTGGTGTTCGTGGACAGTCTGCCGGACCATCCGAACATGGACCACCGCGCGGTGGAGGCGCTCATCACCCCCCGCACCCGCGTGATCGCACCCATGCATTACGGCGGTGTGGCCTGCGCCATGGACGAGCTGATGGACATCGCCACGCGTCACGGCCTCACCGTGGTGGAAGACGCGGCACAGAGCATCGACGCCACCTACAAGGGCCGTCCGCTCGGCGGCATCGGGCACCTGAGCGCGTTCTCGTTCCACGAGACCAAGAACATCGTGTCCGGCGAGGGTGGGTTGTTGGTGGTGAACGCCCCTGAGCTTGCGAAACGCGCCGAGGTGATCCGCGAGAAAGGCACGGACCGTTCCGCTTTCTTCCGTGGCGAGGTGAACAAGTACGGCTGGGTGGACATCGGCAGTTCCTTCCTCGCTTCAGACCTCATCGCAGCCTTCCTCTTCGCGCAACTGGAGGAGCTGGACGCCATCCAGCGTGAACGCAAGCGGGTGTGGGACTTCTACCACAAGCACCTGCAACCGCTGTCGAAGCACGGCTATCAACTGCCGCACATCCCGGAGCATGGCAGCAACAACGCTCACCTCTACTACCTCCTCTGTCCCTCGTTGGAGGAGCGCACCGCCTTGATCGCCCACTTGGGTGCGCAGGGCATCCGGGCCGTGTTCCACTACCAGCCGCTGCACAACTCCGCCTATCACCTAGCGCACGACACCGACCGCCGCGAGCTGCCCAATGCCGTGCGCTTCGGTGACACCTTGGTGCGACTGCCGCTGTTCGCCGGGCTCACCGATGCCGAGATGCAGCACATTGTGGAGCAGGTGCTGGCCTTCGTGGAAAAGCGTTGACCGCGCGGGGCCGTAATTTCGCCAGCCGTGTCAGACCCTTCCGCGCACACGCTGCGTTCCCTCGCTGAACGTCCGGATCCCCCGGCGCTGCCCTCCGCACCGGAGATCTCCGTGGTGGTGCACAGCTTCCGCCAGGCCGCCCACATCCGCACCTGTATCGAGGCCGTGCTCGCCCAGGTCCTGCCGGATGCCGTCACCGTGGAGGTGCTGCTGGCCGATGACGGTTCCGACGACGGCACCGTTGCCATCCTGGAGGAATACGCCAAGGCACGCCCCGGACTGTTCCGGCCGTTGTTCAATGTTGAACGCACACAGTATCCGCCGCCCTGCACGCCCGGTCGTTGGACCTTGATCCGTGCCATCACCGAAGCGCGGGGCCGCTACGTCGCCTTCATCGATGGCGACGACCAGTGGACCGATCCCGACAAGTTGCACTTGCAATGGCAGCGCATGGAGGCCGAGCCCGATGCCGCGCTCTGCGTGCACAACGGCCACGATGCCTACGCCGATGGCCGTCGCGTGGATTATGTACGCGCACGTTTCGGGAGGACCGAACTACCCGAACGCTTCACCACCGCCGACCTTCTTGGTGTGAACCTCTTCCCCAAGGGCGCCTACTTCTTCCGCCGCGACCGGGTTCCTGTTGACCACACGCCGCTCCGCGAAGCGCCTGCGCTGGATTGGGCACTGGCGATCCTGCTGGCCGAGCGCGGTCCGTTGGCCTTCATTGACCGGTCCATGTGCGACCGCAACGTGCACGAGGCCGGCATCATGGGCAGCAAGGACAGCCTGAAGAAAGTGGATTGGAACCTGCGGCAGTTGGCCTTGAACGAACGCATCACCAGCGGTCGTTACCGGGCTGAACTGGAACACCTGCGCATCGCCTTGCACAAGCAGGCCCTGGGTATCGCGGTGGGTCGCGGGGACCGTACCAAGGGCCGCGAACACCTGAATTGGCTGCGTCGGCACAAGGCCCTGCCGCTGCGGAATTTCCTGCAGCAGTTCGTGGTGCTCAACGTGCCCGCGCTGAGCCGCCTGTACTTCCGCCTGAGGACCGCCAACCCATGAGCAACGCGCTCCGCCTCGCCATCGTCAGCCCCAACCGGAACGCGTACAGCGAGACCTTCATCGCCGCGCACCTCAAGGGGTTGCCGGGCGTGGAGCTGGTGCTCACCGACGGCCACCTGCCGAAGCGCGATGCCGAAGGGAACCTGCTGCTGCCGCCCACCCTGGCCCGCCGCGTGGCCGCGAAGCTGCTGGGCGCCGCACCGGAGGTCCTGCTGCGCCGCCGCATCGCCCGCCTGCTGAAGCGCCACCGCATCAACACGGTGCTGGCCGAGTACGGTCCCACGGGGGAAGCGATGCTGGAGCCCTGCCAACGTGCCGGTGTACCGCTGGTGGTGCACTTCCACGGCATCGATGCCTTCCACGTGAAGCTGCTGAAGGACCACGCGAACTACCGCCGCATCATCAGGGAGGCCGCCGCCCTGGTGGTGGTGAGCCGCGAGATGGAACAGCAACTTCTCGCCCTCGGCGCCGACCGCGCGAAGCTCCACTACAACTGCTACGGCATCGACGTGGAGCACTTCCCCGCCGGAAGACCGGATCAAGCGCCGCCGCATTTCATCGCCGTGGGCCGCTTCGTGGACAAGAAGGCGCCCATGCTAACCCTCATGGCCTTCCATCATGCCTGGCAGCAGGACCCGCGCATGCGCCTCACCATGGCGGGCAAAGGTCCGCTGTGGGACAGCACCCGCCAGCTGGTGACGGCCCTGGGGCTGGACGCTGCGGTGGACCTGCCCGGTGTGCTCACGCCCGATCAGGTGGCCGCGCGCATGGCGGCTTCCCGCGCCTTCGTGCAGCACAGCGTCGTCACTGCGGACAACGACCACGAAGGCACGCCGCTGAGCGTGTTGGAGGCCATGGCCAGCGGGCTGCCCGTGGTGGCCACGCGCCACGCCGGTATCCCCGATGTGGTGGAGCACGGCGTGAGCGGACTGCTGAGCCCCGAACGCGAGCTGGCCCCCATGGCGGATCACCTGGCCCAGCTGGCCCGCGATCCCGCGCTCGCCCTGCGCTTGGGCCAGGCCGGCCGTGCACGCGTGGAACGCGACCATCGCGTGGCCGACAGCCTCGCCAAGCTGGCGGGGATCATCGGGAAGGTGGTGCGGTAGTGCCCAAAACTGTCCACAAGAATTGTCGCAAGTGTTCCCGCCAACCCGGTAGTTGGCAAGGACGGGCGGGGCCACACCCAATAACCGTCGCAAGTGTTCCAGCCCACCCGGTAGTTGGCAGAGCCTTTTAAAATAACCGTCGCAAGTGTTCCCGCCAACCCGGTAGATGGCAAGAACAGGCGGGGCCACTTGTGACCCTCAGACCTTTTTCCACGCCTGGTCAGGAAGTCTCCGACTTCCCGCCCTAGATCGGTTCCAATTTCAACAGCCCCGGTTTGCCCGCATACGCAGGACCTGAACAATAGATGTACTCTTCAGCATACTCCACATAGCCGGCCTTCACCGGGTTGTTGTGCAAGTAGTTCAAGTACCGCGCGATCCTCGCGTTCGTGCCGAGTTCGAGCGGATGGTTGTGCTGCTGCCAAAATTGATAGGTCTTGTTGTTGCTGTTGCTCGCGCCCGCCGTCCGGAAGATCTTCAGCATCCATTCCCTGCGGCTTTCGCCGCGGTGTTCGGTGATGGCCTTCAGGATCTGTTTGCTCGTGAACTTCTTCAGGTCACGCATGATGTCGTGAAGCTTCGCGCCCTCGGCCGCTGACGCGATCAGGTGTACGTGGTTGCTCATGATCACCCAGGCGCAAAGCAGTAGGCCTTTTTCCTTCTGACAGAAGCGAAGGCTATCCACCACAATGTCCTTGTACTCCCGCCGTGTGAAGACATCCACCCACTTGACCGTGGTGAATGTGATGAAGTACAGGCCATCCGGCTTGTGGAACTTGTAGGCGCGGGACATGGGTCACGAACATACGCTTCCGCGGGTGCTACGATGGCAGCGGTGGCCGGTCAGAGACCGACGGAATTCCAGCCCGTTCGAACACGGTCTGAACGTCACAAGTGATCCGCTCAACTGTTGGCGGACACACGACAGGCGGAACACTTGCGACAGGAACACGTGTTGAACCAGAGCGCAGGTTGTCTGTGGCTCACTGATCAAGGCTCTTGAGAAAGTCTGGATCGATCCAAGCACTTTTCACCTGCCCCGGTCTGAGTTTGATCGAAGACGGATCGAACGGCTCAAGCATATCCAGGAACGACGCGAAGTCCGATGCCAAGAGCGTAGGCGGCTCAGGTTGCTCATGATCCCAAAAGAAGACGGCACCTTCGGCAGCCATGTCGATGAAGACGTAGTTCCCTCCTTCAGCCCATGCGATCGGGAATGCTGTTGTCGGAAGGGTTTCGAGGTTTCTTCGTTCAGTGAGGATGTCATGGATCGGAATGAACTCATTCACGCCAGACCCGTTCGTGTCTCCGATCTTGAAGCTGTTCGCTTCGGGCCTCGCTCCGTCATGGTGGTGGAGGAAATCAACAAGCGAAGGGGGAAGCTCACTGCCGACCTCACGCTGGAGTTTCTCAACGTCCACGGGCATCGCGGAGCCCCCTTTGGTCAGCTTGATCTTCATAGGTCAGCGTTACGATCCGGCCTGTCGTTGCGGGACATCGATCACGAACATACGCTTCCATGTGAACCGAGATGGAAGCCATGGTCGGTGACTGACGGAATTCGAGTACGCGGGGATCATCGGGAAGGTGGTGCTTCAGTGAACGGTACTTTCGCCGACGACCATGTCCGCGCCGATCCGCATCGCCTACCTCACGCACTACCCCGAGCTCTACGGGGCCAACCGCAGCCTGCTGGACCTGCTGCTGGAGCTGCGCGATCGGGGAGCGGTGCTGCCGCATGTGCTGCTGCCCCGCGAAGGCGACCTGGTCTCCGCGCTGCAACGGGAGGGCGTGCCGCATGCCGTGATCCCCTTCCAACCGTGGATGAGCGAAAGGCACCGCAGCGGTCGCTTCTACCACCGGTGGAAACAGCATTGGCAGCAGGAGCAGAAGGCCCGCGAAAGGGAACGCACCAACGCGCAGCTCCTGCCCGCGCTGGCCGCGCAGGTGAAGGCCTGGGATGCGCAGCTCCTGCACGCCAACAGTGCGGCGGTGGGTGTGGCGCACGGGCTGAAGGCCTTCACCGATCTGCCCTTGCTCTGGCACATCCGCGAGCTGCCCGAGCGCCAGTACCTGCTGCACCTCGATGCGGGCGCACGGGGCTACGGCCGTGCCCTCTGCAGCGCCGACCGCCTTATCGCGATCTCCAATGCCGTGCAGGAGGACATCCTGCGCTACACCGGTCCCTTCGACCGCATCACACGGATCTACAACGGGGTGCTGCGCGCGCAGCGCTACGCCGAACTGCTCCAGGACAGCGAGGCACGGTGGTCGAACCCGGGACCGTTCACCTTCCTGCTGCTGGGCCTCATCCATCCCTCCAAGGGTCAGCTGGAAGCCGTGGAGGCCATGGCCCTGCTGAAACAGCGCGGTGTGTCGGCGCGGCTGGTGATCGCCGGTGACGGTCGGGATGCCGCCCTGAAACAGCGCATCGCGGAGCTGGGCGTGGCGGATGTCGTTGAGCTGAAGGGCTTCGTGAAGGATCCCTTCCCGCTGTTCCGGAGCGCGCACGCGCTGCTGATGTGCTCGCGCAACGAGGCTATGGGCCGTGTGACGGTTGAGGGCATGGCCTGTGGGTTGCCGGTGATCGGTCATGCCTCCGGCGGTACCTTGGAATTGGTGGAGGAGGGCGTGAACGGACTGCTGTACCCCGGTGGTGCCGAAGCTCTCGCGGACCGCATGCAGCGCTTGGCGGTGGACCCTGTGTTGGCAAGAAGCCTGGGCGAGGCCGCCGCTCGTGGCGCTGCGGAGCGCTTCAGTGTGGAGCGCTACGCTTCCGAGGTGCTGGAAGTGTACCGCGGCCTACTTTCGGGCGGACGACCCTGACCATGGCGCCGCGCATCTCGCTCATCACCCCCAGCTACCAGCAGGCCGCCTACCTGCCGGAATGCCTGCGCTCCGTGGCCTTCCAGGAAGGTGCGGTGGTGGAGCACATCCTGGTGGACGGGGGCAGCACCGATGGTTCCGCCGCGGTGATCGCGGAGCACGCCATCCAGCTGGCCTGGTGGTGCAGCGAGCAGGACGAGGGCCAGAGCGACGCCATCAACAAGGGCCTTGCGCATGCCACCGGCGATGTCTTCGGCTGGCTGAACAGCGACGACCTGTTGCTGCCCGGTGCCCTATGGCGCGTCAGCGAGGCCTTCGACGCCGATCCGTCGCTGCTGGTGTATGGCGGCCTGATCACGCACCGCTATCCCGATGGCGACCGGCCCTTCGCGCTGTTGAACGATCCGCAGGATGACCTGCAGCTCTTCCGCGATCCGGTGATCAACCAGCCGGCCACCTTCTACCGCATGGACGTGGTGAAGGCCCTCGGTGGCGTGGACCCGGCGCTTCTCTACGTGATGGACGTGGAGCTCTGGTGGCAGCTGCTCTTCCGCCACGGCACCGCGCACCTGCGCTTCGATGCGGTGGACCTGGCGATCTTCCGCTTCCACGACGAGAGCAAGACCGTGAGCGCCCACAGCGGCTTCCTCGATGAGCTGGCCAGTTTGCTGCATGGCCTCTGTCTGTCCACCGGCTCACCGGACCTGGCCCATGTGCTGGAGCTGGGACACACCATCAAGGGCGGCCTGCGCGGCATCCCGGTGGACGACATGCACCGCGACGTGGTGCGCGGCATGGCGGTGCATTTCCTGCTGAAGTGGCACGGGCAGATCCACAACCGCACTGACTTTGCCATGATGAAGGCCTTCCGCCGGAAGGTGAGCCTGAAGGGCATGACCCTGCTGAACGAGGCCATGGGCCAGCGCCTGCGCGCCCTCGACGAGCATCTCGCCGCACCCACCTGGTGGGCCTTCCGCGTGCGCCGCAAGATCAAGCACCTGCGCCGATGAAGGTGTCGGTGCTGATCCCCGTGTACAACAAGGCACCGTACCTGAAGGACTGCCTCGACAGTGTGTTCAACGGCACCTGGACCGACCTGGAAGTGTTGGCCGTGGACGACGCCAGCACGGACGACAGCCTTGTGGTGTTGAAGGGCTGCAGCGATCCGCGCCTCCGCATCATCGCACTGCCCACGAACCTCGGTCCCGCAGGCGCCGCGAACCGCGGGTTGGACGAGGCCCAGGGCGAATACATCGTGCGCCTCGATGCCGACGACCTCAACGCGCCCGACCGCATCGCGAAGCAGGTGGCCTACATGGAGGCCCATCCGGAGGTCGGTGCCAGCGGCGGTGCGCTCACGCTCTTCGGCAGCACGACGGTGACCTGGAGCTTTCCCCTCACCAACGATGAGGCCCAGGCCCAGCTGCTCTTCGGCGTGCCCGTGAGCCAGGGGGCCAGCATCCTGCGGCGCTCGGTCATTGAACAGCATCACTTGCGCTACGACCCCAGCTGGCCGCGCATCGGAGAGGACTGGCTCTTCTGGGCGCGCATGAGCCGCGTGACGGCGTTCGGCAACCTGCCCGATGTGCTGACCCTGTATCGTCGCGGCGAGCAGAACATCAGCCACGGCCGCGACAAGGTGAAGGACCACAAGGTGATCCTGCACGCGCTCTTCGCCTCCCTGGACATTCCGCTCACGGACGCGCACCTGGAGCTGCACCTGATGGCGCTGAAGCTCTTCCAGCGTCCGCCCACGGCCGAACGGATCCGTGCCCTGCGGGGTTGGCTGGACACCCTGTTGGCGCTGAACAACGAACGTGCGCTCTTCCCGAAGGTGGCCTTCGCACAGCGCGTGGAGCGTGCCTGGAGCGAGCTCTACCACTACCTGTCGAAATACGGTGTCGGCGTGGCGCTGGAACATTTACGGCTCAGTGGCGCTTTCCCGTGGGACCGCGTGAGCTACCTGGCCAAGGTGCGGATGCGATCCATTTTCGACAGGCTCACTTCCAAAGGAACGAGGTCATTGCTGCTCATCGCAGCGTTGAGTATGGTGTTGTGCATTTCGCTGAGCACAGATGCCTATGCCTATTTCTTCGACCGGAAGTTCTTCGAGGGGTCCATCGTGTTGGGTCAGGTCCTTGTATTCGACGTGGTGGCTGCCTTCATCGCCTTGGTTTCCTGGAATGGTTGGGAACCGCTGGTGCGTCAGGTCTCGAGAGCACAAATGGTGTCGGTCACCTTGATCTCTTTCCTCGGGATCCGACTACCGCTGCTCTTGCTGCCGCCTTTGACCATGGTCTTCTCCATATGGTTCATTCGAAAAGCCCTGAGGTCATGAGCGAAAAGCACCTCTGGCTCTTCACCATGCGCTTCCCCTACGGAACGGGCGAGGCCTTCCTGGAGAACGAGCTGCCCGTGCTGGCGAAGCACTATGCCAAGGTGGTGGTGGTGCCGCTCTTCGCGGAGGGCGCCTTGCGCGCGGTGCCGCCGAACGTGGAGGTCCGCAACCTGGTGGCGAAACCCTTTCGGTCCGCGGGGCCGGTGCTGATGCTGAAGCATTGGCGGGCCTATCGGAAAGCCTCGGCCGTGGTGCGTGCCTCGGCGCCGGACAAGCAAGTGCTGCGCGAACGCTGGTCCACCGTGCGGAGCCAGTTGCGCCAGGCCTTGAACCGCGCCGTGGTGGTGGCGCCGCATCTGTTCCGTGAAGCTTCACCGGAGCACACCACCCTCTATAGCTACTGGTCCGCGGATTGGGCCACAGTGCTGGGCCTGCTGAAGGTGCTCGATCCGCGCGTGCGCTACGTGTCGCGCATGCATGGCTTCGACCTGTACGCCGATCGTGCGCCGCAGGGTTGGCCCGTGTTCCAAGCGTTCCATGTGGCCCAGGCCGAGCGGATCTTCGTGGCCTCGCAGGCGGGTGCGGAGGACCTGGTGCGCCGTTACCCTTCGCACCGCCAGCGCTTCGAAGTGGCGCATCTCGGCACCCACGACCACGGCGCCGCGCCCTGGTCCCCGGCGGAGGAACTGCGGCTGGTGAGCTGCAGCAACCTGGTGCCGCTGAAGCGCGTGGACCTGCTCGCGGAAGCACTGAAGCTGGTGAAGCGTCCGGTGCATTGGACCCATTTCGGCGATGGCCCGGAGCGCGAACGGCTGGAAGAGCTGGCGAAAGCGTTGCCTGCGAACGTCCGGGTGGACCGGAAGGGCGCCGTTCCCAATGCCGAGCTGATCGCGTGGTACCAGCGCACGCCCATGGACCTCTTCGTCCACCTCAGCGCGAGCGAAGGCGGCGTGCCGGTGTCGATGCAGGAGGCGGCGAGCTTCGGGATCCCCCTGCTGGCCACGGCGGCCGGTGGTGCGCCGGAACTGGTGGGACCGCCCTGCGGTGAGCTGCTTCCCGTGGACGTGAGCGCCCACCAGGTGGCCGCTGCGATCGACCGCATGGCCGATGGCGCTTGCCGCGATGCCGCGTTCCGTTCCGGCGTCCGGGAGGCCTGGCGTGCGGGCTTCCGGGCGGAGGTGAACTATGCGCGCTTCCTGGCCCGGATGGAGGAGGTGCTGCACCCCGGCTGAGGCCGCATTTCCGGGTTCCGGGGTTTTGCCGCTTCTTTGATCACGGATGCTGTTCAATTCGTTCGCGTTCTGCTGTGTCTTCTTCCCGCTGGTGACGGCGCTGTACTTCGTGCTGCCGCACCGGTACCGCTGGGCGCTGCTGCTGGCCGCGAGCTGCTGGTTCTACATGGCCTTCGTGCCGGTGTACATCCTCATCCTCGGCTTCACCATCCTGGTGGACTACGCGGCCGGGATCCTGATCGAACGGAACACCGGCAAGCGGCGCAAGGCCTGGCTCGTGGCGAGCATCGTGGCGAACCTCGGCGTGCTGGCCTTCTTCAAATACTTCAACTTCCTCAACCAGAACATCGGCGCGCTGTTCGAGGCGGCGGGCATCGGCTACGGCGTGCCCGACCTCGGCATCCTGCTGCCCATCGGCCTCAGCTTCCACACCTTCCAGAGCCTCAGCTACACCATTGAGGTGTACCGGGGGAACCAGCCCGCGGAACGGCGTCCGGGCGTGTTCGCGCTCTATGTGATGTTCTACCCCCAGCTGGTGGCGGGGCCCATCGAGCGACCGGGGAACCTGCTCCGGCAGCTGGCCATCCCCATGCATTGGGACAACGACCGCGTGATCGCCGGCCTGAAGCAGATGCTCTGGGGCTTCTTCAAGAAGCTGGTGATCGCCGACCGCTGCGGCGTGGTGGTGGACCAGGTCTACGGCCATTCCGCAGAATACGACTCGCTGGCCTTGGCCCTCGCCACCTACCTCTTCGCGGTGCAGATCTACTGCGACTTCAGCGGCTACGGCGACATCGCCCTCGGCGCGGCGCGGGTCATGGGCTTCGACCTCATGGTGAACTTCCGCACGCCGTACGGAAGCACCTCCATCAGCGAGTTCTGGAGCCGGTGGCACATCAGCCTCAGCAGCTGGTTCCGCGACTACCTGTACATCCCCCTGGGCGGCAACCGCGTGCTGCGGTGGCGCTGGTTCATGAACCTGATGATCGTGTTCCTGGTGAGCGGCCTGTGGCACGGCGCCAACTGGACCTACGTGGTGTGGGGCGCCCTGCACGGCACCTACCTCGTGCTGGCCATCGTGTTCGCGGGCTTCTGGGCGCGCTTCGATGCCGCCAGCGGCCTTGGGCAAATGCCGAGGCTGAAGCGATGGATCGGCCTCTTCATCACCTTCCACCTGGTGGTGCTGGCGTGGATCTTCTTCCGCGCCGCCGACCTGCCGCAGGCGATGGACATCGTGCAACGCCTGTTCACCGGGCCCTGGCAGCTGAAGGACCTGGCCGACCTGCGCCACGAAATGGAGGTGGGGCAGGTGGACATCACGGTGCTGCTGATCCCGCTCTTCTTCCTGCTCGACCCGCTGTTCGATGCCGTGGTGAAAGGTCAGCGGCGCCTGGGCGGGCTGCCGGGCACGTTGGCCTTCTCGGCCTTGCTGGTCGCCATCATCGTGTTCGGCTACTTCGGTTCCACGTCCTTCATCTACTTCCAGTTCTAGGGCATGGCACGCTTCCTCACCAAAGGCCTTGTGTTCGTGCTGGCAACGGCGGCGCTATACGTTCTGGGGATGACGGTGCTGTGCCGGGTGAAGCTGGGAGACCATCCGCTGGTGTTGCGCACCGGCGACTTCTACCACGCCCGGGGCGGCATCGCCTATGCCAAGTTCAAGGAGTTCGATCCCGCTGCACACTATGATGCGCTGGTGATCGGTTCCTCGCACGCTTACCGCGGCTACGACCCGCGCATCTTCGCGAAGCATGGCCTGCGGATCTTCAACCTCGGTTCCAGCGCGCAGACGCCGTTGAACTCCTTCCACGTGCTGAAGCATCACGTGGCGAAGGGATCGCGGCCGCTGGTGATCTACGATGTGTACGAGGGGGCCTTCGAGAACGACGGGCTGGAGAGCACCTCCGAGCTGGTGGTGAACATCGGGTCCGACCGGGCCGCGCTGGGCATGGCCTGGGACCTGCGCGACCTGCGTGCGATCAACATGCTCGCGGTGCGCTTCCTGCTGGCCGACGGTGCGCCGGACCACGTGGACAGCACCTACCGGGCCGGTGGTTTCGCCGAGCGCGCCGACAGCCTGCGTGAGGCGGTGACCTATCCGCGCTACGACCTCACGCGCATGCGGAAGGACCAGGTGGAGCACCTTTCGCGGGCGCTGGCCTGGTGCCGCGAACAGGAACTCCCGGTGGTGCTGGTCTCGCACTACTACCCCCATCAGGGCGACAGCCTGGGCCATGCCGCCTTCGCCGCCCTGATCGACAGCGTGCGCGCCCCGTACAGCGTGCCCTACATCGACCTCGCCTTCGGCCACACGCTCAGCGACCGCGACCATTTCTACGACCACAACCACCTGAACCAGGCCGGTGTGGAGCGCTTCAACACCGAGCTGATCCCGCTGCTCTTCGATGCGGGGCTTCTCCGGCGGGAAGGAGCGGAGTAGTTTCGGCCCGCCATGAAGGTGACCGTCGTGATCCCCTGCCACAATGTAGAGGCCCTGGTGGCGAACGCCCTGGACTCCGCGCTGGCCCAGGACCATGCGGACCTGGAGGTGATCGCCGTGGATGACGGCTCCACCGACGGCACGCTGCGGATCCTTGAAGGCTACGCACAGGCCCACCCTGCTCGCGTGAAGGTGATCCGCCAGGCCAACTCCGGCGCCGGTGCCGCCCGAAATGCCGGCATGGCCGCTGGGACCGGGGAGTGGCTCCAGTTCCTCGATGCTGATGATGTGATCCTCCACGACAAGATCAGCGGACAACTTGCCGTGGCCGGTGATGCAGACATGGTGGTGGGCGACTACGAACAGCTGATGCCAGATGGGCTGCTGCTTTCCGTGGAGGCCCTGCATGGTCAGCCCTGGATGGCGTTGATCCGCACGCGCATGGGCACCACCAGCGCCAACCTGTGGAAGCGCAGCGCCTTGGAGGCCGTGGGCGGTTGGAACGAGAACCAGGCCAGCAGCCAGGATTACGAGCTGCTGTTCCGCCTGCTGGCCAGCGGCGCGCAGGTGGCCTGGGACCGTCGCATCCGCACCCACGTGCTCAAGCGTCCTTCGGGCTCCATCAGCGTTACGGATGTGCGGGCCAACTGGGAACGCTACATCGCCCTGCGCCGCGCCATCAAGGAACACCTGCAGCAGCAGGATCCCCGGCGCCATGCCCGCGAGATCGAGGTCCTGCGGCAGTACATCTTCATGGCCCTTCGCATTGTGGCGGTGGACGATCTGCCCTGGGCGGTGGCCGAATACAAGCGGAGCATCGGCAAGGGCTTCAGGCCCGAAGTGAGCAAGGCCATCACCGAGCGCTACGCCCTGCTTCATAACTTGCTCGGGTTCGCCGGCGCCGAGCGCGTCACCCGCCTTGCCAAGCGACGCTGAGCCGCCATGATCCGATCCCACCAGGACTTCCTTGCCTATCGCGAAGCGGACCGCATCGCCCTGCGCCGGGAGTACTCCTCGCAGATGATGTTCGACGAGGTGTGGAAGTTCCAGCGCCTGCTGCGCCGTGTGGAGTACTACATGAACTGCCGCAAGAACAACGGCCTGCTGGGCAAGCTCATCTACAAGTGCTGGTCCATCCGCTTCCACCAGCAGAGCGTCCGCTGCGGCTTCGACATCCCGCCCAACGTCTTCGGTCCCGGCCTCAGCATCGCGCACCGCGGCACCATCGTGGTGCATCCCGACGCACGGATCGGGAAGAACTGCCGCATCCATGTGGATGTGGTGATCGGCACCCGACCAGGTCCAGATGACCTTGTACCCACCCTCGGCGACAACTGCTACATCGGTCCCGGTGCCAAGATCTTCGGCGACATCACCATCGGCGACAACACCGCCATCGGCGCCAACAGCGTGGTGAACCATTCCTTCCCTGAAGGATTCTGCACCATCGCCGGCGCCCCAGCCCGCAAGGTGAGCGACACGCCCAGCACCGAGTTCATCATCGCCACGCGCAGCCACAAGAAAACCCTCGGATGAAGCGCGTTCTCATCGTCGTCGGCACGCGGCCCAACTTCATCAAGGTCACCCGCTTCAAGAAGGTCGCTGCCGAACGGGGTACCATCGACGTGCGCATCGTGCACACCGGCCAGCACTACAGCGCCAACATGGCCGATGTGTTCTTCGAGCAGTTCGGCCTGGTGCCGGACCTCTTCCTCAATATCGGCGCGGGCAGCGCGAACAGCCAGATGGCCGCCATCATGACGGGCCTGGAGCCCGTGATCGCAGCGGAGAAGCCCGACCTGGTGCTGGTGGTGGGCGACGTGAACAGCACCCTCGCCGCGGCCATCACCGCCAACAAGATGGTTGTGCGGATCGGTCACCTCGAAAGCGGACTACGAAGCTTCGATCGAACCATGCCGGAGGAGCACAACCGCATCCTCACCGACCAGCTCACCGACCACTTCTTCATCACCGAGCAGAGCGGGGTGGACAACCTGCGGAAGGAGGGAAGGCCCGAGGCCGCGCTGCACTTCGTGGGCAACACCATGATCGACACGCTGGTGGCCTTCGAGCCGCAGGTGCAGGCCTCGCCGGTGCTGAAGGAGCTCGGGCTCGGCGATAGCGGCCACGACTTCGCCTGGGCTCCGTCGCGCGCGCATGTACTGATGACGATCCACCGCCCGGCCACCGTGGACGTGCCCGAGCGCCTCAGCGAACTGCTGGACCTGATCGCGGATGTGTGCGCCTCCGGTCGGAAAGTGGTCTTTCCCATTCACCCGCGCACGGTGAAGAACATCGAGGCCTTTGGTTTGAAGGCGAAGATGGACGCGATCCAAGGCCTGGTGCTCACCGAGCCGCTGGACTACTTCGCCTTCCAGAAGCTGGTGGCCACCTGCGCCTTCATCCTCACGGACAGCGGCGGCATCCAGGAGGAGAGCACCTTCCGCCGTGTGCCTTGCCTCACCCTGCGGCCGAACACCGAGCGCCCAAGCACCGTCACCCTCGGCAGCAACGAGCTGGTTCCGCTGGACATGGCCGCCGTGCGTGCCGCCATCAACCGGATCGAGAACGGCACCTTCAAAAAGGGCGAAGTGCCGCCGCTGTGGGACGGTCATGCCACCGAGCGGATCGTAGAGGTGTTGGAGCGGTTGCTGTGATCAGTGAGGGTCAGTGCGTCGGCACGGTGGTCCCTAATTGCGTTGTCATTCGCTGTTGAACCTGCCAGTGGCAGACAGGCGACGTTCCGCTTCTTATGAGCGGCATGGCGGTCAACGTACTGTTAGGCGGAACCGCCGCGACAATCAAGGGTAAACAGGCTCACAAAGACTTCCAAGTCACGGTACCGCTAGTCGCCGCGGCAACGGCAGCCAGCGCCTCCTCGAAAGTGTCGTAGTGGCTGCTCATTCCGCCGTCCCATCCTCCTCCGCCGGCGCGCTCCCACTCAATGGAGAAGCCAGGTCTCTCGGCGTCGTCCCGGACATCGGGCGAGTCCTCATAGTCGCCCGTACCGTAGCGAACGAAGGCCGTCCGAATTCTCACAGCCGTCGGTACTGAGCCCGCGTAAAGCCAAGTGCCTTCTCGAACGACGGGGCCAAGGCTATCCATTGTTCTGTCCGCTCAAGGGTAATGCTTGATGCTGTGAGAATGGATGAGCCTTTGCTTTGGGCATGGCGCCAAGTTAAGGTTAGGTGCGGCCGCTGTGGGATGGGCATGCCACCGAGCGGATCATGGAGGTGTTGGAGCGGGTGCTGTGATCCCTTTTTCCCCCCCGTTGTCACTCCGGCCTTGAGCCGGAGTCGCGCGGTCCACTGATGGGCCAGGTCACCCTTTGCGGATGCGCAGCCGCTTTTCCGTGATCACCGTGAACGCCTGCAGGAGGTCCTTTCCGCGCGTGCGGATCGCTTGGGAAACGAGTTCGGCCTGGACCGCGCCGGGTGATCCGGGCATACGCACCAACACCACACCTGCATGGATGGCGCGAAGGCGGAACACGAGCTCCCCGAAGTCCTTGTCCTCGGTAATGAGCAAGGCGTTGCGCTCCTGTGCAATGCGAAGCACGTCCGCATCCGTGCGACCGGTCAGTTCAGCGCGTATCACCACCAGCTCGTGGCCATCCGCGATCAGGCGCTTGATGATGCGTCCATCGAGGCATTCATCGGCCACGAAGCGCATGGGCGATCAGGATGCGTAGGGGAGATCGATGTCGTTCCGGATGGAATCCGCGCCAAAGTGCAAGCAGGCCTGGATGCTCTCGCGCGTGAGCTGCGGATAACCTTCGAGCAGGTCCTCGATGGTCTGGCCTGCGGCGAGCTTGTCCAAGATCAGATCCACGGGAATGCGCGTGCCCTTGATGCACGGTTTGCCGTACATCACCTGCGGGTCCGCCACGATATGCTGGTGCCAGTCGAGCATCATGCCAAAGATAACCATGTGGTGGTCAGGCACTGCTCCTGTGGGACAGGCATGCCACTGAGCGGATCGTGGAGGTGCTGGAGCGGGTACTTTAGTGGTTGCGGGGCAGTTCGCTGCAGCACACGGTTAGACTGCGTGTGCATAGCTCTCAATCTTCCTTGTCCCGAACGGCGTCTCGCGCTTTCTGCAAAAGTTGCGTGTAATCTGAGCGGAATGGCTCGACTAGCGCATTCTCCAAATCGCCGCAGATGTCCCACAAGACACGCGCTTCCGCTTGATCCTGGATCTCCAACTTGTCATCGTCGTTGAATCTCGAAAGTAATTCGAAAAGGACAAGCGCATGTGCGCTCGAAAGCTCAATGACAACTTTCTTATCGGGACTTGAAGAGTGGGAATTCATCTTGGTGAGGTCAAATAGCGTTGGTTGGTCGAAGGATCTTCGTTTCCCATACTTGCGTGACCGAACAGGATATGAATATAGCGAGCATCCCTTTCCGTTCACCTTCCTTTGCGCACTATGCTCCTCTAACTCACCTACTCCGACCATCCCAGTAACTACCCCGCACGCTTCCTGTCCAGTTCCGACCGGATCTCCGCCAGGCGCTGATTGGTCTTGACCGAGTTCCGGCTAAGCAACACGATCAACGCCCCGGGCAACAGGATGTGGAGGAGGCCGAAGCCTTTGGTGGCCACCCCGTAGATGATCACTCCGATCAGGATACCGATGAGCACGGCGACCGTGATCTGCTCCTTGCGGGTGCGTTTTTCCGCGATCTGAAGTTCCTCCAGGCTCATTCGTGTGGGGTCCATGTTAGCTTCCATGTGGTTGATGTGTTGAACGGTCCGTGCTCAAGTGTTCTCCGGCACCGGCAAAGATCGTCCGGGCAATGACATTCCGGGCGTGTCAACGCGGCTCCCGGAACAACCGCATCGTGTAGTCCAACAGCTTGCCGTCGCCCGGTTCACCGTGCCCGGGAACGATCACCCGCACCTCCGGATACGCCTGCTTCACCGCCTCCACCGTGCCCGACCAGGCCGCAACGTTCGCATCGCTCAGATAGCCCTTGCCCGCCTCCAGCTCCTTGATCAGGCAGCCACCGAACAGCACGTGTTCACTGGGGAAGTAGCCGACCACGTTGTCCTTGGTGTGCCCTTCACCATGGAAGGTCGCCGTGATGGTCTCCGTCCCGATCTTCAGCGAAAGCGGCTCCGAGAAACCGTTCTGGGGCACGGTCATGCCGTTCGCACGGGCGAGCTCGATGGTGCGGTCGTGCGCGTAGGAAGGGATCCCGTTCGCGTGGAAGGCCTTCAGACCGCCCAGGCAGTCGTCGTGGAAGTGGGTGGGGATCACGGCGGTGATCCGGCATTGCAGGCTGTCCTGCACCCAGCGGATCAGTTCCGCCGCGCTGGTGTCGTTGGTCGGCGTATCGAACACAAGGGCCTCAGCGCCACTGCGCACCACCAGGCCGTTGCACGGGACATTCCCGAAGTCCTCGGTCCGCTTGAAGGAGGTGTGGACGAAGGTGTTCGGGGTAAGCTGCTTCACGCTGAGCACGCCGGACCGGTGGACCTGCTGCGGCACGAAGTCGGGGACCGCCGGAGCGCCACAGGCTGCGAGCATCACGCATACGGACAAGGCCATCTGTTGGAGCGCTTTCATGGTCGTGCCTCCGGGTTAGAAGGCACAAAGATCCGGATCGGCCGATGATCTCAAGACCACTGGCGCCGGAGTTCGCGCCGGGAGGGGATAGGGCCCACGGGTAAGCCTGTGCGGTGGCACGGTGCTCCCTAACTGCGTGGTCATTCGCCGTTGTCCGCTGTTCCGAAGGGAAGGAGGGCGGGCGGGGGAATGGCGGTCAACGGTTTGCATATGGCTTGTGGCGGTTTCGAAGCACTTTCCTGTCCCCCGAAACCAAAGCTCGCTACGAAGCGAAAACCTTGCTCACAGCCGTTCACCCGCCATAAGCTATATGCGTTGTTGTGGCTAGTTTTTTTATTTTTCATCTCTGCCAACCTTCAACTATGTAATTCCTTTCTTCAACTTTATATTCTTGACCATTTGAAGGTTGATACCATAATTCCATTCTGCTTCCATATTTGTCACCCCAATCTCCTTCATAAACTGTAAACTCTCCTTTCCAAAATTGTGGTTCAAGGTTGTCAACTATGACTTTAGACCTTACTTTCATACGTTCTCCTGAAAGTCGGTCATTGGTGTTTATTTCAAACGCCTTGACATAAAAATATCCTGTTTCTGTCGGTCTATGGTCAGTCTGATAAATGTATAGTCCTGGTTGAAAGTTATTGATTAGTACAAAATCATGTTCTTTAAATTCTTCATTTGTAGGTACAGAGTCAAGCGGATTTGAGAAGTCAATGTTTTCTGGGATTTCTTTGTGTGCTCCGTAGTAATCAGGCGGTGAGTACGTCATTATTATCCCAACGTAATAGAAAAGAAATGCGGCAAGTCCAAGTTGAGGGAAAATGAAATACCATTTACGAATGACAATCTGAACAATGCTTGAAATGATTGTTCCTATAATATTGACTAAGAATACAATTAAAGAAAGGTCAATTATCCAATCTCTTTTGAATAATGTCCCGAGAAAGAATATTCCAATCGCTAAAAAGTTATTTGCTATCGGAATCCACCAAATCGTGAAATACTTCTTTATATGTCGGAAAGTTTGTTTCATTCTAATTGGCCACAACGTTGGGTATACGAAGATCTTCGTTTAGCACCGGAAGTAGCGGCAGGCCTGGATCTTCGTGTTATCGGTCAATTGGAGGTGGTTTTGCGAAGGTTATGATGGCTAAGCTGTCACGGGGTGTCCAAGTTGTCCATAGGGTTCACGATGCCTTGCAAGCCAAAGAGAGTCTGAAGTTAGCAAGCATCCCTTTCCATTCTCCTTCCTTTGCGCCGGAGTTCACCCTGAGCGGAGTCGAAGGGTGTTTCTGCGGCCACCCAATGCTCTTCTACCTCACCTACAACGATCAGCCCAGCGGCGTCTACTGGAGCCAGGTGACCGACGTGGTCGAGCACCTCAACACGCTCGGTGACCCGAAGGTGAAGCTGGTGGCGCTGGTGAGCGGCCGTGATTTCCTGAGTACGCGTAAGAAGATCAAGGCGCATTCCCCTTCGGCGTGGGTGCTGCCGATGGTGCCCACGATGAAGCGCTGGAAACGGAACACCGCGATCCTCGCTTGGGTATGCCGGCTGCTGAAGCCCTCGGGGATCATCTGTCGCGGTCCCTTCGCCACCTGGATGGCCTTGCGGATGCGGGAGCGGGGCCTTACGAAAAAGGTCTGCTTCGATGGTCGTGGGGCCTACGCCGCGGAATGGGAGGAATACCGGATCATCGATGACGATGCGCTGATCGCACAGTTCCGGCCCTTGGAGAACGAAGCCGTGAACGCGAGCGACTTCCGGATCGCGGTGAGTCAGGCATTGGTGGAGCATTGGCGGGAGCGGTACGGCTATACGGACAATGCGCATGTGGTGATCCCGTGCACATTGGGGAAGGATCACGTAGCGCCGCTTGTGCCGGAAGGCGTGCTGCAGGAATTGGCCACCGGCATAGAACCGAACGAGCGCGGGAACGCACAGGTCGTCTATTCCGGTTCAGCCGCAGGGTGGCAGTCCTTCGACTTGTTGTCCGTTGTGGCGAACGAACTACTGCGACAGCCGAAAGTGAACCTGCTGTTTCTCAGCCCGGACGATGCGAACATCCGCTCGCTGATCGATCGTCACCCAGGCCGTGTCCAACGCCTGTGGCTGAAGCCAGATGAGGTGCGGTACCAGTTGGATCTCTGCGATGCTGGCATCCTTCTCCGAGAGGATACGATCACCAACCGTGTGGCCAGCCCAACGAAGTTCGCAGAGTACCTCTCCGCAGGCCTGCCGGTGCTCATCAGCGAACACCTCGGCGACTTCAGCGCCTTGGTTCAGGCGAACGGGCTGGGCCATGTCCTCCGGGATGGATCGCCGGTGCCGGAGCTGAAGCAGGTCCAACGCGATGAACGGGAGCGACTGCGGGCCTTCGCACTGCACTATTTCACCAAAGCAGCCCACGACGCCCGCTACCGCAAGGTGCTTCAGGTTCTCCAATGATCTTGTGATATTGGATCACTCTGTGGCTCTGTGCCTCTGTGGTGAACAAGCTACTTTCGCAGGCCATGTCCAAGAAGGTCCTCATCACCGGCGGCGCCGGCTTCATCGGCTCGGCGCTCTGCAGCCATCTGCAAGGCCTGGGGCATGACGTCTTCGTGCTCGACGACCTGAGCTTCGGCAAGCGCGCCTTGGCCGGTGTGCCGGACGACCGCTTCTTCCAGGTGGACATGCGGGACCGGCGGGCCACGGAGAAGGTCTTCGAGGCAACGCGCCCCAATTGGGTGCTGCACCTCGCGGCCATCCACTTCATTCCGTACTGCAACCAGCATCCGGTCGAGGCCACGGACATCAACATCAACGGCACCATCAGCGTGCTTGATGCGGCGGAGAGCAAGGGCAGCGTGGAGCAGGTCTTCGTGGCGAGCACCGCCGCCGTGTACCCCATCGCTGAAGGGGCCATGTCCGAGGACCACGAACTGGGGCCGATGGACATCTACGGCACCACGAAGCTGGCCACGGAGAAGCTCGCGAGCGAATTCCACCTGCGCACACGGATCCCCACCATCGTGGGCCGCTTCTTCAACGCCTTCGGACCGAACGAGACGAACCCGCACCTGTTCCCGGAGATCCAACGTCAGGTGCTCGGCGGAGCCCGCACCCTGAAGCTCGGCAACCTCGACCCCAAGCGCGATTACATCCACACCGCCGACATGAGCCGGGCCATGAGCGCGCTGCTGTCCATGGGGATCACCGGCCACGACACCTTCAACATCGGACGCGGCATCGAATACAGCGTGCGCGAGATCGTCGCCGCGTTCGAGCGCCAGCTCGGCGAGCCCCTCACCATCGAAGTGGATCCCGCCCGGGTGCGCAAAGTGGAGCGCATGCACCTGCTCGCCGATGTGCGCAAGCTGAAGCAGGCCACCGGTTGGGAACCGCAGTGGGGCATTGATGAAGGGGTGGCGACGCTCCTCAAGGAAGATGTCAGCCACTAAGCTTCGCGTTGCGCTCTGCACGGACGGCATCTATCCGCATGCGATGGGTGGGATGCAGCGCCATTCGCGGCTGCTGGCGGAACATCTGACGCGTACCGGCGAAGTGGAGCTCACGGTGATCCATCCGCACAACGAAAAGGTCTTCGATCCAGCGCTGGCGATCACTGAAGTACGCATCGCCGACATCGACCGGGAGAAGTTCTACCTGCGGGAACTTTGGCGCTACAGTGATCGGGTGGGGAAGGAGCTTGGGCGACTCAAGCCGGAGGTGATCCTTTCGCAGGGCTTCTGTGTGTGGAAGGGGATCGATCGGTTCCGTGACCGGCTCATCGTCCACCCCCACGGGCTGGAGATGTTCCAGATGCTTACGCGGAAGGAGCGGATGCTGGGTTGGCCGTTCCGCGCTTCGTTGCACCACATCCTGCGCCGCAGCGCTGCCTGCATCTCGCTCGGCGGAAAGCTCACGACCATCCTTCAGCAGCAGGTGAAAGGCTCGCCGTGCAAGGTGGTGGTGCTGCCGAATGCGGTAGAAGTTCCTGCAACAGATGAGGCCCGGCAACGGACAACGAACAACGGACAACTGAACCTGCTGTTCGTCGGTCGCTTCGCGTTCAACAAGGGCCTGGATGTGCTGATGACCGTGGCGCGGCGATTCGTGCAGGAGGGACGTCAGGACAGCGTCCGCTTCGACCTGGCCGGCGACGGACCGCTGTTGGCCGAGTACCAGCAACGCGGGCTGCCCAGGAACGTGAACCTCTGCGGCCGGGTGGACGACGAGCAGCTGCGCGCCCTCTATGCGGGTTGCGATGCATTGATCCTGCCCACGCGCTTCGAGGGCATGCCCACCGTGGTGCTGGAGGCCATGGCGCAGGCGAAGCCGATCATTGTGAGCGATGTGGGCGCCACCGCCGAACTGGTGTCACCGCACAACGGCTACCTGCTTCCCCCGGGCGATGCCGAAGCCCTGTACCAGGCCGTGCTCGCATTCGCGGAGCGCTCGCCGGAAGTGCGCGCCAAGATGGGCGCGTACAGCTACGATCGGGTGAAGGAGCGATTCAGCTGGCCTGCGGTCACGCAGCAGTACCTGCAACTCTTCCGTTCCATCGCGCGCTGATCAGATCAGTACTTCGCTCACGAGTCGATCCGTGATCCGGTCCAGCAGGTGCGGCGACAGGTCGTAGCCCGCGTTCACCTCGATCCGCTTCTTCCGCGCGATGAGCTCGGGCAGTTCGTCCACCAGCTGCTCTACCGTCACACTGCTGCCGAGCCTATTCTCCGTGATGGTGCGCGACACCAGTCCCGGAACGCCGATGTGCAGCACGGGCCTGCGCAGGAAAAAGAGCTCGTTGAACTTGGTGCCCAGGAAGTCCTTGTTGCCGCTGGGGATGAAGATGGGCACCAGGTCGGCCTGCGCGAGGAGGGGGAACAGCTCCTTCGCCGGTCGCGGTGCATGGAAGCGGACGACATGGGAAAGCCCGGCCGCAGTGACCTTCCGTTCGTAATGCGCGGTGTCGTGCCCGGTGATGAACAGGTCGAGGGTGCACTGCGCCAACGCTTCGGGATAGAGGTTCCGTGTTCGCGTCAGGGCGTTGAGCAAGGCCTCGAAATAGGCTTCGGCCTCTGCGGCACCGTACAAGCTACCAGCATACACCATGAGGAAACGCCCACCGGGCGAAAGCGGCAGCGGCGTGCCGAGCTCTTCGGGATCGATGGCATGGGGGATCAACACGTAGCGCTTCGGATCACCGCCGTAGGTGCTGCGCAGGTGTTCGATGATGGCGGGGGCGGGGGAGATGATCGTGGCGAAGTCGCGCATCACGTCGGCTTCCAGCTGCTTCTCGTAAGCCTCGCGTTCCGCACCCATGCCGCCGTGACCATAGACATGCCCCCAGGTCCAGGGATCGCGGAGGTCCGCCACGAGGTGAAGATCGGGGAACTGTTGCTTCAACTTCAGCGCATGCACCATCAGCCGGAACGGTGCGCCGGTAACGATGACGTTGCGGATGCCGTGCTCCCGGATCAGCTCGCTGCACTTCTCCAGCAACTGGTTCTCCCAGAACACGGCCTTGTCGTAGTAGTTGCCTTTGACCGTGATCGGCAACGCCCGCATCCAGAACCGATAGGCCAGCTTCTCCAAGAGCGAGGTCAACGGCCGCTTGAAAAGCACGGTGGGGTAGCGCTGCGGAAGTGGATGCGCGATGATCCCGGGCTGGCTGGCATCCTCCATCCAAAGCGAACCGGTAAGATCCTCCGCACCGGCGCTGTGGATCACGTGCACCGGATGACCACGCCTCGCGAGCACCTTGGCGAACTTGGCCCAACGCCGTCCACCGATCCCCCGGTACGGCGGAAAGGTGTGGCTGATGAGGAGGAACGGTTCACCCTGCTGCATGCGCTGACGCTCGTTGGAGTGGCCTTGAACAGGCAGCGGCGAAGGTAACGGGTGCCCCATCGGCGACACCGCACCGATCGGTTAGTTTTGCGGCGCTTTAAGACCCCATGTCCAGACACGTCCTCATCACCGGTGGTGCCGGTTTCATTGGCAGCCATTTGGTGGATCGCCTGCTTGCCGAAGGCGGGTGGACAGTGACCGTGGTGGACAACCTCGATCCGTACTATTCCCCCGAGGTGAAGCGCCGGAACGTCGCCCACCACATCGGAGATCCCGCGTTCCGCCTGGTGGAGGCCGACCTGCTGGACGAGGACCTGGAGCAGCGCATCGGTGAGGCTCCGATCGACCTCATCGTGCACATCGCGGCCAAGGCGGGCGTGCGGCCCAGCATCCTCGATCCGCTGGGCTACCACCGCGTGAACGTGACCGGGACCTTGAGGTTGCTGGAGCTCGCGCGACACCGCAAGGTGCCTCATTTCGTGCTGGCCAGCAGCAGCAGCGTGTACGGCGAGAACCCGAACGTGCCGTGGAGCGAGGAGGAGCGGAACCTGGTGCCCATCAGCCCCTACGCCGCATCCAAGCTGGCCGCCGAGCAGTTCGCCCGGGTCACCTCGGACCTGCACGGTATGATGGTGACCACCCTGCGCTTCTTCACCGTGTACGGTCCGCGTCAACGGCCCGACCTCGCCATCCACCAGTTCTTCCGCAAGATCAGTGCGGGTGATACGATCCTGCAGTTCGGTGATGGCAGTACGCGCCGCGACTACACCTATGTGGACGATATCGTGAACGGTGTGCGGGCAGCGATGGACCGGAGCGTCGGCGAGCGCTACGAGCTGTATAACCTGGGCAATTCCGGCACGGTGATGCTGCGCGAGCTGATCGCCGCCATTGAACTTGAACTGGGCCGGAAAGCGATCATCGAGCAGCGTCCCGAGCAGTTGGGCGATGTACCGCAGACCTTCGCCGACGTGAGCAAGGCGGCCCGCGACCTTGGTTTTGTGCCGTCCACTTCGCTCGCGACAGGATTGGCGCGCTTCCACGACTGGTTCCGCGAGGTCTCGCTCGTTGCGCGCTAGCACCGGCCTTCGGCACCATGCGCGTCATCGGCATCTCCCACAAGACCCGCTACTGGCAGCATTACGTGTTCAGCAATCCGCCTGACGGATACCGGTATTCGCGCATGACGGACATCCCGTGGCACGTGCTGGGGGTGAACGATCAGTTCCTGGCGCACACGAAGTACTTCCTGCCCCTCAAGCACGCCGACATCTACCACACCTACAACAGCGTGGTGGCCAACCACCATCCCTGGGTGATCGAGGTGGAGAGCTATCTGCCGCGCTACAAGCCGATGGCCGAAACGCATCCGCTCTTCAAGTGGGGGCAACGTCGGCTGGCCTCCAGCGATTGCAAGGCCCTGATCTTCACCAGCCGCCACACCTGGAGCATGAACCACGCGAAGCTCGAGGCCACGGGCGTGGATCCGGCGAAGATGCACGTGATCTACCGTGCCGTGGAGCAATACCTGCCGGGGCAGAAGGACCGCAGCACGTTCACCATCCTCTTCGCGGGGAACGGGTTCTACCGCAAGGGCGGCATCGAACTGCTGAAGGCCTTCCAGCGCCTGAACAGGCCCGAGGCGCGGATGGTGATCGTGAGCACCCTGGAGGTGGACTGGGGCGTGGTCCCGAACGAGGCGGACATCGCCTACGCGGAGCGCACCATCGCTTCCGATCCCCGCATCACGCTGCACCGCGGCCTGGGTCATGCGGCATTGCTGCAGCAGATGCGCAAGGCCGATGTGTTCGCCAGCACCACCTTCGCCGATCCCTTCAACAACACGGTGCTGGAGGCCATGGGCGCCCAGTTGCCCGTCATCAGCTCACGCATCAGCTCCATCCCGGAGATCGTTCAGGACGGCCGTAACGGCTGGCTGCTGGAGGTGACCGATCGGTCGAGCGATGCGATCGCCGAGGAGCTCGCCCAACGCCTCCGGTCGCTGATGGATGATCCGTCCCTGTTGAAGCACATGGGAGCGGAGAGCCTGGCCGTGGTACGCGAGAAGTTCGATCTGCGCGTCCGCAACGCAGCGCTGGTGAAGCTCTATGATCAGGCGTTGGCCTAGCGCCTCAGGTAGGTCGCGATGCTGTCCGCCAGCAGCGGGGTGAAGCGGTCCACGCCTTCCCCGTTCAGGTGCTGCGAGTTGTAGAAGTACCGCCGGTCCGCGCAGAACGCCGCAGCGCTGAAGTCCCAGAAGGGGATGCCCGCTTCATTGGCGATGCCACGGAACGTATCCATCAGTTCGCGACGGTTCAGGGTGAGCTGTTGCATCTCCTTCAGCTCGGGCGTGTAGACCAGCACCACCTTGGAACCCGCCTGTTGTGCGGTGCGGATGATCAGGCCCAACGTGTGCCGCGCAGCCTCCTCGTTCCGCCGCGTGATGCCCTCGGGATGTTCCGCCTTGAAACGGTCGAAGGTGCCGTCCCACGCGCGGTCCTTCCGCTGGAAGCCGAGATGCAGCGGGTCGTGCAGCGTGTCCTCCAGGCCCAGCAAGCCCTTCGCGGCAAGGGCCGCGTACCCGTAGCCGAAGCGCGAGAAACTGTACAAGGGGATCCAGCGGTCCTTCCACCAGTCCGGGGCGGTGCGCACCAGGTCCGTGTAGATCGCTGGCTCGTTGAGGTAGGGCGGATACTGGCTGGGGAAGTACACATCGGTGTCCGGCATCAGCGAGATCAGGTCCACGTTCTGCACCACCAGCTGGGGCGCTCGGTTGTGCGCCAGGTAGGTGATGAGCCAGGGCAGCTGGTGCTCCAGTTGGTTGCCGTCCATGCCGATGGTGTAGCACGACCGTCCGATCCGGGACCCGATGGCGGCGGCATCGAAGTGCATCAGGGCGCGGCTGCTTCCGCAGAACAGGACGTTAGCCTGGATCTCGCCGTGGACCAGGCGGTTCCACACGCCGAAGGTGTCCGTGGTGCGCTTCCGCAGCCCCGCCTTCAGGAGCTGGTCCAGGCCCACGGACACCCCCGTGAACACGAGCAGGAACAACAGCAGCTGGCGGAGGAAGCGGCCCATGTCAGAACTGGAAGTAGATGAACCGTTGTTCCGCATGATCGCCCACGAACACGATGAGCAACGCGATGCCGAGGTACACCGCCCAACGCATCGGCCTGCCGAAGGAGGGGGCCTCCAACGCGTGTTTGTGCGTGCGTCGCAGCCATTCCGCCGCGAGCATCAGGAAGAGGCAGGCCAGTGCGGGAGCGTAGCTGCTGTGATCGCCGAGGAACTGCGCGGTGGCCTTCCAGTCGCCCGGGCGGTGGATGCGGGTGAAGATGCGCCCGATGTAGCCAACGGCCTGCGTCACGCTATCGGCGCGGAAGAAGACCCAGGCCAGGCAGGTGAGCCCGAAGGTGCCGAGCATGCGCAGCGCTTCACCGGGACCGGGCAGCAGTCGCCCTTCCGCCGCATCGCCCAGGTGCTTGCGGTTGGCGCCGCGCAGCAGCAGGGGCAGGAAGTACAGGGCGTTCAGCAGGCCCCACGCCAGGAAGGTCCAGTTCGCACCGTGCCAGAACCCGCTGACCAGGAAGATGATGAAGGTGTTGCGCACGGCCAGTGCCTTGCCGCCTTTGCTTCCGCCGAGCGGGATGTAGACGTAGTCGCGGAACCAGCTGCTGAGGCTGATGTGCCAGCGCCGCCAGAACTCCCCGATGTCGCGACTGAAGTAGGGGAAGGCGAAGTTGCGCATCAGCTCGAAGCCGAAGAGCCGCGCGGTGCCGATGGCGATGTCGCTGTACCCGCCGAAGTCGCAGTAGATCTGGAACGCGAAGAGCACAGCGCCCAGCACGAGCACGGGTCCCGGCAGCGTGTCCGAACGGGAGAAGACCTCGTCCACTACGCGGCTGCAGTTGTCGGCGATCACGATCTTCTTGAAGAAGCCCCACAGCATCTGTCGCAGCCCGTCGACCGCCTGTGATCCCTCGAACGACCGCTGGCGCGCGAACTGCGGCAGCATGTGGCTCGCCCGCTCGATAGGCCCGGCGCACAGCTGCGGGAAGAAGCTGACGAAGGCCAGGAAGGTGGAAGGGTCGCGCACGGCGTCGATCCGCCTGCGGTACACGTCGATGGTGTAGCTCAGCGCCTGGAAGGTGTAGAAGCTGATGCCCACCGGCAGCATCACGTTCAGCAGCATCGGATCGGCCGCGATGCCCAGTTCCGCCAACCCCGCCTGCAGCGACCGCGCGAAGAAGTCGTAGTACTTGAACACGGCCAGGGTGCCCAGGTTGCCGATCAGGCTGAGGGCCAGCCAGCCCTTCCGGCCACGCGTCGAGGTCGCAGCTTCCATGGCCAGCGCAACACCGTAATCCGTGAGGCTCGTGGCCAGCAGCAGCAGCAGGAAGCGCCAGTCCCACCACCCGTAGAACACGAAGCCCGCAGCGATCAGCAGCATGTTCTGCGCACGCACGCCACGGCACACGCCCCAATAGAGCGCGAACACCACGGGGAGGAAGACGGCGAAGATGAAGCTGTTGAACAGCATGCCTGGGGCGGGTCGCCAAAAATGCGCGATCCCCGGTCGCTATCGCCGGAAACAGCAGCGAAAGTTGCGCGGAAGCAGGTCCCAGCCCTGGCTGGTGGCGGCGGCCGAGCAGGAGAACTGCCCCACCACGCGCACAAGCCCGTCGCCGTTGGCGGCATTGTTCGTCCACTCCCAATCGCCCACCATGCCGTTCAGGCCCAGCGGTGTGGCCTGTGTGCAGGCCACATACCATTCGCCCCAGGTGCACAAACGCGCGTTCAGGTTCCCGCAGGTCATCGCGGCATCCGGAAAGTCCACCGTGTCGTGCTGTGCCACTTCGATGCAGAAGCCGTCGGTCACCGCCACGAATCCGGAAGGGCAGGGGCGCTTGTCGAGCGGTCGGCCGCTGGTGAGCAGGAAGGCGTTCCCGGTGCAGGTCAGCGCCACCATGGCGCCGGCCGGTACATCGCCCGCTTCCAAGGGATCGCCGCTATCGCGCAGCACGGGCAGCGGCACCGCACCGTTCACCGAAAGGGTGAGCGCACCACTGTTCGCATCGGTGCTCTTGAGGACCAGGTGCATGCCGGGTGGCAGGGCATCCGGTGTTGGGGAGAGGGTCACGCTCCAGGCATTGGCGCCGCTCACCGTTCCTGTCGCGTAACGGCCTTGCTGGAAGGAGCGCGCGTTCAAGGCATCGGCGCCGGAGGCCGGGTCGGCCAAGCCTTTGACCTGCCGGTCCGCTGCGGCGGGCCCCATCAGTTCCACCGGTCTGTCCACGGTGACCTGTGCACGTGTGCCACCTGCGAGAAGCAGGAGCAGGAGCGGGGTGACGAGGGAACGGCGCATCATCATTTCCTCCAATAGCAGCATCGCACGCTGCCGTAGTTGTTCGGATGGTCCACCGCACCGATGGAGCGCTGCGAGCGGCATGCCCAACGACCCACCTGGTTCGCCGTGTGCGTGTGGTCGCTGGTGTCGTCCATCCATTCCCAGCTGTCGAACAGGCCTTCGTACTGCCCTTGCTGGGCCGTGCAGGCGAAGAGGTACTCGTCCCAGGTGCACAGCCGGGCACCGCGCGTGCTGCAATACGTTATCGCATTGAAGATGCTGGTGTTCAACGTGTCGTTGCGCTGCATGCAAAGCGAGCTGTTCACCGCCACGAATCCGTCCGGGCAGGCCGTCCGTGCGCGGTGCTGGAGGAAGAAGGCCGTATCCATGAACACGGCCTCCGCCATGCTGCCGATCGCCAATTCTCCCTGCCCCACGGGAAGTCCATCTCCACGGTACAGCGGCCTGTTGCCCAGTCCGTCCACATTGAGCCGCACGGCACCAGCACCCGCCGCGATGGGCTGCCAGCGGATCAGCAGGCCGTTCCGGTAGCTTTCACACGGCGGGTCCATCGCCAGTTGCACGGTCATCGCCGTGCCGGAGGCCACGGCCCCATTGGCCGCACCTTGTTGCGCTGCGGCCGTGCCGATCAACGCATCCTCCGAACTCGCCAGCAGCGGCCCGTTCACTTGGCGTTGGGTGCTGTCCGTGCTGGTGAAGCGCAGCGGCTTGTCGAGCACGACCTGGCCCGACGCGCCCTGCAACACCAGCAGGAAGACGAGTGTGATCAGCTGCTTCATCGGTCGTAGCAGCATCGGAAGCGGTACATGCCAGTGGGAATGCGCAGGCCACCGCCCTGGCAGGAAGGAAGCAGTGTGGCCCCATCGACGCCCATGGCCTTCGCCTTGTCCGCATCGTTGGCGGCATGGTCCACCCATTCGTAATCGAGCACCGTGCCCAGGAAGGCTGCGTTGCGCTGGCAGGCGTGGATCCATTCGGCGAAGGTGCAGAGCCGCCCGTTCCGCGCAGCACATTGCACGTTGGCTTGGTAGAAGCTCACCGGGCTCCGGCTTTGAAGCTCCACGCACGCATCCGGGGAAATGGCCTCCGTGCCGGACGGACAACCCGGATGAAGCTGGGTGAGCACCTGGAATGCGCTGCCATCCCACGCCACGGTCACAGGAATACCAGGGCGCAGGTCCGCGCTGTCCAAGGGCAGGGACACCTGCTTCACCACCGGCACCGGCCCCAGGCCGTTCACATCCAGGGTGATCGGACCGGTGTTCACCGCAGCAGGAACAAGCGTGATGAGCATGCCGATGGAAAAGCCCGTTGGTGCAGGGGAGAGTTGAAGGCTCAGGTCGTTCGCTCCGGAGGCCACACCGAAGTTGGTGGTCCGTTCCCGCACCACCCCCAGGCTCACGCCATCCGTTCCTTCCTGTGGCGCGGCCAGCCCGGTCACCCGCCTTTCCGTTGGTGCGGCCCCGTCCAGCTGCAAGGTGGTCGGAACATCCCACTGGGCCTGTGCCACCGAAGTGCAGACCACGAACACGGGGAGGAGCAGCGCGGTCCTCATGTGCGGATGAAACGAAGGATGCGTGACCCGTCCAGGCGCACGGTGTAGACACCGGGTGCAAGCCCGGCGACGGCGATGTTCAGTTGCGGTGAGCCTGCGGGGAGGAGGAGCCCGAGCACGCGCTTTCCAGTACCATCGCAGATCTCCACGGGGCGATCGCGATCCGTTGCGGCGGTGATCAAGAGCGTGGTCGTTTCCGTGACCGTGGGCACCAGGAGCGCACCCTCGTCCCGCACGCGTTCGGCAATGCCCGTGGTGAGGGCTCCGATGAAGGTCGTGAGGAGACCGAGGCTGTCCATACCGGTGGCGACGACCTCGTTCGCCCCGGTGTTCACCGAGGAAGGGATGGCCTGCCAGAAGGTATTGGCCTGCAGCACGTGCAGGACCTGGTCCGCTTCGTTCACACCGTTGAGCTGTGCGGGATCATATGCGAAGGCCACGGTGGCATCGAGACCAATGTTCACGTCGGCGCTCCAACGGAACCACCGAGCGGTGCTTTCGGCTCCCCCGGGCTCCGTGATCGGGGTGTGTCCGCGTTCCAAGGTCACCGTACCGGGTGCCACCACAGTGCTCACGGTCAGGCCCAAACCACCGGGTTCGGAACCGAACAGTGGGGCGGCATAGCCGCGTTGGATGCGCTCCGTGCCGGATCCAGCGATCGGGGCGCCCAGAGCCTCCTGCAGCGTGGCGTTCGGGGCCAGTTCGATCAGCCCATCGTTCACGCAGGTGGAACCGGCCTGGAATTGCCATTGCACGGGGGAAAGCAGCCTGACAGTGGTGCCGTTCATCACTTCCAAGGTGGTTCCAGGCAGCACCGCCATGGTCTGCGCCTGCGAGGAGCCAGAAAGCCCGGCAAGGACCAGGGCAGGAACCAGAGGGGCGAGGCGCATGGTGCGAAAATAGCGCCAAGGCCCCCGTTGACGGTGGCTACCTTTGGCTCGATAACGAACACCGCATGGACCTGCTTGGTTTGCTGACCGATCAAATGGGGCATTTCACCCCGGGGGATATCTGGGGCGTGCTCCTGGGCCTCCTTCTGGCCGCGCTATTTGGCTTCGTGCTCGGCAAGGTCGCCGGCTCCGCGGAAGGTCCGGACGCCAAGGCCCTTTCGGTACTATCCGCCGTGGTGGCCTTGGCCGTGGCTTTGGTGCGCGCCAATGTGCCCCTGAGCATTGCGCTGGTGGCCGTTGCGCTCCTGTTCCGGCCGGAGCTTCCCGCGCACGGATGGAAGGCCCGCCTGCCCTTATTGGCCGCGGTGGTGGTCGGGGTGGGCTGTGGAAGCAGCGCGGGCATCATCGTTGCCATCGCCTTCCTGCCCTTGGTGCTGTTGATGCGCTGGGCCCTGAACGCCAAGTCCTCCTGATCGTTCCGCATGGCCCGTACCGACCGTGGTCCATTGCTCGTGCTCGGCGCCTCCATCGGCTTGGTCCTGCTGCTGGCCGCCGCGTTCCCCGGCGAACGACGCACACCCATCACGACCGCCGATCTCGGTGTGCCGGTCATCGCGATCGAGAGCGGCCGCATCACCGTTGAAGCGCCTGCGGATCTGGAGGTGCGCTACACCACGGATGGCTCGGTGCCTGGTCCTTGGTCCGCTCGCTGGACGAATACCACGGTGCTTGGACCGGACGAACGCAACGCACAACGCCTGATCCGCACACCGACCAGCCCGCAGTGGCGCACGCCGGAACTTGGGCCGATGGCTGATGCCGTGACGCTCCGTTGCCGGCTGTGCGATGGCGAAGGCCGCTGTGGTCCGGTGGTGGTCCGCACGCTGCTCACCACTCCGCACGCCCTGCCCGTGGTGGCGCTGACGCTTGATGCCGGTGGCTTCATGGATGCCGATACCGGCATCTACGTGGTGGGCCATGGCATCTTCCGCGATGGGGAGCTGGCCGTGCAGCGCTATCCACGCGACCAGAAATGGTGGAAGTACCCGGGCAACTACCAGTTCCACGGGAAGCAGTGGGAGCGGACCGCTTGGATGGAGCTCTTCAACGGATCGGGCGAACGGGAATGGTCGGGGGCTGCGGCCGTGCGCATCAACGGCAACAATACACGGGGCTTTCCCCAACATGCGCTCCGCTTATCGTTCGAGGGACCGCTGAACGTGCCGGTGTTCGGAGCCGATCATGGCAGTGGGTACCGTGGGCTTGTGCTTCGTGCCGGCGGAAATGACCAGGACCATGCGTTCCTGCGTGATGCCCTTCAGCATCGGCTGTGCAGCGATCTGCCCTTTTTCACCAGTGCCTATCGCCCGTGCGTGCTGCTGTTGAACGGAGCGTACTGGGGCCTCCACGACCTGCGCGAACGCATGGATGACCGTGAGGTGGCGCGCCGCATCGGGGTTCCCAGGAAGGCCATCACCATCCTCGCCGACCGGGCGATCCTCTACGACGGCGATGAACGTGAGGTCGCACGGTTCACCAGGCTCCTGGGGCGTGCGGAGAAGTGGGACGCAGACGCACCGGGATTCACGGACAGCCTGCAGCGTTACCTCGATGTGGAAGGCTTTCTGCAGTACATGGCCGCGCAATTGATCCTGGGCAACGCCGATTGGCCGGACCAGAACGTGAAGTATTGGCGCTACACCGGAGCACCCGACACGGTGGCCGGTCCACGTGATGGAAGGTGGCGCTTCATGATGGGCGATAGCGATCAGGGCTTCGGCGATCCCGTGGGCGCGGAGTACGACCACTTCGAGCGTGTGTTGAGCAAGGCCACGCCCGTTCCCAGGCTCTTCAAGGCCTGCCTGCGTTCGCTCCAGTTCCGTGAGCGCTTCCGTGCCATCGTGCTGGACCAGCTTGCCGGTGCGCTTTCACCCGAGCGGATGGATGCCGCCGTGGTCAGCCTGTCCAACGACCTGACGCCATTCATGTCGCGCCACATCGACCGGTGGCGCAGACCTTCTTCCATGGAGGCCTGGAGGCATCATGTGCACCTGTTGCGTTCCTTCGCTGCCGAGCGCGCCGAGCATGTCCGTCGCCAGCTCGATCTGCACTTCCCAGCGGGCGCCCGATCATGACCCTTTTCCTCCGGACCCACCTGCCGCTGATCATGGTCATCCTTTTCTGGGTGTTCACCACGCTCTTCCTGGGACCGCTGATCTACCTCGTGCTGCCGGTCACCATCTTCTTCTTCCGCAGCCGCGACCTCTGGGCGGAAATGATCTTCGGCTTCCTGATCATCCTCATCCTCTCGGACATGAGCCCGGAGTTCGTGCCGATGCGGAAGATCAAGAGCGCCAAGTACGCTGTGATGATCGCGCTGGGCATCGTCTTCCTGATGGAGACCAACCGCTTCACGCCCTTGTCGCGGGTCTTCAACATCTTCATGCCCTTCTTCATTTACAGCGTCTTCCCGTTGGTGAACGGGAGCGATCCGATCAACGGGCTTTCCAAGACCATCTCCTACGCCCTGCTGTACCTGATCATCCCGAACTACGTGCTCTACAACTACCGGCGCCAGGGCTGGACCTTTTTCCGCAACCTGATCTTCTTCATCCTGGCGGTGCTGCTTTTCAGCTACTTGATGCGCTACCTGAACCCGCGCACCGTGATCATCGGCGGTCGCTTCCGGGGGCTCTTCGGAAATCCCAACGGACTCGGGATCTTCTGCTTCCTCAGCTTCATGCTGGTCAGTGTGGCCATCTACCTGAAGAAGGACCTGTTCAACACGCGCGAGAAGCTCCTGGTGTACGGTGGCATCCTGTTCTTCCTCATCATCTGCGGTTCACGCACCTCGGTGGTGGCCACCACCTTGTTCCTGGTGTTCAGCCGCTTTTTCAGCGTTTCCCCCTTCCTGGGTTTCATGGTGTTCGTTTCGTTCCTTGTTGTGGCCGAGCTGGTGTCCTCCAACCTCAGCGTCATCGTGATCAAGCTGGGCCTGCAGAAGTTCTTCCGCGTGGAGACACTGGACGATGGTTCGGGAAGGTATTTCGCCTGGGCCTTCGCCTGGGACCAGATCAACAGGGGTGGGTTCTTCCTCTTCGGCGGTGGCTTCGGTAACGACGAGTGGGTGATGCGCCACAATTACACCTACCTGCGCTCCATGGGGCACCACGGTGGCGTGCACAACTCCTACCTCACCATGTGGTTCAATACCGGCATCACCGGCGTGCTCCTCTACTTCCGCAGCTTCTTCCTGCTTTTCGTGAAAGCCAACAAGAAGGCCCCGATCGCCTTCGGTGTCCTCTTCGCCACCCTGTTCTCGGTGCTCTACGAATCCTGGCTCACGGGCTCCCTCAATCCCTTCTCCATCCTGTTGGTCACCATCATGACCATGATGACCGAGGACGAGATCGTGGACTGGGAGGCGCACCTGCCGGACGAGGAGGCCGTGGAGGGTGATGATACCCAGGTGGTGGTGCCTCAGTGGGCCGCCCGCAGTTGAGCAGCACCTACCTTGCACGACCTCCGGATCCGAGCATGCGAACGCGTCGAAAGTGGCCTTGGGTGATCGCCCTGATCGCACTGCTGGCGGGCCTGGGCGCCTGGCGCGCCGATTCCGCCATCCGCCACCGGGGACATCCCGGCCTGAAGATCTTCCTGAAGCAGTGGTGGCGGAACTACCCGGCCAGCTTCGCGCAGGAACCTGCAGTGTTGGAGATCATCGTGGACGAGGAGGGCATGGCCGTGCTGGAAGGCGTGGTGGAACGCGCCCGCGAACGAGGGGTGATCGAACAGGAAGGCAACTCCTATGTCGATGGCCGATTCCGTGCTGGTGCGGATGCCTTCAAGGGGAAGCTGCGGATCAAGGGCAAGATGACCGACCATGTGGAAGGCCGCAAGTGGAGCTTCCGGGTGATCGCCAAGAAGGACGGTGGCTTCATGGGCATGAAGCGCTTCAGCCTGCAGCACCCCGGCACCCGCAACTACCTCTGCGATTGGTTCTTCCACCGCCTGAGCCGAGGGGAAGGCATGGTGGCGCTGCGCTACGGCTTCTGCCGCGTGTCGCTCAATGAAGAGGACCTGGGCATCTATGCCTACGAAGAGCATTTCGGCCCTGAGCTGTTGGAGAACAACGGCCGCTTGAACGGCCCGCTGCTCCGGTTCGATCCGGGCCTCTTCTGGCAGCACCGCCTGAACGGTGTCGATGGCATCCGCGTGAACGATGCCTACGGTGCCTACCAGGCCGCGGCATTGGATGCGTACGGTACGGACGATATCGCTGCGGACCCACAGCAGAAGCGGCTCTTCGAAGAGGCGCTGGCCTTGGTGGACGCGTTCCGCAGGGGCGAACGTCCGGCCTCACAGGTCTTCCATGCCGACCGCATCGCACGCCGCCTCGCCCTGATCGACCTCGTGGGCGGGCACCACAGCCTGGACTGGAGCGACGTGAAGTTCTACTACGACCCCGGTGCCCAGCGACTGGAACCCGTGAGCTACGAGAGCTTCAGCGCGTTCCCCACGGTGGAACTGGCCGGTGCCTACAGCTATACTGGCGTGTTCAACACGGACGACGACCTGCATCCCCAGCTGCTCAGCGATCCCGTGGTGATGGCGGCCTACATCCATCACCTGGAGCGGGTGTCGCAGAAAGCCTACCTGGACAGTGCCTTCGCCGCATTGGCCGGCCCCTTGGACACCGCCAGCGCCACGCTTTACCGCGAGTTCCCCTACAAGGAGCTGGACCGCAGCATCTACTACGCCAACCAGAAGGCCATCCAACGCCTGCTGGCCGCACCGCGCCCGCTGCACGCCTACATCCAAGGGCAGCGAGGTGATACGCTTGTCCTTCTGGCCATGCCCACCGATGCCCTGCCCGTGCAGGTGGACAGCCTGATGCTCCCCGATGGTCGGGCCTTCCGTTCGGTCGGAAACAAGCTCGTGCCAAGCCGTCCGCGCGGAAAAGTGGGCGAGCCGGTGGAGCTGCTTTTCCTCACCGGAAGGGTGTCGGACAGCCTGTTGGTCGACAAGGTGGTGCTGCATGCCGGTCTTCCAGGCTCGGTCAACCGCACCGCGATCCCCGTGCAGCCCTTCCGCCTGCGTCTGGTGCAGAGCCTCGCGATGCCCGCACACAAGGAGGCCACCTTCCGCAGCTTCCCCTTCGTGGAGGTGGATGAAGCGGCGCGTACGGTGCGCATCCAGCAAGGCGCTTGGACCGTGGACCGCGACCTGGTGATCCCCGCAGGATACACGGTGGAAGCCGCCGCGCCCCTGAAGCTCTCGTTGTTGAACGGTGCGGAGTTGGTGAGCCGGTCGCCGATGTTGTGGATCGGAACTGACGAGCGGCCGATCATCGTGACCAGCCCGGACAGCAGTTCACGCGGCGTGCACGTGATCGAGGCCACGGGCTTGAGCCGGTTGGATCATGTGCACTTCAGCACCTTGATGCGCTACGCATACGACCAGGAGCGCCCGGCGGACGTGAGCTTCCACCGTTCGAACGTGAGCCTTCAGCATTGCCGTTTCTCGGGAACAAGCGCCACCCTTGTGGACATCGCCTTGGGTGAGGCCCAGTTGCGGAGCTGCGTGTTCAACGGTGGATCGGACCAGTTGGAACTGCACTTCGTGAACGCTCAGATCTCCGGCACGCGCTTCGACGGCGCAGGTGATGAAGCCGTGAGCCTCGAAGGCGGTGGACTTTCCATGGCAACGAGTGTGATCGCCGGTCCACGCGGGGTGGCGTTGAAGGCTTCGTTGAAGACCCGCGTGGAGCTTCGCGAAGTACGGATCACAGGGGCTGGCACAGGACTGCAGGGCTCCGAGGGCTCCGTGATCACCATGACCAGCGGTGAGCTGGAGGCCACGCTGGCGGTGAAGGCCGGCAAGCGCGAACCCCGTTACGGTCCAGTGCGGATCGAGCTGAAGGACGTGAACGCCAGCAAGGCGGAAGCGACGTCAACGTGCGGCGCCGGAAGCACGATCGTGATCAACGGCAAGCCGGTGGGTGCGACCAAAGCCGCGAAGGGGACATGAGCGCTAGGGAACGGAGTGCCACGGTGCGAGCGGCGAGCAGAGAGCGGCCAGCGGCTTCTTGCGGTGGGCTCTTGCCGCTTGCCACTTCGCACTTGCCGCTTTTGCTGATCGCGTTACTCTGGAGCTTATCGTTGTCGGCCCAGCGCTCCCCTTTCAACGGGTTGGAGGTTCTTCCAGCGGACAGCACCGGCCATTACCGCATCCTGATCGGCGGGCACTTCCACGGGGAAAGCACCAACCGCAGCGGCTATCCGGCGGCCACGCTCCTCGCCAACCTCGACACCATCAACAGCCTCGGCGCGAACCTCTTCCTCAGCACCGGCGACCTGTTCATGGATCCGGTGAACGACCTGCCGCGCTATCAGCGCTCGCTCTTCAGCAAGCTGAAGATGCCCTTCTTCAATGCGCCTGGGAATCATGATCTTTCTGCAGATGAGTGGGGTTCGGGTCGATTGTGTCTATCCAAAAGATGTGGTATCGGAGTAATGCCCTCTACTTCAGTAATTAGATCCGAAGGGCTTTCGGACAACATTGGAAGGTCCTATGATTGTCGAAGTTCATTCGAGTGTGTTCTTTTTGATACAGAGCTAGCGGACGGTTCGATAGTCGACCACCAATTCGAGTCGCTCCTGAATGTCCTTGATGATGCTTTGTACAGTGATTCATGTGCATTAAGGACGCTATTCATCATCTCCCACCGCCCCATCTGGGCAGAAGAGGATCCACAGTACAGTCCGCTCTTCGAAGGCAATACGCGCTCGGTGACGGGCACGAACTTTCAGAAGGACGTTTACCCGCTGTTGGAGAAGATCGCAGAGCGCGCGCATGTGTATTGGATCAGCGGAAGCATGGGCGGCCAGGCGCCGGCCAGTATCTTCTTCCAGCAGCACGCGCCGAACATCACCTTCATCCAATGCGCCATCCGTGATGTGCCGCGCGATGCCTTGTTGATCGCCGATGTGTTCCCGGATACCGTGAAGTGGAGCGCACTTTCGCTCACCGGTCAGACGCTCTTAGCGCCCGAGGCTTACGACGCGGCCTGGTGGCGGAAGCACTTGGGGAAGTCGGAGGGCTTCAATTGGAAGCTGCTGCCCTACCTGGTGAAGACCACGGTGTTCCATCGCGCCTTCTGGTGGGGCGCCGGGCTGATGTTGCTGCTGGTGTGGCTCATCCGGCGCATCCTTCGTCGTTGAGGGTCTTAACCACGGATGGACACAGATGGACACAGATAGCCCAAGTGATCACAGTTGGCTTCAGTATCCGTGTTCATCCGTGTTCATCCGTGTTTATCCGTGGTTGACCAACAGGAACGAAGCGCCGACCGGCGTATCCTTCGCCGCCTAGCCTCGTCTATGGGCAGGCACCCTTAGCTTCGCGGCACACATGGCACGTATCCTCGTCACCGGCGGAGCCGGCTTCATTCCCAGTGAGATCGCCATCCGGCTCGCCCAAGACCCCTCCAATGAGGTGGTCGTGGTGGACAACCTGCTCACCGGTGATCTGCGCAAGCTTCCACTTTCGGAGTTCCCGAACCTGCACTTCATCAAGTGTGATGTCAACCACTTCGAGGACATCAGCAGCGTGTTCTATGCCTACCGCTTCGAGTACGTGTTCCACTACGCCGCGGTGGTGGGGGTGAAGCGCACCACGGACAACCCGGTGATGGTGCTGCGCGACATCGACGGCATCCGCAACGTGCTCGACCTGTCGAAGAACACCGGCGTGAAGCGGGTCTTTTTCAGCAGCAGCAGCGAGGTGTACGGCGAGCCGGTGGAGATCCCGCAGAACGAGCACACCACCCCGCTCAACAGCAAGCTGCCTTACGCCATCGTGAAGAACCTCGGCGAGGCCTTCCTGCGCAGCTACCACAAGGAGTATGGCCTGGAGTACACGGTATTCCGCTTCTTCAACACCTACGGCCCCAAGCAGAGCAAGGACTTCGTGGTGAGCAAGTTCATCCGCGCCGCGCTGCACGGCGAGGACATCACCATCTATGGCGACGGCAGCCAGACCCGCACCTTCTGCTACATCGACGACAACATCGATGCCTGCCTCAACGCCTTCCGGAACAACGAGGTGCTGAACGATGTGGTGAACATCGGCAGCGATGTGGAGATCTCGATCCTGGAACTGGCCAAGATGGTCATTGCACTAACTGGCAGCGCCAGCAAAGTGGTGCACCTGCCACCGCTGGAGGAGGGGGACATGACCCGCCGCATGCCGGATGTGAAGGGCATGCGTCAGTTGCTGGGCCGTGAGCCGAAGCCGTTGAAGCAGGGCCTGGAGCTGATCCTGGCCAATAGCGGTCACCTCCTGTCCTGATCCGCGCACGCTTGACCATATCGTACCACCAACCCTTCGGCGGATAAGATGTGCGGTATCGCCGGTATCGTGGGCCTTGCGGGGCTTGACGCACCGGAGGGTATGGTGCGGCACATGACCGATGCCATGGCCCACCGCGGACCCAATGCCCAGGGTTGGTGGCGCGGCAACGACCTCGTCCTTGGCCACCGGCGCCTCAGCATCATCGACCTGAGCCCCGCTTCGGACCAGCCTTTTCACAGCACCGATGGGCGCTTCACCATCGTCTTCAACGGCGAGATCTACAATTACCGCGAACTGCGCTCCGAGCTGAAGGACCATGTGTTCCGCACGGGGTCGGACACCGAGGTGCTGCTGGCCGCGTTCGATCGCTGGGGCATCGCCTGTCTGGATCGCCTGCACGGCATGTTCGCCTTCGCCCTCTGGGATGCGCGGGAACAGGAGCTACACCTGGTGCGCGATCGCCTGGGCATCAAGCCCATCTACCTGTGGCAGGACAACGGACACCTCGTTTTCGCCAGTGAGCTGCGTGCCTTGCTCGCCAGCGGTACCGTCCCACGTCGATGCGATCCCGATTCGCTCGCGGACCTTGTTCGCTACCAGACCGTGCATGCCCCGGCCACCATCGTCCGCGACGTGCGCATGCTGATGCCTGGACACCGGCTTCGGTGGAAGGCAGGCCAGGTGGAGGAGGAGCGATGGTGGGACCCGATCTCCCACGCACGAACGGAGGCCGGGCAGTTGCCATTGGAGACCGTGCAACGCGAAGTGCGTGAACGACTGGTTCGGGCCGTGGAGAAGCGCATGGTGAGCGACGTGCCCTTTGGTGCGTTCCTCAGTGGTGGCATCGACAGCAGCGCCGTGGTGGGGCTCATGGCACAGGCCTCCACGGAGCCGGTCCACACCTTCAGCGTGGTCTTCAATGAGGAGCGATTCAATGAGGAGCGCTATGCGCGCATCATCGCCAAGCGCTTCCACACCACGCACACCGCCATCCGTCTTCGGCCGGACGACATGCTGCGCCTGCTGCCCCACGCCTTGGAGGCCATGGACCACCCCAGTGGCGACGGTCCCAACACCTACGTGGTGAGCAAGGTCACCAAGGAGGCCGGCATCACCATGGCCCTCAGTGGGCTGGGCGGCGACGAGGTCTTTGCGGGTTATCCGGTCTTCACCCGGTCGATGGCCCTGCATCGTCGAGCCTGGATCACCGCTCTGCCCAGACCCTTGCGGGCGCTGGCCGGTGACCTCTTCGCGGTGGTCAGGCCCGGTCTGTCCTCGCGCAAGGCCGCCGAGCTCCTGCGCTGCCGCTCCTTCGATCTGGCCGAGACCTACCCCCTGTCCCGCCGGGCATACAGCGATATCGAGCTGAGGTCCATCCTCCACGTGAAGCAGGCCCCTGCCGATCGCGTGGCGGAACTGATGCATGCGCTGTTGGACAAGGACGGTGCCCGCGGGCTGCCGCTGCTGAGCCAGGTCTCGCTTGCCGAAATGGGCAGTTACATGCAGAACGTGCTGCTCCGCGATACCGACCAGATGAGCATGGCGCATGCCTTGGAGGTGCGTGTGCCCTTCCTGGACCACGACCTCGTGGAGTTCGTCCTGGGGGTGAGCGATGCGCACAAGTTCCCGCACACCCCCAAGAAGCTGCTGGTGGACGCTCTGGGCGACCTCCTTCCCCAGGAGATCGTGAACCGGCCCAAAATGGGATTCACCCTGCCGTGGGCGCAATGGATGCGGAACGAGTTGCGCAGCTTCTGCGAAAGCAAGCTCTTCGATCCCGCGATGGCCCAGGTTTGGGATATACCGGGCGTCCGCGCGCTGTGGGGCCGCTTCCTCAAGGGCGACCCCCGCGTTCCTTGGGGTCGCGTATGGCATCTGGTGGTCCTCTCGGACTGGATGCAGCGGAACGACATCACGGCCTGACGCACGAAAAAGGGGGCCGAAGCCCCCTTCCCCAATGCTCATTGCCCGGGCTTAGAACTTCGCCCGGCTCTTTCGGCCGACGCGCTTCTTGCCCCGCACCCAGCTGTAACGCTGGCGATAGAAGTTCGACTGACCGCGGAGCACGTAGCTGTACGTGAGCGTCATCGTCAGGTAGCTGTCGTTGTGCGTGGGGTCTCCGCGCTTGTTCTCCGATGCAGCGCTCACCCCGGGGCTGTCCCAGTAGCCGTACTGCAGTTCGCTGGGCACGGTCACCACATCCCCACTGGAGGTCTGTACCTGCGTGCCGGAGGTGATGCCGTCCACATCCACCAAGTAGGGGTGCTGGTCGGCGATCTGGGCACCGAGCGGGTCGGCCATCAGGTCGGGGTCCTTGTAGGTGGTGCTCACGTCGTCGATGTAGTCGGAGAAGGTGGTGCGCCAGCCGAAATCGAATCCGAAGCGGTGACGGCGCTTTTTCGTGAAATGGAACCCGATACCGGCGGGGATGGCAAAGCCCACGTTGGAGTAATCCACCAGTTCGGTCTGGATCGGCTGTAGGTTGTAGAAGTCGCCACCGTTGTTGATCTGGCCCTGGGGATTGTGGAAATACACCGCGGCTCCGGCATAGGCGAACAAGCGGAAGTCCGTGCGGTACCGGCCACGGCCGCCCAGGTCATTGTCCTGGAAGATCGTGAACTCCGGACGCACGTAAAGCTCGAACATGTCGTTGCGGAAGTTCAGGTTCCGGCCCACGCGTTGGGGATTCGTGCTGTTGGCGTCGGATCCCTGCACACGCAGGTAGATCATGCCTCCGTTCACCGAAAGCAGGCGGCTGATCTTGCGGCGGGCGAAGGCACCGATGGCCCAGCGGGTGTCGTTCAGCTTCATGTCCCAGATGAAGTCGCGGCGCGTCTGCTCCTTTCCGCCCATCTCCCCCAGGTAGTTCGCCCCCCCAAGGTGCACACCGATGTCCCAGGCATATTGTGCCTGAAGGGGCTGTGCGGTCGACGCCATCAGGGCGATCGCCAATGCTCCGGATACCAGATGGGTGCGCATGCCTTCTTCGTGGGTAGTGAATGACGGACAAACATACGAATAGTCCCTGCCGTTCTACGCCGGTGGGATCCCGTTGGATATCAACGATCCTCGGGCGATCGCACCGGGCGTGGGCGGCGTCTATCTTCGCGGCCCCATGGAGGACCGTATCGGCCGCTTGTTCGGCATCCGTTTCCCGGTGGTACAGGCCGGCATGATCTGGTGCAGTGGCTGGCGCCTGGCCTCAGCGGTGAGCAATGCCGGTGGGCTGGGGGTGATCGGTGCGGGGTCCATGTACCCCGAGGTCCTCCGCGAGCATATCCGGAAGTGTAGAGCCGCTACCACCAAGCCGTTCGCCGTGAACGTGCCGATGCTGTACCCCGATATTGAACAGCACATGGCCACGATCATGGAGGAAGGGGTGCCCATCGTGTTCACCTCCGCCGGTAACCCGGGCACCTGGACCCCCCGCCTCAAGGAGAACGGGATCACCGTGGTGCACGTCGTCAGCAGCGTGAAGTTCGCGAAGAAGGCCGTTGACGCCGGCTGCGATGCAGTGGTGGCCGAGGGCTTTGAGGCCGGAGGGCATAACGGCCGGGAGGAGACCACCACGCTGGTGCTCATCCCCATGGTGCGCGATGCGGTGGAGGTTCCCTTGATCGCGGCAGGCGGTATCGCCGATGGCCGCGCCATGCTGGCCGCCATGGCCCTCGGCGCCGATGGAGTGCAGGTCGGAAGCCGGTTCGTGTGCTCCGAGGAAAGCAGTGCCCATCCCGCTTTCAAGCAACGTATCCTCACGGCGCAGGAAGGAGATACGGTATTGACCCTCAAGGAATTAGCGCCGGTACGACTGATCCGGAACAAGTTCCACGGTGACCTGCAAGCGGCCTATGCGCGCTGCGCCTCCGTGGAAGAGCTCAAGCAGGTGCTGGGCCGCGCGCGCGCGAAGCGGGGCATGTTCGAGGGCGACCTGGAGGAGGGTGAACTGGAGATCGGCCAGGTGAGCGGGATGATCCGGGATGTTCCACCGGCCGCCACCGTGCTTCATCGCCTGGTGGCCGAATATGAGGCAGCACGTGCCAGGGTGGCCGCATTCCCCCCGCTGTCGTGAAGCGGACAGGTCCAATGGCAACACTTCGGCCCCTTCGTACGTCTTGTCATCAGGCACTGATCGCCGCCTTCATGCGTTCCTGTTCCGTGCGCTTGTGCTTGCTGTCGCTTATCCTGGCGCTCCACCTTCCCGCCTCCGGCCAGGTTTTGGATCCTCCTTCGCTGCGCTGTGTTTCGGTGGGTCCTGCCGGTGACGTGCTGCTGACCTGGGTGGTGCCGCCCGACCCAACGGCCATCTTCCTGGCCTACGAGATCTACCACGCTGTCAACGCAGGCGGCCCCTACGCCCTGCTCACATCGATCCCGGTCTATGGCCAGGACACGTTCTTCCATGCGGGTGCAGGGGGTGATACAGGACCCCAGTATTACTACATGGTCACCCTGAGCACCTCGCCTCCACCGAACGCATCGCTGCCCGGGTCTGTGCTGGCCTCCATGTTCCTTACCGTGAACCAGAGCACGCCGCTGGGCAGCGCGGTGATCGATTGGACCACCTTTTCGGTGCCCTTGCCGCCAACCTCCGCTACCAGCGCCGGTGTTGCCATGGAGCACCCCCAGGGCACCTGGTCCTCCATCGCCACAGTGGCCGACCCAGTTACCTACGTTGAGCAGGTCACCTCGATCTGCGATGATTCGCTCACCTTCCGCATCAGCCTCGCGGACGATATCGGTTGTGTGAGCCTCAGCAACCTGGCCGGCGGTAGCTTCCAGGACGTAACACCTCCCAGCATCCCCATAATGAGCACCGTTACGGTGGACCCGGTGACCGGACAGACCATCGTGACCTGGGCGCCGAGTCCGGAAGGGGACACCGATGGCTACATCATCGTGTTCGTCGACCCGCCCAGCAGCATCATCGTGGATACGATCTACGGTCAGAACAACACGCAGTACATCTATCCCCTGAGCGATGCCACGGCCGGGCCGGAGTCTTACACCATCGCGGCCATCGATACCTGCCTCAGTGGCATCCCTCCCAGTCCCAACACCAGTGCCACCTTCGATCCCCATACGACCATCCATGTGACCACCACCTACGACAGGTGCGGCGGCGACATCACCATCGATTGGACGCCCTACATCGGCTTCGAGGTACAGTCCTATGAGCTCTATGCTCAGCAGGATGGTGGGGCGATCTTTCTTCTGGGCACCTACTCACCGACCGTATCCACGGCGTTCCATGCCGATGTGGTGCCATTCGCCGAGTATTGTTATGTGGTGAGAGCGGTGGAGTCCGGTGGTCCGCGCTTCTCCAACAGCAACCGCAGTTGCCGCATCGCCGACTACCCGCCGGTTCCGCAATGGAACTACATCCGCCTGGCCACCGTGCTGGCCGATGATCACGTGCAGGTCGTGGACAGCATCGAACCGGCGGTGGAAGCGAAGCGCTACCGGCTGGAGCGCGCATCGAACGGTGAACCCTGGATGCCCATCGCCAGCGCTCCGGGTGGGCCAGGGCCGGTCATCGTCTTCAATGACCTGGACGTGGAGGCCGACCAGCGCAGTTACCAGTACCGGATCCTGGTGGATGACAGCTGTGGCAATGAGGTGGTGGAGAGCAACATCGGCAGCACCATCCTGCTGGTGGCCGAAGCGGGTCTCGATGGGGTGAACAGCCTGCGCTGGAACGGATACGAGGATTGGGCCGGTGCCGTGAGCGGCTACGAGGTATACCGCAGCATCGGTGATGGTCCGTACGCGTTGGTCGCCGTGACCGGCCAGACGGAATGGTCCTACGAGGATGATGTGACCCAATTGGTCGGGACGAACGGTCGGTTCTGTTACCAGGTCCGGGCCCTGGAATCAGGCAACCCGGCCGGCATCGATGCCACGTCCGAGAGCAATGTGGTCTGTGCCATCCAGCCGGAGCAGGTGTGGATCCCCAACGCGTTCATCGCCGGTGGCATCAACTCCTCCTTCAAGCCGGTCATTGCTTACGTGGACATACGGAACTACGAGTTCTCCATCTTCAATCGCTGGGGCCAGCAGTTCTGGACCACCGACGATCCCGAGCGGTCCTGGGACGGTACGCTGAACGGCGCCCCGGTGCCCCAGGGGGTCTATGCCTACTACTGCGCGTTCCAGAACGGGGCGGGCCAGCGGCAGGTGAAACGGGGCACGGTGACCTTCATCTGGGGGCAGGAGTGACGGGTTCGCCGAACGATCCGTACTTTTGTGCATGGATCTAAAGGCTACAGCATCCCCGGCCAAAGGCCAGGGCCGTATCACCGAAGTGAACGGGCTTACACCCACCGACAAGTTCATAGGCGAAGGGCTCACGTACGATGACGTGCTGCTCGTGCCGGCATACAGCGAGGTGCTTCCCCGCGAGGTGAGCATCCGCAGCCGGTTCTCCCGCAACATCATGCTGAACGTGCCCATCGTGAGCGCGGCCATGGATACGGTGACCGGCGCTGAGCTGGCCATTGCCATCGCCCAGCAAGGCGGCATCGGTGTGGTGCACAAGAACCAATCCATCGCCGAACAGGCCAATGAAGTGCGCCGGGTGAAGCGCTCCGAGAGCGGCATGATCCTCGATCCGGTGAAGCTGGACAAGGAAGCCGTTGTCGGCGATGCGCTCAAGCTCATGGCCGAGTACCGCATCGGTGGCATCCCCGTGGTCAATACCGACAACATCCTGGTGGGTATCGTCACGAACCGCGACCTGCGCTTCGAAAAGAAGATGAACCGCCCGGTGACCGAGGTGATGACCCACGACCACCTCATCACCGCCAAGCCGAACACCACCATGGCACAGGCGGAGGAGATCCTCCAGGAGCACAAGATCGAGAAGCTGCCCGTGGTCGACACCGACGGCCATCTCGTAGGGCTTATCACCTACAAGGACATCATCAAGCTGAAGCAGCGCCCCAATGCCTGCAAGGACCATCTTGGCCGCCTGCGGGTGGCCGCTGCCATCGGAGTCACCGGTGATACCATGGAGCGCGCCAAGGCGCTGGTGGATGCCGGGGTGGATGCCGTGGTGATCGATACCGCGCACGGGCACACCCTCGGTGTGATCGACATGCTGAAGAAGGTGAAACAGGCCTTCCCCCAACTTGAAGTGGTGGTGGGCAACATCGCCACTGCAGAGGCCGCCAAGGCCCTTGTGGAGGCCGGGGCCGACGCGGTGAAGGTGGGCATCGGCCCGGGAAGCATCTGCACCACCCGCGTGATCGCCGGGGTGGGGGTGCCCCAGCTCACCGCCGTGTTCGATTGCGCCAGGGCCATCGAGGGCAGTGGTGTGCCGGTCATCGCCGACGGGGGCATCCGCTATACCGGTGACGTGGTCAAGGCCCTTGCCGCCGGAGCCGGCACCGTGATGGTGGGCAGCATGTTCGCCGGCGTGGAGGAAAGCCCCGGCGAGACCATCATCTACGAAGGTCGTCGCTTCAAGACCTACCGTGGCATGGGAAGCATCGAGGCCATGCAGCAGGGAAGCAAGGACCGGTACTTCCAGGACATGGAGGACGATATCAAGAAGCTCGTTCCGGAAGGCATCAGCGGCCGCGTACCCTACAAAGGCAAGCTGGCCGAGGTCACCCACCAGCTGGTGGGCGGGCTCCGTGCCGGAATGGGCTATTGCGGCGCCAAGGACATCGAAGCCCTCAAGCAGGCCCGCTTCATCCGCATCACCTCCGCAGGCGTGAAGGAGAGCCATCCGCACGATGTCTACATCATGCGCGAGGCACCCAACTACAGCCATCCGTGATCCCGGTTTGGTCGGCGTTGTATTTTCATTCGGCGACACTTTCGTGTAACTCATCGAAGATCATGTGCGTAATAGGGACATCAAACTGCCCTGCACATGCGCCTTCTCCCCGGTTCCATCGTGTTCTCTGCCGCTCTGCTCGCGGCGTTTCCGACCAGCGCCCAATTCGGGCCGGAGACCATGTTCCTATCCGAAGGACCCCGTACCATTGATCTGTCCGACCTGGACAACGATGGGGATGCCGACCTGACGATCGGTGCCCGGGACGGCACCACGGTGCGGATGAACTTTGATGGCCTGGGAGCGTGGACCCAGCCCACCCTGGTCGACCCGCTCATGGTCATGGCCCGCATCATGGATGTGAACGGTGACGGCTATGCCGATCTCTGTGGTGGGCTCGATTTCAACGACGGGTTGCGCTGGCACATGAACATGGGGACCTTCGGGTTCGGTCCGGAACAGACCATCATCTCCAATCTGGGCCCACAGCTTCTGCGCGACGCCGACCTTGATGCCGATGGTGATATGGACCTGCTGGTGTCGCTGAGCTCCGGCAACATCGTTTGGAGCGAGAACGTGGATGGTCAGGGCACTTTCGGTCCCTTCACGACCATCGCCACCATGGCCGTTGCAAAGTCGATCGAGGTGACGGACCTGGACATGGACGGTGACCTGGACATCGTTTGGTCGAACTGGTTGATGGGTGAGGTGAGCTGTGCGATGAATCAGGGTTCCGCCACCTTTGCCGCTCCTGTGGTCCTGGCCGCCGAAGGGCAGGGCCGCATCGGTGATGTGGACGGCGACGGCCATGCGGATGTGGTGGCCGGCGATATCGTGAGCGGAGAACTTTTCTGGCACCGTAACACCCTCGGTAACGGTGTGTTTGCCGCTCCGCAGGACATCGGCAGCGCCACCACCGACATTGAGCAGATGCTCGTGCAGGACCTTGACGCGGATGGCGACCTCGACATCGTGGTGGCCTCGGCCATGCTCGATGACATCGCTTGGTATGAGAACATCGACGGACAGGGCACGTACGGTCCGCGCCAGGTGATCGCTGTGGCGATCGATGACGTGGTGGTCCTTGCCGCTGGCGATATCGATGGTGATGGGGATGCCGAGGTCTTTGCCGGATCGACCGCGCTGAACCGCGTGGTGTACTACGAGAACCTCACATTCTCCGCAGGTCGCATCCTGGGTCGTGTGTTCAACGACATCGACGAGGACGGACTCTTCAACGGCAGCGACCATGGCCTGGCCGACGTGCAGGTGAACGTGCCTGGTGTGGGCATCGCCTACACCAACCACAGTGGCATGTACTGGCTTGATGTGCCCACCGGGAACTTCGATGTGGAGGTATCCCCGATGCCCGATTGGGCGGCCACCACGCCCACATTGCGCACCGCCTCACTGCTGAACAACGGTTCCACCGCGCACACCGATTTCGGCATGAGCGCCGACGGGCCCCTGATCCGCCTTCAACCCACGCTCACCAACGGCGCCATGCGCTGCAACGAGGAGGTCCGCTACTGGATCAGCGTGAAGAACACCGGCAATACCGCGTGCGACATGAACCTCGCGCTGGACCTGGACGACCTCACCAGCTTCGTGGGTGCACAGCCCCAGGCCACCGTTCAGGGAGGAGTTGCCTATTGGACCTTCCCCAGCGTGCAGCCTTCGCACCATCGCTACCTGGAGATCGTGGTCCTGCTGCCCGGCCCGGATCACCTGGGCGACACGTTGCACGACGTGCTCACCGCCACGGCCATGATCAACGGCGTTGCACATTCCACCCACGTGGCCGCCATCGATCCCGTGCTGATCTGCGCCTACGACCCCAACGACAAGCAGGTGTTCCCCCTGGGCATCGGCGAGGATCAGCTGACGCCCATGGGCACCATGCTGACCTACATCGTGCGCTTCCAGAACACCGGCAACGCATCGGCCACCGATGTGGAGATACAAGACCAGTTGGATGCCGATCTGGACCTCTCCAGCATGCAGGTGGTCTCCGCCAGCCACACCCAGCGCACCATCGTGGAACCCAGCGGGCTTGTGCGCTTCCGCTTCGATGGCATCCACCTGCCCGACAGCGCCAGCGATATGGCCGGCAGCCAGGGCTATGTGCGCTTCACCATCCGTCATCAGCAGGGCCTTCCCGAGGCCACCGAGGTGCACAATACCGCGGCCATCTACTTCGACTTCAACCCGCCGATCATCACCAACACGGTGTTGAACACGCTTACCTATGGTACCGTTGGCATCGCCGAACCGATCGACCTGACAAGTGCGCTTGCGGTCTACCCCAACCCCATGGGCGAACACGCACAGGTGCGCCTGGATGCCTCGCTGCAGGGCCGGGTGGACATGTCGCTCACCGATGCCATGGGTCGCCAGGTGAGGAACTGGAGCAGCATGGGCGGCACCACCACCACCATCCTACGCAACGGACTGCCCGCCGGCATCTACCTCTTGCGCGCCACGGGCAACGGGCTCGATCGCACGCTGCGGTTGGTGTTCGAGTAGGCTTCAACGCCCAAGCCGAACAAGGCGATATCGTATTTCACCGGATCCAGTGGGTCGAGCTTGCGGAGCTGCTCCGTAAGCTCGACCACGCTTTTCCAGTCGTCCTGTGTCCGCTTCAAAAGGCCCAGCTCCCGCGCCACGCGGCCGGTATGTACATCCAACGGCACCATCAGGTCCGCCGGGCTGATCCGCTTCCACAGGCCCAGGTCCACACCGCGGTCGTTCGGCCGCACCATCCACCGCAGGTACATGTTGATCCGCTTGGCGTTGCTGCCTTTCGACGGGTCGGCCACGTGCTTCTCGGTGCGCGCCTGATGCTTCGGCTCGAAGAAGCGCCCTTTGAAACGTGCGATCGCCGAACCCATCGAACCCACTTCATTCCCCTCCAGGAACGCCGCTTCCAGTCCTCCGTGAGCGGTGTTCACATGCCGCAGTCCCAGGATGAAGTGCCGCAGGTCGATGCCGTTGAAGGTGCGGTGAACGAAGGGCGCGAGCCGTTGCAGGTCCTTGACGGAGGCGTTCATCACGAAGTCGTGCGGCGCTTCATCCATCACGTGCACCAGCTTCCTTGCGTTGGCGATGATGGTCTTGCGCTGACCCCACGCGATGGTCGCCGTGAGGAAGCCGATGGTCTCCGCATCCTTCCGATCGGCGAAGGACTTGGGTATCTGGATCGGGTCGTCCGGGATGAACGAAGGGCCGGCAAGGCGTTCATACGCTTCGTTGAGCAGGTCCTTCAGTTCCTGCTCCGTGTTCCGTGATGCGGCCATGCGCAGCAAAGCAACGCCATGGTGGCCTAGCTTTGGTCAAAGCGCCTGCGCATGACCAGAACGACCGTCCTTTCCCTGTGCTTCCTTTTGCTCGCCGGCCAGGTCCGTTCGCAGGGGAGCTTCTGCAGCCCACAGGGCAACGTGGTGCTTTTCAGCAACTACGACGGAGGGCCGCTGATCATCAACGTGGATCAGAACATCCCGGACCTCTTCATCGGTGTGGTCAGCTATGAGTTCACCAAGATCTCCATCGTCGGCCCCTTCGCTGCGAACGTGACCCAAGTGGTATACGCCGGGTACAACGGCACCAATGACCCCTGCAACCTTGGCACCTCCGCCACCACGAGCGTGACCGGTGTGCCCAGCAACTTGGTGAGCATTCTTTTCGCGCCTTCGGTGAGTTTCCCCAACAGCAACGGCTACGGCAACGTGATCTGCGGATACAGCTGCGATGTGAACACCAACCAGGGCGGCTGCAATACAGCCGATCAAGTGGCGCACTACTTCCTGTTCAACTACGGTGGCATCCTGCGTTCACATGTCACCCAGTACGCCTGCTGGCAGGGTGTGCAGAACCTCTCGGCCGGTGGGAATTGCTGTGAGGATCCGTTGTCCACGGGTATCGCGGCGCTGGCGGCCCCGCCTGCCAACGAACTTCGACTGGACCGCGCAGGGGATCTGCTCACCGTTCACACGAGCCGCGCGGCGCTGGTCATCGATGCCTCCGGCCGCACGGTGTGTTCGCTCGCCGGGACCCCGGAAGGTCTGTCGCGCATCGATACCTCCACCTGGCCTGTGGGGGCCTACGTACTGCGGGAGCAGGAGGGAAGCGGCTACGCCCGTTTCATCGTGGCACGCTAGCGGATCACCGCTCCGGGAGCGACGGGATGTTCACCCCTGCATGTAGGCCTGGATGTTCGATAGGACCAGGGCCACGTATAGCACGGCGAAGAAGCAGAACAACAGGTTCATGCCATAGCCGCCCCACTTGAAGAGCGCGCCCGGCGGGACCTGGTACATCGGGTAGTACGCGAACTGCGTGAACACCTTGCCCACCCAATAAGCCGCGATCAGACCCGTGAGCGCGATGGCCAATGAAGTCCCGTTCTTCAGGTCGTTGGGCAGTAGGATCGCGATGAGGCCGAATGCGAAGTTGAGCCCGACGATGTACCTGCCATAGGTCTTCGCGATCTCCTGGTTCAGGGGCTTCAACTTGCGCACGTCCGTGTACCAGTCGAACACCTTGTGCCTGATGTACGGGTACACCAACGCCGTGAAGATCTGGCCAATGCCTCCGGCGGTGATGAGCGCGTTCGGGACCTCCATGTGGTGGAAGTGCTGACCCTTACTGCCCGAACGTCATGCTCGGCATCTCCGTCACCTCGTAGCCGTCCAGGCTGAACAGGCTTTCGGCGGGCGGGGTGAGCAGCACATCGCGCATGTAGCATACCATGCGGTCTTTCCCGTTCACATCCACCCACTGGAACTCCAGCGGGAAGCCCTGCATCTCCCCCATGCGCTTGGTGAGCCCCGGGTCGCCGGTCTTCACGTTGCGCGCCATGTCGGAGAAGGGGGCCGGCATGTCCTTGGCCACCCAGCCGATCCAGGTGCCTCTTTCGTTCTCGGCGATCATCTGCACGCAGGTGTGCCCGTCGATCACCTTGGTCTGGTCGGTCACGGTGATCTTCGTTTCCGGGCGCTTGGCATCGTCCTTCATGGTGATCTTCTTCTTCTTCGTCTTGATCGCCGTCTTCTTGCCTTTGGTATCGGTGAGCAGCATGTACTGCCACTTGCCTTGCAGGTCGGTGAGCATGCGCATCTCATCGCCTTTCTCTTCGGCCAGCTCGGTCTTGATCAGCGTCTGTGAGGCCGTGGCCCAGTAGCGCATGGTCACAGGGCTGTTCTTTTCCTCGACGTCGTTCTTGTACATGTGGTTCTCCATGCGGAAGCTGCCGATGAAGGCGTTCGGCACGAAGGGGTCGGTATCGTCCTCCACGGTCATGCCAGCGCCGGAGCCTTGTGGCATCATGCTTCCCAGGTCGACCTGGGCGTGGGTGTTGATCAGGGCGGTGAGCGCAAGGAAGAGGAGAGGGGTACGCATGGCGTTTTGGGTTGAAGGGTTGAAGGTAGTACGTGCAACGGGATCTGCCCGCCTCGGTCATAAGGTCCATGTCCGTCCATTCAAGTGGTCCTCCCCGGATGGGTGAAGATCACAAATGCGAAAAGCACGGCGAAGACCACGTACGCAAAGGTGAGCGTCCACTGCGCTGTAGAGGAGGAAGGCCCGCCGGCCATCTTCAGCAGAACCAAGGCGCCCATCATGAAGTGGACCAAGTTGCCGATCACGACCGGGCGGCCGTAGATGCCGCCTAGCGTGGCACCCAGCGCCATCCAGTTCATCAAAGCGAAGCCGACGTACAATGCACCGCACAGCTGTGCCATGGCTTGCTCCCAGATAGTGGCATCGCTATCGAACCGGTGCAGGATCTCCTGTGGTGCGAACGTGAGCGCGAGACCGATCACCGCCATGAAAAGGGCGCTGGCCATCATCAGGGTGCGGGTGTGCATGTGCAAGTTGGTTCTTCAGATCACCCCATCCCGGATCACCAATCTCCGGTCCGCCATCTCCGCCAGTTCCTCGTTGTGCGTCACGATCACGGCAACCCCGCCACCCGCGTGTTCGAGGGCACAATGCCACCGATGCTCTGCAGGATGATGTCGCGGTCGTTGGCCGCGCCGATGTATTTCACCACGCCGTCCAGGTTCGTGTCCTCGCGCCAGTAACCGCTCGCGGTGTTGGTGGGGGTGCCACCGCCCACGCGCAGCAGGATCGGGTCGCGGTCGTTGCCCGAGCCGACATAGCTCACCGTGCCGTTGAAAGTGACATCGCCAGCGGCGAGAACCTGGATGCCGCCCACGGTGCGCCGCGCATCGGCGTCGTACACCTGCGTGCCGGTCAGGGTGAAGTCCACGGTCGGGGGTGTGCCGGTGTAGTTCACCGGTGCGGTGGTGGCGAGCATCACGGGCAGGTGGTTGCGCGGGCGCAGGGCCAGGCAGTAGCTGCCGTTGGCGAGCCCGGGGAAGGTGACTTGCCCCGTGCCGTCGAGGGCCACCACATCGCCATCGCGCTGCAGCAGCGCAGGGCGGGCGGCGGCGATGGTGCCTGGGGAGGAGGCGGGGCGCATCTCCACCAGCACCCAGTCCACGATGGCGTTGTTGCCGGTGGTGGCCAGCACGCTGGCGGGCATGGTGGCGCCTGCGGTGTAGGCCGCGTTGGCGTAGCCCATGGCGGAGAAGGGCTCGGTGAGCGGGAAGGAGGGGAGCGTGCGCAGGGCGTCGTTCATCAGGCCGTTGGTGTAGGGGCCTTCGAGCAGGACGCGTATGCCCGCACCCGGGCTGATCGTGTTGTTGATGCGTGCGATGCGGTTGCGGCCGATGCCGTTGTAGCTGGTGAACCAGCCCCCGATGATGATCTTGCCATCGGCTAGCACAGCGGTGGAGCTTATTGTGCAGTAGAAAATGCTGTTCGCCCCCGAACCGGGGTTGAAACCGGTGTCCAGGCTTCCATTGGCGTTCAGTCGGGCGATGCGGTTGCGCCCCATGCCGTTGTAGCTGGTGAAGAGGCCCCCGATGATGATCCTGCCATCAGCTTGCACGGCGATGCAGTTTATAGAGCCATTCGCCCCCGTCCCGAGGTTGAAACCGGTGTCCAAACTGCCATCGGTGTTCAGGCGAGCGATACGGATGCGCCCCGTGCCGTTGTAGCTGGTGAAGTTGCCTGCGATGATGATCTTGCCATCGGCTTGCATGGCGCTGGAGTAGATTGAGTTATTCGCCCCCGAACCGGGGTTGAATAGGGTGTCCAGACTGCCGTCAGCGTTCAGGCGGGCGATGCGGTTGCGTACAGTGCCGTTGTAGCTGGTGAAGGAGCCCCCGATGATGATCTTGCCATCAGCTTGGACGTTGATGGACCAGGTAGTGCCATTCGCCCCCGTACCGGGGTTGAACCCGGTGTCCAAACTGCCATCGGCGTTCAGTCGGGCGATGCGGTTGCGTACAGTGCCGTTGTAGCTGGTGAAGGAGCCCCCGATGATCACCTTGCCGTCGGCTTGCACGTAGGTAGAGTAGATGTTGTTGTTCGCCCCGGAACCGGGGTTGAAGCCGGTGTCCAGGCTGCCATCGGCGTTCAAGCGGGCGATGCGGCTGCGCCCAATGTAGTTGTAGCTGATGAAGGTGCCCCCGATGATGATCTTGCCATCGGCTTGCATGGTGATGGAGTGGATCTCGGTGCTCGCCCCCGCACCGGGATCGAAACCGGTGTCCAAACTGCCATCGGCGTTCAGGCGGGCGATGGAATTGCGCACAGTGCCGTTGTAGCTTGTGAATGCGCCCCCGATGATGATCTTGCCATCGGCTTGCACGGCGGTGGATAGGATCCAGGCGTTCGCCCCCGTACCGGGATCGAAACCTGTGTCTATACTGCCATCGGCGTTCAGGCGGGCGATGCGGCTGCGCCCTGTGCCGTTGTATCGGTTGAAGTTGCCTGCGATGATGATCTTGCCATCGGCTTGCACGGCGGTGGAATAGACAGGGGCATTCGCCCCTGTTCCGGGATCGAAACCAGTGTCCAAGCTGCCATCGGTGTTCAGGCGGGCGATGTTGTTGCGCCCCACGCCGTTGTAGCTCGTGAACTGGCCACCGATGATCATCTTGCCATCGGCTTGCATGGCAGTGGAGTAGATCGTGTTATTCGTCCCTGAACCGGGGTTGAAACTGATGTCCAAACTGCCATCGGTGTTCAGGCGGGCGATGCGGTTGCGGCCAGTGCCATTGTAGCTGGTGAAGTCGCCTCCGATGATGATCTTGCCATCGGCTTGCACGGTGATGGATAGTATAGTGTTGCTCGCACCCAAACCGGGGTCAAAACCGGTGTCCAGGCTGCCATCCGCGTTCAGGCGGGCGATACGGTTTCGCGCGGTGCCGTTGAAGCTGGTGAATCCGCCCCCGATGATGATCTTGCCATCGGATTGCACGGCGGTGGACCAGATAATGTCGTTCGCCCCCGTACCCGGATCGAACCCGGTGTCCAAACTTCCATCGGCGTTCAGGCGGGCGATGTTGTTGCGCCCTGTGCCGTTGTAGCTGGTGAAGGATCCCCCGATGATGATCTTGCCATCGGATTGCACGGCTGTGGATCGGATAGCGCCGCTCGCCCCCGTAACGGGGTTGAACCCGGTGTCCAAACTGCCATCGGCGTTCACGCGGGCGATGTAATTGCGCCCCGTACCGTTGTAGCTGGTGAATTCGCCCCCGATGATGATCTTGCCATCGGCTTGGATGGTGGTGGATTGGATAATGCCGTTCGCCCCCGTACCGGGATCGAAACCGGTGTCCAGGCTACCATCGGCGTTCAGTCGGGCGATGCGGTTGCGCCCCGTGCCGTTGTAGCTGATGAATTCTCCCCCGATGATGATCTTGCCATCGGCTTGCACGGCGGTGCAGAGGATATCGTTGTACGCCCCATCACCATTCCCGAAGCCAATATCGGTGGGGTTGAACGTGGGGTCGTTCGATCCATCCTGTGCCGTTCCGATCAAGCAGGTGGCGGCCAGGGCGCAGGCGAGCAGCAGGCGGCGGGTCATGGGGTGGTGCGGGGTTCCACCAAATTAGACGGTGGAACGTTCCGATGGCTGCCTGGCGCGACTTTCCGTTGGGATATCCGGGGTGTATTCCAACCAAGGTCACCGCATGGTCACGGCAACCCCGCCACCCGCGTGTTCGAGGGCACAATGCCACCGATGCTCTGCAGGATGATGTCGCGGTCGTTGGCCGCGCCGATGTACTTCACCACGCCATCCAGGTTCGTGTCCTCGCGCCAGTAACCGCTCGCGGTGTTGGTGGGGGTGCCGCCGCCCACGCGCAGCAGGATCGGGTCGCGGTCGTTGCCCGAGCCGACATAGCTCACCGTGCCGTTGAAGGTGACGTCACCGGCCGCCAGCACCATCACGCCGCTCACGTTCTTGCGCGCATCGGCATCGTACACCTGCGTGCCGACCAGGGTGAAGTCCACGGTCGGGGGTGTGCCCGTGTAGTTCACCGGTGCGGTGGTGGCGAGCATCACGGGCAGGTGGTTGCGCGGGCGCAGGGCCAGGCAGTAGCTGCCGTTGGCGAGCCCGGGGAAGGTGACGAGCCCGGTGCCGTCGAGGGCCACCACATCGCCATCGCGCTGCAGCAGCGCGGCACGGGCGGCGGTGATGGTGCCGGGCGCGGAAGCGGGGCGCATCTCCACCAACACCCAGTCCACGATGGCGTTGTTGCCGGTGGCGGCCAGCACGCTGGCGGGGATGCTGGCGCCCGCAGTATAGGCCGCGTTGGCATAGCCCATGGCGGAGAAGGGCTCGGTGAGCGGGAAGGAGGGGAGCGTGCGCAGGGCGTCGTTCATCAGGCCGTTGGTGTAGGGACCTTCGAGCATGACGCGGATGCCTTCGCGCGCCTTCAGGCGGGTGACACGGTTGCGACCGATGGCGGTGAAGCTGGTGAAGTCACCTCCGATGACGATCCTTCCGTCCGGTTGCACGGCGGAGCAATAGACTGAAAAAGGGTCGTAGTAATATCCGCCTAGTCCGGTACCAGGGTCGAACGTCGTATCGACCCATCCGTTCGTGTTCAGGCGGGCGAGGCCGTTTCGCGGTGCGCCCGAGAACTGCGTGAACGCTCCACCGATGATCACCTTGCCATCCGGTTGCAGGGTGATGCAATTCACCCTCCCGCTCGCACCGGCCTGGGACATGGTCTGTACGAAGCCAAGGTCCAGGGTGCCGTTGCTGTTCAATCTCACCAGACGGTTGCGCGCGGTCGCCCCGAAGCCTACGAAGTCACCACCGATGATGATCTTCCCGTCGGGCTGTACTGCAATGGACCAGATGTCCACACCGGCCCCGCCGCCGGTGCCATTGTTGACGAACGTGTCGATCGTGCCATCCGCGTTCAACCGCGCCAGGTTATTGCGCCCCGAACCGTTGTAGGAGCTGAAATAGCCACCGATGACGATCTTGCCGTCGGGTTGCAAGGCTATGGCATGGATGTTCCCATTGGACCCCATGCCTGGATTGAACGTGGCATCCAGGCTTCCATCCGCGTTCAAACGGGCGATGCGGTTCCTTGAGGTGCCGTTGTAACTGGTGAAGCCGCCACAGATGAGCACCTTGCCATCAGGCTGCAAGGCCATGCCGCTCACCGTACCGTTCGCTCCGGCACCCGGGTCGAAGCTGGTGTCCAGGCTGCCATCGCTGTTCAGGCGTGCCACTCGGTTGCGCTGCACGCCATTGAATTCCGTGAACATGCCCCCGATCAGCACCTTGCCGTCGGGTTGCACCGCCACGGCGTAAATCGCGGCAATGGGGGAGAAAGAATTCATCCACGTACCGGTTCCAGTGTCGAAACCCATGTCCGGGCTTCCATCGCTGTGCAAGCGGGCTATGCCATAACGCGGTATCCCGTTGAAGCTCCAAAAGGTGCCTGCAATGATGATCTTGCCGTCGGGTTGGAGTGCGCTTGCCCTTACCGCACCCCGGTTAGCACCGGACCCCGGATTGAAGGAGGCATCGGTACTACCATCGGCGTTCAATCGCTTCAGATCGCCGGGGAGGGTGCCGTCGAAGCTGTCGAAATTGCCTCCGATCAAGATCTTACCACCGGAGACCAGTGCAATGGGGCCGACCCCGCCGTTCGACACGGTGCCCGGGTTGAAACCGGCATCCAAACTACCATCGCTGTTGAGGCGGGCGAGCTGATAGCGCGATGTGCCGTTGAAGCTGGTGAAGCTGCCCGAGATGATCACCTTGCCATCGGGTTGCAGAACTGTGTTGAAGACCGCAGCGTTGAAGCCCGTTCCCGTAATGAAGGTGGCGTCCAAACTTCCGTCGCTGTTCAGTCGCGCGATCCGGTTAGCAGGGGTGCTGTTGTAGCTGGTGAAACTGCCGACAATGATGATCTTGCCGTCCGGTTGCAGGAGAAGCGAATGGATCGTGCTGTTCGCGTTCGGTCCCGTTCCCCCATTGAACGAGGTATCCAGGGTGCCGTCCGGGTTCAACCGTGCGATACGGCGGCGAATCGCACCATTATATGATTGGAAGGACCCCGTGATGATGATCTTGCCGTCCGGCTGAAGGAGCACCTCATTAACCGGGCCATCAGGGCCAGTGCCTGGGTCAAAGGTCTGGTCAAGGCCGCTGCCACCGTTCAGGCGGGCGATACGGTTTCGCGAGATGCCTAAGTAACTGGTGAAATCGCCTCCAATGATGAACATGCCATCGGGCTGGAGTGCCATTGCGCTGATGGCGCCGTTCGCAGCGGAGCCGGGGTCGAAGTATGGATCAAGCAAGCCATCCGTGGTTAACCGTGCGATCGTGGTGCGTTGAGTTCCATTAATGTTGTTAAAGCCTCCTGTGATCACGAGATCACTATTCGGCTGGCGAATGATCTGTCCTACGTACCCATCTGGTCCACTGCCCACGAATCCGAAGGGAGTGCCCAACGTGCCATCCGCCTCCAGCCGGGCGATATTGTTGTGCGGCCTGCCGTTGTAACTGGTGAAGTAGCCCCCTATCAGGATCCTGCCATCCGGCTCGACACATATGGCGTTCGTGCCCGTGTTTTCTTCCATTCCGTCGCCGATCCAGTTTCCAAGATCACTGGGATTGAAGCTCTGGTCCAACGACCCATCCTGCCCCCGCACCACCCCGCCGAGCAGCACCAGCCCGGCCATCAACAGGTTCTTCATCATGCGCATGCCGTAGTTCTTCGGTTCGTGCAAGGTAGACGAAGGTCCGCTTGGAAGGCTGCCTCCAAAGGGCGATCGCGGGATCTCAGATCACCCCGTCCCGGATCACCAGCCGCCGGTCCGCCATCTCCGCCAGTTCCTCGTTGTGCGTCACGATCACGGCAACCCCGCCACCCGCGTGTTCGAGGGCACAATGCCACCGATGCTCTGCAGGATGATGTCGCGG
>JBIIYP010000018.1:0-69386 GCA_044346705.1 Flavobacteriales bacterium
CCATGGCCTTCGTTGCACCCGTCATCTCAAGATCGGTGGGCAGTTGCCGGATCCGCACGAGGCCGTTCATCACATCCAACCGTTGCTCAGGCATCTGCGCATTATTCACCCAATCCCCGATGCCGACAAAACCCTCGATCCGATCAGTGGGGTTCCGGCGAAAGGGTCGCAGCCGCATGATCTCCAAGCCTTCGATGCTGCCTGCGGAGTTACCGGCGCTCGGTGTACCCACATAGCGGAAGGTGAAGTGGTCGAACGCGTGTGTGTAGCCTGCCGGAAGATCGTTATCGCCCCAAGCGGCAACCACGACTCCATTATCATCAACTTCCGCACCAGTGCCCCCGCTCAGCATCTGGTACTTATGGCCCATGTAGAAAAGGTCGCTCTGGCCCGTTCCTATGACCCCGTTTCGCATCCATGGTCGGAAGCCGAAGTTGGCGGGGGAGAGTCCTTGTGCTGGATGTGTCAAGTGAAGTCTGGCCCATGGCCCGCCCGGAGAGAGGGCATTCCAGCCCAATCCTGTGCCACCAGAACCCAGAGCTACGTAAGCTTCTCGGTTTAGACCGTAACCGTTAAGATCAGGAACAGATGTGAACTGGGCACCATTGTGAATGATCCGTAATCCGTCACCAGCATGATTCAGTAGGAAAAGGCCGCTCGCCGCATTAGTCAGGTAATCACCGGGCTGTATCGCTTGGATACGTAAAGAGGGATTGAAAGCGGTATGAGAGAAGCGGCCCATCTCCAACGACCCTCGCTCCATGCGCCACTGCTGGTCAAAGTTCGCCCCTACCGTCGTACGGAATGTTTCTGTTTGGTTGAAGGCCCCGCTTTGAGGCGGTTGGGTCTGCCCACTATACACATGCAACAGGCTCTGTGGCTCAATTAGCGTACCGGGCAGGAACGAGTTGAAGTAGCCCACACCAAGAGAACGCGAATGATTGAGAGATGGGCCTGTATTGTTCAGTTGATCAAATATGCTCCCCAACGCACCAATGGATATTGTTTGAGCCGACAATTCGGTTAGGCAACACAAGAAGAGAAGAGTAGCGAAATTTTGCACGAGCTTTTGGTATCGCATGGTAGCAGGTCTTATGGGTTAACGAATCGAAGAACTTGAGTGGATGTCCTCGGTGAGGAAATCTGAATGAAGTAGTGCCCGCTTGCGAGCCCCTGTATCGGCAGCACACATCTCTCGGCGCTTGGTAGTTCACCAAATGCGACTGTCTGGCCCAACGCGTTCAACACCGTGAAATCAAAGGCTGCTTTGGAAACAAGACCATCAACAACCAATCCTTCAGCGCCGATCCAACATTGAAGCGGAGGTATAGTGGCGCTTTCATTCAACTCTACAGCGCAGCTATGCGCGGGAGCCATTGGGGATGAGAAGCTGGACACATAATCTAGCAATTGCAGCCAAGCAAAACGCCCATTCAATCCAATCGCCCATTGTTCGATCTGGCAACCGGCCCCTATCACATCAGGCTGATGTATCACAGGCAAACTGTCCTTGCCTAACAAGAATCCATACGCAGTACATCCGTATATCCGACCATCAGGTCCGATTTCCAAATCACTCGCGAACTCTTGGAACGCGTAGGTGTTCAAATTCAACCGCGAGGAATTCACCGCGGATGAGTCGAATGTACTTAGGTCAAATTGGTCCAACTTTACAATGTTCTCCCCTGATTCAGCGTAAAACACTTGTCCGTTCGGAGAAAAGGAAAATCCAGCGGGAGCGGAATCCAACGGCACGACGAAAGCACCCGACACCACTCCATCAGATGCATCCAGTGAGGAAAGCCATATTTCATCCGAACGGCCTGAATTCTGATAACGCCAATGCACGAGCGAGGCTAACTTATCCCCTTGTGGAGAACACTTCAACCAAACCCCTCCTGTCCAATTCGCGTTCCCTGGATACTGGTACACAAGGGAATAGTCCAAGCCCGTGCTCGAAACGACCGGAACGGTATCGACCCCAGCTGCACTGATATACCAGGATAGATAACTAGCACTGTTCCGATCGTGTCCTATAAGCCAATAGTCACATGTATTCGCGTGTCGCGTGACACACATTTGCTCGGAGTTCAAATCATAGATCTGCACATTCTTTTCCACCACTGCGCCTAATCCCCCGTTCATGCTCATGTCCACCACATGGTATTGCAGGCCATTCGTAGGACTGGAGCTGAAGCCATCAGAGGTAAATATGTAGTAGAGATGCTCGGAACCTGGCTTGGGTACCGCAATGGGCGCCTGAACGCATTGGCCAAAGAACATATACCCGTTGATGTCCCCGTTGGTCATAGAATCGTGTTGTGCGTTCCACACCTGCCGGCCATCTGAATAGAAGAGTAGGTTACCATCCGTGTCGCTCATTACTGCACTGCCGTATCCGTAGTTGAATGCCCCAGCGGTATCGGCTACAGGAGCACCACCTGTGAAATCAAGCCCAGCACCAAAACCGAAATACCAGTGGTTGATCCGTTTGCTATCCGGGTTCTGGCCGAGACACAAGGTGGTGCACGCCATAAGCAGTACAATGAGTAGCAGGTGGAAACGGATCATTCGCGATGGCTTGCTCTAAAGGTAGGATCCAACTCGCTTACACTGAGGTGGTCGACTTTGTCTGGACAGTCATAGGTCAAGTTTAAGGTGTGTTTGTTGTTGTTGTCGAGGGGTCTGGGGAGACTCATAACTCAGGATCGTTGTTGACAGATCAGGCGGCCATCTGCAACCGCTTGGCTGGCGGGACATTCCCGATGCGTGAGTGCTTGCGACGGTGGTTGTAATAGTGGATGAACTGTGCACAAGTGCGGCACAGGTCAACCCCATCCTCGGGCGGACACAGGTAGATCCGGTCATGCTTGAGGGTGCCCGCCGTACGGCGGGCTCGATGAAGACGTTGTCGATCGCCCGGCCCTTGCCATCCATGCTGATGCGAACACCCTCACAGGGTTCCCCGGGCTTGAAGAGCCGCTGGTATTGATCAGAAGTGAACTGGCTGCCTTGGTCGCTGTTGATGATCCCAGGCTTGCCGTGGGTGGCCACCGCATCGCGCACCACGGTGCATACCCAGTCCGCTTCCATGGTGTTGCTCACGCTCCAGCCCACGATGTAGCGGCTCCATAGGTCTATGATCGCGCACACGTACATGTATCCCCTACGCATGGGGATGTAAGTGATGTCGATCGCCCACACCTGATGCGGTCGTTCCACTTTCAGGTGTCGCAGCAGGTAGGGGTGCTTGTACTTGGTCCTGTCGATCACCGTGGTGCGCGGTCTTCGGTACACGCAGGCCATGTGCATACGACGCATCAAGGTGCGCGCCCGGTCGGGTCCGATGTATACCCCATGGTCCCTCAGGTCCTCGCTCATACGCCGCTTGCCCCGCGTGGGGTCTTCCAAGTGCAATCCCTCCATCAGCCGCATGATCCGCAGATCCTCATCAGAGGCGCTCCCTGGCCTGTAGTACAAGGTGCTGCGCGCTAGACCCAGCGCGGCGCACTGCTCGGCGATCGTCAGCTCCGGGTGCGCCCGGTCGATCTGTAGACGTAGCTCCTGGCGGCTCATCGAAGCACCTTTTTTTAAGGAACTCGTTCTCCACTTGTAAGCGGCCGATCGGCTGGAACAGCTCGTCCTGCTTCTGCTTCAAGGCCTCACGCTCGTGGTCCACAACGCTTTCGAACACCGTTGGTGCCGCAGCCAGGAAATCCTTCTTCCAGGTCGCTATCTGGTTGGGGTGCAGGTCGAACTGCTGGGCCAATTCACTGATCGTGCGGCGCTCCTTCAGCGCCTCCAGGACCACCTCCGTCTTGAAGGTGGCGGTGAACTTTCTGCGGTCTCTTCTGGTGCTCATGGTTGGAAGTTAGCTTTAGCCTACTTCCTGTCCAGTTTTACCCGACCACCTCAGTGCGCGATCGACGACCGAAGGAGAAAGGATATTGGTCATCATAGTGCGTTGAAGGTATAGCTCGGAAATGGCCCTTTGGTTCTGACGCTCGAAAACTTAATATGGCCGATGACACCGTGCAGGATGCGTCCCTGCGGATGAACTTGGAGGATTCAATTGGAACGTCCCTCCGTCCTGATCGCCCATTAGGTCCATTCCCTTCCAGTGCTGACTTTTGCACCCTACCCTTCAATCCGCACATCCCCGCATGTCCACCGCCAACGCCCCGAAACGCGACGACGCCGTTTTTGCCATCATTGAGAAAGAGAAGTGGCGCCAGACGAAGGGCCTGGAGCTGATCGCCAGCGAGAACTACGTGAGCGAGCAGGTGATGGAGGCCGCGGGGTCGGTGATGACCAACAAGTACGCGGAGGGCCTGCCCGGCAAGCGCTACTACGGCGGCTGCGAGTTCGTGGATGAAACGGAGAACCTGGCCATCGACCGGGTGAAGCAGCTCTTCGGCGCGGCCTGGGCCAACGTGCAGCCCCACAGCGGTGCGCAGGCCAACGCGGCGGTGATGCTGGCCTGCCTGAAGCCCGGCGACACCATCCTCGGCTTCGACCTGAGCCACGGCGGTCACCTGACACACGGCAGCCCCGTGAACTTCAGCGGCAAGCTGTACCGCGCCACCTTCTACGGTGTGGACAAGGCCACCGGTCGCGTGGACATGAACACCGTGCGCGAGGTGGCCCAACGGGAAAAGCCCAAGCTGATCATCTGCGGTGCCAGCGCCTACAGCCGCGACTGGGACTACGCCGCCTTCCGCGCCATCGCCGATGAAGTGGGTGCGCTGTTGCTTGCTGACGTGAGCCACCCCGCCGGACTGATCGCCGCCAAGCTGCTGAACGATCCCCTGCCCCACTGCCACATGGTGACCACCACCACGCACAAGACCCTTCGCGGTCCGCGCGGCGGCCTGATCATGATCGGGAAGGACACGGAGAACCCCTGGGGCCTGAAGACACCCAAGGGCGAGGTGCGCATGCTGAGCAGCCTGCTGGACAGCGCGGTTTTCCCAGGCACGCAGGGAGGCCCGCTGGAGCACATCATCGCGGCCAAGGCCGTGGCTTTCGGCGAGGCGCTGAGCCCGGAGTTCAAGCGCTATGGCCAGCAGGTGATCGCCAACGCCAAGGTGCTGGCGCAGGCCTTCGTGGACAAAGGCTACGACGTGGTGAGCGGCGGCACGGACAACCACTGCATGCTGATCGACCTGCGCAGCAAGAACGTGACCGGCAAGGAGGCCGAGCGGATCCTGGGCCTGGTGGACATCACCGTGAACAAGAACATGGTGCCCTTCGACACACAAAGCCCCTTCGTCACCAGCGGCATCCGGATCGGCACGCCCGCCATCAGCACGCGGGGGGTGAAGGAGGCGGAGTGCAAGCAGATCGTGCAGCTCATCGACAGCGCACTGGCGCACCCGAACGACGAGAGCGAACTCATGCGCATCCGCTTCCAGGTGAACGGCATGATGCGCCTGAAGCCGCTGTATGGCTGGAGCGTGACCAGCTAGAACACGGCATGGAACTGCAGCCCCCGTTCCGCACCCCGGTGCACCTGCGCTGGGCGGACATCGACGCCAATTTCCACGTTCGGCATTCGGTGTACTATGACCTCTGCGCCCAACAACGCACCGAGGCGCTGGAGGAACTGGGTATCACGCTGGATATGATGAAGGAAGGGCACTTCGGCCCCGTGCTGTTCCGCGAGGAATGCACCTTTCGCCGCGAGCTCAAGCTGCACGACGTGATCCTGCTCGAGGTCCGCATGCGCTCGCTGAGCAAAGACCACGCGCGCTTCTCCTTCGAGCATGTCTTCCTGAAGGAGGACGGCACGCACTGCGCAAAGCTGATCGTGGAGGGCGCCTGGATCGACACGCAGCGCCGCAAGCTCTCCGCACCACCGCAGCTGGCCGGGCAGGCCATGGACCACGTGCCCCGCACGGCTGACTTCGCGTGGACCTGAACATCCGGGGTCATCGACAACGACCGCGCTACCTTTCCGGCATCGACGGCCGACCTTTCCTCTCCATGCACTTCCGATCCGCCCTGTTCACCACCACACTGAGCGTGCTGACCGGAGCTGCCGCCTTGGCCCAAGTGCCTGCCGCACCCGCCCCGAAAGGCTCGCTTTTCGTTTACTGGGGCTACAACCGCGCGGGCTACAGCTGGAGCAACATCCACTTCAATGGCCCCGGGTACGATTTCACCCTGCGGCATGTGGAGGCGAAGGACCGGCCCGTGACCTTCTCAGTGGATGGTTATCTGGCGCCGGACCAGATCTGGATCCCGCAGTACAACTACCGCGTGGGCTGGTTCCTGCGCGATAAGTGGAGCCTTTCCCTCGGCCTGGACCATATGAAGTACGTGATGGTGCAGGACCAGGTGGTGCGGATGGACGGCTGGGTGGATGCCTCGCGTTCCGTTGCGTTCTCCACCCCCGAAGGCTCACAGGATGTAACGCTCACAGAGGACTTCCTGAAGTACGAGCTCACAGACGGGCTGAACCTGTTGAGCGTGGACCTGGAGCACTACGACGGCCTCTGGGCCAGCCGCAACGGACGGCAACGGCTGCATCTGTTCGAAGGTGTTCATGCCGGACCGGTGATCCCGCGCAGCGACGTTCGGCTCTTCGGTGAAGGCATGAACAACGTGTTCCATGTGGCAGGCTTCGGCGTGGGTGCGCAGCTCGGCCTGCACTTCACCTTCCTCGACCACTTCTTCGCACGGGCCACCGCCAAGGGCAGCTGGATCGAGCTGCCCGACGTGTTCACCACCGGCACCACGGACGACCGCGCCAGCCAGCACTTCTGGGCCTACCAGGGCAGCGTGGTGATCGGCGGGCAGTTCAGGTTGGGCGGGAAGAAGAAGGAAGAGTGAAGGCTCACGCGCCGCCGCGTACCCGCTTCGCCCGCGGGATGGACAAGGCCTCCAGGTCAGGCCCATCCAACCAGATCGCATAGCACGCGATGAAGGCGAAACCCATCTCGGGAATGCCCATCCACAGTGCGGTACCGAGGTGGAACAGCACCCCGAACGCCAAGAACGGCAGCTTCGTGCGGCGGAACCACACGGCCACTGGAAAGCCGAACTGGAAGGCCAGCAAGGCCCACGTAACAAGCGCCGAAAGCCACGGCACTTGCGCCAGCCACAGCGGGCCGAAGAGCGGGTCGCTGCCCACGATGCCCACCGCAGTTCCATCAAGCCAGCTCGTGCCGGTGAGCTTGTGCAGGCCCGTGATGAGGTAAGTGAAGATGACCTGGATGCGGATCATCCAGAAAGCCAGTTCGCTCACGCCTCCGGCGACCCGACCGATCGGTGCCACACGCAGGAAGATCATCCAGAACAGCACATTGTCCATCAGCAACACCCCACCGCACGAGGCCAGCCACACCAACTGCACAAGGCTCGCGAACAGCACCCAGGTCACGACGGCCATCCACACCGGTTGCTGCCGGAACAGGCCGATGACCGCGAACACGAAGAGCACAGGCACCGCCACCAGGGTGGCATCCGTGGGCAACCAGGTGCCGAAGGCGTTCATCAGAGAACCGAGCGGTCCGGGCACCGGCAAGGGCGGGGAGACCGGGTGCACCCACAGCCACTCCCCGACCCGATAGGCGCTCAGCAGGTAACCCATCAGCCACAGGTGCACGGCGCGCTGGAAATGCCGGATGGTCGCGGCGCTCATGGCTTGGCGGGCTTCATGAACACAATGGGCACCATCCGCTCGGTCCGATCCAACGGGTGTCGGTCATCGGTCACACAACGCTGCAGTGCACGGAAGCGCAGGTCCGGCACTTCGCGCCCGATATCCCGCACCAATCCCCGCATGGCCTGTTCCATAAGCGGTTCCACGTAAAGCGTATCGCCGAAGGGAACCGCTCCGTCCACGTAGGCCACGATGTTCCGCGACATGCGCGTCACGAGGTAGTGGTCCTGCGAGGCATCGAGCGGACGCCAGTCCTTACCAATGCCCACTTGCAGTTCGCAGGAACACCGCGGCGGGTCCGGGGCGAACAGGTTCCAGCCCTGGTGGAACAGGGGGCGTGCGTAGGTAACGGACCAATAGTGGAGCCGCACCGGCACCCACGCCTGCGGCAGCGTGTAGCACGCCAGCAGCCCGAAGTGCAGGGCCAGCATACCGATGATCATGCGCTTCCGCGTGTCCATTCCCAGTCGTTGCGTGGGTGAAGATGGCGATGCAACGGTGAAGGTGCACCGGGCAGGTGATCCATGCCATGCCGAAGGGCCCTTCTATCTTTCGCCACATGGCCAGAAAGCAGGCGCACGGTCCGAAGAAACAGGCTGAACCACGGCAGAGCGGCAAGGCGGGGCGTTCGGCGAGCGCAACGAACTACGCGCCGTGGGCGATCGGCGCGGTGCTGTTCTTCGCCGTGTGGTTCGCTTATGCCCCGGCCCTGGACAACCGCTTCGTGAGCTGGGACGACCAGGATTACGTGACCGAACGGAAGGAGGTCCTTGACCCCACCACCGAGAACCTTGCCGCCCTGTGGCGGAGACCGGTGTCGTTGAACTACCACCCGGTGACCATGATGACCCTGGCGTGGAACAGCCGCAACGCCGCGCGCGATCGCCGCACCCAGCTTCCCGAAGCGCGCCCCTTCATCTCCACCAACATCCTGCTGCATGCGCTCACCACCTTGCTGGTGCTGATGCTCTTCCTGCGGCTCACCAAAGGCAACCTGGCGGTGAGCACCTTCACGGCGCTGGTCTTCGGCCTGCATCCCATGCACGTGGAATCGGTGGCCTGGGTGTCCGAACGCAAGGACGTGCTCTATGGCTTCTTCTTCGTGGCGGGGCTGCTGGCCTACCTGTCGTGGGTGCGGCTTCGCAAGCCCTGGTGGGCGGTGGCCACCCTGGTGCTGTTCGTGCTGAGCTGCCTGTCGAAGGCCATGGCCGTGGTGTTCCCGTTGGTGCTGGTGCTCATCGATGTGTGGGAAGGCCGCTCGCTGAAGGCGTGGCGCACCTGGGCGGAGAAAGTGCCCCTGCTGGCCATCTCGCTCTTCTTCGGACTGCTGGCGCACGACATCCAATCCGGCGGCACCCTGAACGGTTTCCTGGAGGTGAACAGCGCATTGGGCCGCACCGGGGCGGTCGCGGAAACCACCGTGTTCCCCCTGATCGACCGGATCCAATACGGTGCCTATGGCTACACCACCTACCTGGTGAAGTTCTTCCTTCCGACCGGCCTGTGCACCTTCCATCCGTATCCGGAGGACGGCACCCAGAGCCCGGTGTTCCCGCTGAGCGTGGTGGTGATGCTGGCGGCCATTGTGCTCGCTTTCGTTTCCCTGCGGAAAGGCAACCTGCTCTTCTTCGGCATCGGTTTCTTCACGCTCTGTATCGCGCTGGTGCTGCAGTTCGTTCCCGTGGGCCGTGTGATCATCGCGGAGCGCTACACCTACCTCCCGTACATCGGCTTGGCTTTTCTATTGGCGGGCGGCATCGATCGGCTGCTTCAGGGCAATGGCAAACGCGATGCGATCTGGGCGGGCATCATCGCCGGGATCGGGTTGGTGTGCATCCCCCTTACCCGCGCACAGGCCGACGTGTGGCAGGACACCAACTCGCTGTTCCGCCAAGTGATCCGACTACATCCCCGCGTGCCTGACGCTTATTCGGTGCTGGGCAGTTGGTACGGCAAGCGCAGCGGGCAGGAACGGAACCCCCAGTTGTTGGACAGCGCGGGGATGGTGCTGGCCGAGGGCATCCGGGCCGGCGCGGTGAGCGGCCAGCTCCTCGAGGCCATGGGCACCTACCACGGCAGCCAGGGCCGGACGGACTCCGCATTGGTCTACTACAACAAGGCCGTGGCCATCGGAGCCCTGAACGGCCAGCTGCTGCACAACCGGGCCATGACCCTGCTGGCCACCGACCCGGACGCGGCCATCGCGGACCTCACGCAGGCCATCGCCTTGGGGCACCCTTCCGTGGGCGATTCGTATGCGTTGCGTGGACGTGCCTACTACCAGGCCGGACGTTATGCCGATGCCATCAAGGACTTTGATACCGCCATCGGCACCTTCGGCCATGCGCGCGCCGACGCCTTCACGCTGCGCGGCATCTGCCACTACCAGCTCGGCCAACACGAGGCCGCAGCGGCCGATGCGCGCACGGCGCTTCGGCTCGATCCCAATGCCAGGGATGCATCCAGGCTGCTGGAGGCAGCCAGCCAATGACCGTTCGTTCTGGAAGGCCGGACGAAGCGGAGCATGAGGATCGTTCCGAGCAACGCACCTTTGCACCCCGATGAACATCCCCGCCAACGACCCCGCGCTCCGCTCCTGGGTGGACGTGCCCGCCAACAGCGACTTCCCCATCCAGAACCTGCCTTTCGGTGTCGGCTCCAAGGATGGCGAGGACTACAGCGCGTATTCCCGCATCGGCGACCTCGCCATCGACCTCTATGCGCTGTGGGAGATGGAATTGATCCCGGCCGTGGCGGAACAGGACGGCACCGAGTACATCGACCGACTGAACGGCCTGTTGCTGGAAGGCCCCGAGCCCGTGCGCGCCCTGCGCCAACGACTGTCCGAGCTGCTGCGCCACGACGTGCATCCGGCGGTGCGCGACAAGATGCGCCAGGCCATGGTGCCCGTGCAGGAACTGATCATGGACGTGCCCGTACACATCGGCGACTACACCGATTTCTACAGCAGCCGCCAGCACGCCTACAACGTCGGGGCGATGTTCCGCGACCCGGCCAACGCCCTGCTGCCCAACTGGCTGCACCTGCCCGTGGGCTACCACGGCCGCGCCAGCAGCATCGTGGTGAGCGGCACCCCGATCCGCCGTCCCAAGGGCCAGTACAAGCCCAGCCCCGATGAGGCACCGGTCTTCGGCCCCTCGCGCCAGCTGGACATGGAACTGGAGGTCGGCTTCATCACCTACGACGGCAACGAGCTCGGCGATCGCATCGACGCGGCCGAGGCGGAAGAACGCATCTTCGGCCTGGTCCTCTTCAACGACTGGAGCGCGCGCGACATCCAGGCTTGGGAGTACGTGCCGTTGGGACCTTTCCTCGGCAAGAACTTCGGCAGCAGCATCAGTCCCTGGGTGGTAACGCTCGATGCGTTGGAGCCTTTCCGCGTGGAAGGCCCGAAGCAGGACCCCACGCCCCTGCCCTACCTGCAACTGGCGGGCGCCCACACCTTCGACATCGCGCTGGAGGCCGGCATCGCCACGCCGGACGGGAAGGAGACCGTGATCTGCCGCAGCAACTTCAAGCACCTCTACTGGAGCATGGCCCAGCAGCTGGCGCACCACACGGTGAACGGCTGCAACGTCAACGCCGGCGACCTCATGGCCAGCGGCACCATCAGCGGCGACACGCCGGACAGCTACGGCAGCCTGCTGGAGCTCACGTGGAAAGGCACGAAGCCGTTGAAGCTGCACGACGGCACTGAGCGGAAGTTCCTGAACGACGGCGACACCCTGGTGATGCGCGGCCACTGCGAGAAGAACGGCGTGCGCATCGGCTTTGGCGAAGTGCGGGGCGAGGTGCTGCCCGCGAAGTAGGGTCCCACAGCCGTCCCGGCTGTGGCCGATAGGTTTCGGGTTCCGCCTATGTGGAACAACACTCCCTCACCACAGGCGGGACGCCTGCGGGACCTTTACCTTTGGGTTCAATGAGCACGGCACCGAGCGTACCGCCCGCCCCGGTCATCGACCTGGAGAAGGAGAAGGAGGAGATCGTCAACCGCTACAAAGGCCTGTTGCGCAGCCTGCGCGGCGAGCGCACCGCCGAGGACACCCGCCAGATCCGCAAGGCCTTCAACATCGCCGTGGAGGCCCACAAGGACCAGCGGCGCAAGAGCGGCGAGCCCTACATCTACCACCCCATCGCCGTGGCCCGCATCTGCGCGGAGGAGATCGGCCTGGGCACCACCAGCGTGGTCGCAGCGCTGCTGCACGACACGGTGGAGGATACCGACCTGACGCTGGATGAAGTGCGCGACCTCTTCGGGCCCACCGTGTCCACCATCATCGACGGGCTCACCAAGATCAGCACCGTGCAATGGCAGACGGACAGCATGCAGGCGGAGAACTTCCGCAAGGTGCTGTTGACCCTGGCGCAGGACGTCCGCGTGATCCTGGTGAAACTGGCCGACCGCCTGCACAACATGCGCACACTGGACAGCATGGCGCGCGACAAGCAGCTGAAGATCGCCAGCGAAACGCTCTTCCTCTACGCGCCCCTCGCCCACCGCTTGGGCCTGTACAACATCAAGACCGAGCTCGAGGACCTCTCGCTGAAGTTCAAGGAGCCGGAGGTCTACACCGAGATCGAGCAGAAGCTGAAGAAGGGCGAGGCCGTGCGCAAACGCTTCATCAGCCGCTTCACCCTGCCCATCCGCGAGGCGCTGGACCGCGAAGGCTTCCCGTACGAGATCAAGGGTCGGCCCAAGAGCATCCACAGCATCCGCAACAAGATGCTGAAGAAGAACGTCAGCTTCGAGGAGGTCTACGATGTCTTCGCCATCCGCATCATCATCGACAGCAAGCAGGAGCTGGAGAAGGCCGATTGCTGGAAGGTATACTCCATCGTCACCGACTACTACCAGCCGAACCCCGACCGCCTGCGCGACTGGATCAGCATTCCCAAGGCCAACGGCTACGAGAGCCTGCACACCACCGTGATGAGCCCCGGCGGCCGCTGGGTGGAGGTGCAGATCCGCAGCAAGCGCATGGACGAGGTGGCCGAGATGGGCCTCGCCGCGCACTACCGCTACAAGGACGACGACGTGCACGCCGGCGCGCTGGACGCCATGCTCACCAAGATCCGCGACCTGCTGGAGGAACCCGGCAGCAACGCGCTCGACTTCGTCAACGACTTCAAGCTGAACCTCTTCAGCGACGAGATCATGGTCTTCACGCCGAAGGGCGAGATGCGCAACCTGCCCGTGGGCTCCACCGCGCTCGACTTCGCCTTCGACATCCACAGCCAGGTGGGCCGCCAGTGCATCGGCGCCAAGGTGAACCACAAGCTGGTGCCCCTCAGCCAGCCCCTGCGCAACGGCGACCAGATCGAGGTCATCACCAGCAGGAAGCAGCAGCCCAAGGAGGACTGGATGACCTACGTCGTCACCGCGCGGGCCAAGCAAAAGATCAAGCAGGCGCTGCGCGAGCAGAAGAAGAAGCTCGCCGTGGTGGGCCGCGAGGCCGTGCAACGAGCCTTCCGCAGCTGGGGCGCGCGATTCGACAGCGAGAACGTGGTGACCCTCCGCGACCACTTCCACAGCACCAGCAGCACCGACCTCTTCTGGCAGATCGCCCGCGGCCGCCACGACCTGGCCGCCCTGGGCCAGCCCACCGTGAAGAACGGCCGCTTGGTGCTGCCCCGTGTGAAGCTCAAAGAAGATGAGCGCACCCTGGAGGAAGTGGTGGGTGAGATGCGCGGCAAGACCAACAGCACCCTCAGCATCGGCGACGACCTGCACAAGATCGAGTACAAGCTCAGCCCCTGCTGCAACCCCATCCCCGGCGACGATGTGTTCGGCTTCATCACCGAGACCGAAGGCATCCGCATCCACCGCGTGAGCTGCCCCAACGCCGTGCAGCTCATGAGCAACTTCGCCTACCGCATTGTGAAGGCGCGGTGGAAGGGCAAGGACAGCGTGGAGTTCCTCGCCGGCATCACCTTCAGCGGCATCGACGCCGTGGGCCTGGTGAACAAGATCACCACCATCATCAGCCACGAGCACAACGTCAACATGCGCTCCATCAGTTTCGAGAGCAACGACGGCATCTTCGAAGGCAAGGTGATGGCCTACGTACACGACGCGGAACACCTGCGCTCATTGATGGACAAGCTGCGGCGTGTGCGAGGGGTACGGCTGGTGGATCGGATCGATCATTGAGGTGGATGAAGAAGCCCATACCTCGGCCGGACCAATACGCGAAACGTGCCGCCGAGCTCATCAAAGCGATCGATATTGCGGAACACATAGTTCGCGCTTCGCAAAGCCTGCCGCCTGAAGTCATCGATGCTATGCTTCGATCCGGTCGGCTTACGAAACAGGAATTGCTCGACCCTGAATCGAGGTTCCGGACAGCTTCATCGTTGCGCCAATCAGAAGCCGATTTCTTCATTTACTGGAACGAGGCTTCAGGTCCGGACGTCGAACAGTTCTGGATCCAACTGATAGCTATTGGCTTGCCTTTCAAACGAAAGGACGTTCTGGGCATGATTCTGAAACGTGGAAGGATCCGCGGACGGACCGAGTACGACATCGTCATCGACACCATCGTGCCAGCGGAACAAACCGGACGGATCAGCAGTCTGGACGCAGCCCTCCTTGCAAAATACCTCGCGGAATATGAAGCCCGGCGTTCCTCATAACCACCAAGTAGCCAGTTAGAGGCCACCAAGAGAGCTTTTCAGGAGTGTCCGTTGGGCTAAGACCATAGCAATCGAGAACGGTCAGTTGGCAGCACAAGAAAGCGCATCCGCATGGATGAGTTTCAATCAAGACAACAGCCGTACGGATCAACCGGGTCCACCGATCGCTTCCGGCACGTCCCGGATCCCTTCCGCAGCGCTACCTTCGCCCTGTAATGGCCACCCCGGACATCAGCCAGAACGTGCAGCGCCTTTTCTCCGACTACCTGGAGCAGAAGGGCCACCGGAAGACACCCGAGCGCTTCGCCATCCTGAACGAGATCTACGACCACGAGGGGCACTTCGACATTGAGCGGCTGTATGCCCGCATGAAGCTGAAGAAGTACCGCGTGAGCCGGGCCACCCTGTACAACACCATGGACCTGCTGCTGGACTGCCAGCTGGTGCGCCGCCACCAGTTCAGCCGCGACCGCTCGCAATACGAGAAGGCCCACGCCTACCGCCAGCACGACCACCTGATCTGCACCGGCTGCGAGAAGGTGATGGAATTCTGCGACCCGCGGATCCAGGCCATCCGCAGCACCGTGGGCGAGGTGCTCGGCTTCCAGGTGGACAGCCACGCCCTCCACATCTACGGCCTGTGCCCCGCCTGCCAGGCAAAACGAAACGAACCATGACCGTGACCGACCGTCCCACCTTCGATCTCCAGGTCTCCGAGGAGCAGGGCTGCAAGGTGTTCCACCTGCAGGGCCGCCTGATGGACCAGCAACAAGCCGACAACATGATGACCACCCTGGACCAGGAACTGGGACAAGGCCACACGGCCGTGGTGCTCGACCTGGCCCAGTTGCAGTACATGAACAGCACGGGGCTCAACATCGTCATCAACGTGCTCACGCGCACCCGCAACGCCGGTGGCGACGTGGTGCTCGCCGGCCTTTCGCAGGGCGTGAAGCAGCTCTTCGTGGTCACCAAGCTCGACTCGGTGTTCACCATCACCGCCGATGTGCCCGCGGCGATCGCCCATTTCAGTCGCTGAACACCGCATGAGCGCACGCGTGGACGTACTCCTCGGCGCCCAATGGGGCGATGAGGGCAAGGGCAAGGTGGTGGACGTGATCACCCCCGGTTATTCCGTGATCGCCCGGTTCCAGGGCGGACCGAACGCCGGGCATACGTTGATCTTCGACGGCAAGAAGCATGTGCTGCACACGATCCCCAGCGGCATCTTCCGCGAGGGCGTGATGAACCTGGTGGGCAACGGCGTGGTGATCGACCCCGTGATCTTCCTGCGCGAGGTGGATGCGCTGGCAAAGGCCGGTGTGGACGTGCGCGAGCGGCTGCTCATCGGTCGGCGCGCGCACCTGATCCTGCCCACTCACCGCGCGCTCGATGCCGCCAGCGAGGCCGAGAAGGGCAAGGAGAAGATCGGCAGCACCCTCAAGGGCATCGGCCCCACCTACATGGACAAGACCGGACGCAACGGCTTCCGCGTGGGCGACCTGGAGCGTGCCGACATGAAGGACCGCTACGACACGCTGGTGCGCAAGCACGAACGCCTGCTCGGCCTGTACACCGAGGCCTTCGACTGGAAACAGCACGAGGCCGAATGGCTCGATGCGGTGCAGCGCCTGAAGACCTTCCGTTTCGTGGACAGCGAACATTGGCTGGACGAGCAGCTGAACGCGGGCAAGAAGGTACTGGCCGAGGGCGCGCAAGGCACCCTGCTCGACATCGACTTCGGCACCTACCCTTTCGTCACCAGCAGCAGCACGATCACCGCCGGCGCGTGCACGGGCTTGGGCGTGGCACCGTCGCGCATCGGCCGGGTGATCGGCATCTTCAAGGCCTATTGCACCCGCGTGGGCAGCGGCCCCTTCCCCACCGAGCTCACCGAGGAGGTCGGCGAGCAGATCCGTAAGGCCGGCCACGAGTTCGGCAGCACCACCGGTCGTCCGCGTCGCTGCGGCTGGCTCGACCTGCCCGCACTGAAGTACGCCGTAATGATCAACGGCGTGAGCGAACTGGCCATGATGAAGGCCGACGTGCTGAGCGGCATGGACACCATCCGCCTTTGCACGCACTACAAGGTCAACGGTCAGCTCACCGACCGCCTGCCCTACGACATCAGCGGTGCGGTGGAACCGGTGTACACCGACCTCCCCGGATGGGGCGACCTGTCGGTGAACGCGCCGCTTCCCGCCAGCCTGGAGGCGTACATCGCCCGCATCGAACAGGCCACCGGAGTTCCGGTGAAGCTGGTGTCGCTGGGTCCCGATCGCGCCGAGACGCTGATGCGCGAGGCCGCCACGGTGGCGCACTGATGGCCCGCAAGCACCGCCCCAGCGGCATAGTGCCGGTGCCGGAAGCATTGCGCGCCAGGCTTCACCAGCAGCTCGGTCCCGAGGCCGATGACCTGCTCCTCGCGCTGGATGGCCCGTCCCCGGTGAGCATCCGCTTGAACCCGGCGAAGTCCATCGCATTCGCAGGCACCGCAATACCTTGGTGTTCGAACGGCCGCTACCTCGCCGAACGTCCGGTGTTCACCCTGGATCCGCTCTTCCACGCCGGCTGCTACTATGTGCAGGAGGCCTCGTCCATGCTGCTGGAACAGGCCTTCCTCGCCAGCGGTCTTTCCGGAAAGGACTTGGCCGCATTGGACCTCTGCGCCGCGCCGGGCGGAAAATCCACGCACCTGGCGGCCTTGCTGTCCCCAGGTTCGCTATTGGTGAGCAACGAAGTGGACCGACGGAGGCAACCGGCCCTGCTGGAAAACCTGTGGAAGAGGGGCCGCGAAGGGCACGTGATCACCGGCGATACCCCGGAACGATCCGCCGCGCTGGGACCACTGTTCGATCTGGTGCTAGTGGATGCGCCCTGCTCCGGCGAAGGCATGATGCGCAAGGACCCCTTCGCACGCCAGCAATGGTCACCACGGCTGGTGGAACAATGCGCCATCACACAGGCCAACATCCTTCACCACGCATGGGAAGCCCTGCGCCCCGGTGGCGTACTGATCTACAGCACCTGCACCTGGTCCGAGGCGGAGGACGATGCCGCAGTGGCATTGCTCCTGCAGGAACACGATGCCGAGGTCGTACCCCTTCCCGACCTCACCGCACATGGGCTCCTGCGCACGCGCCATGGCCTGGTCGCCTATCCGCACCGGGTACAGGGCGAAGGCTTCTTCATCGCTGCGCTACGCAAGCCCGGAACGGCTTCGGTTCCAACAGAACACGTGAGCGGTTGGCAGGAGCTTGAACATGATGGCGTGGTGCATCGGATACCCGCGCAGTGGGCGGATACCGTAGGCTGCATCGCGCGCAACGTGCGCACGCTGAGCGCCGGCACACCGTGGCATTCCGCAGGTCCCGATGGCCGCCACGTTCCGCATGCGGCGAGCGCCTACCTCGGTCGGCCGATCGAAGGTGCAGCGGATCTGGAATTGGACCGGGAGCAGGCCCTGACCTTCCTGCGCGGGGAAGCGCTGCGCGCCGATGCTCCTTCCGGTCAATGGCGTCGGGTTACACACCTGGGTCATGGGCTCGGCTTCGTGCGCGGTGCGGGCAACCGCTGGAACAACCAATTGCCCTCGCCCTGGCGCATCCGCATGCGCTGAGCGGCGGGTGGCGCTACCTTTCCAACCTCGCGCACACGCTTGCACAGGCAGGCCGCGCGGGGCAGTGGCCATGGGGACGACCTTCCTGGAGTGGTTCGACCGGAACAAGGTGGGCATCATCGGCTCGTTGATGCTGCACACCACGTTGCTGTTCTATTTCGCCATGCAGGACCTGCGTTCCGTGCCCGAGGAGTTCGAGCGATCGGAACTGCGGATGGAGGTGGCGCCGCCGATCACCGAAGAGGAGTTCGAGCGCATCGAGAAGCAATTGGTGGCCCCACAGGAGGTGAAGGCGCTGACCAGCAATGTGACCGCCCAAGTGGCCGTGCCCCAGCTTTCGGCCCGGGCCCAGGAACGCATGGCGGAGTCCATCGAGGAAGAACTGTCGGCGATGGAACAGGCGGAGTTCGAGCGCCTGAAGGCCGAACGCGCAGCCCGCGGCGAACAGATCGACATGCCGGAGCTGGACCCCAGCAAGTGGGACCCCAAGCGCTACCAGGAGAAGACCGATCCCAAGCCCGTTCGGGTGGAGGGTGTGGCCATGGTGGAGTTCGACCTGAAGGACCGCACCGACAGCTACCTGCACAGGCCGGGATTCCAATGCCGGGGTGGCGGGGTGGTCGTGGTGCGCGTATCCGTTGACGCAGCCGGGCGTGTGACCAGGGCGGATGTGGATCCGCAAGCGAGCACGACCAACGAGGATTGCCTGGTGGAAAAGGCCATGGACTCCGCCCGCAGTGCTCGTTTCAGCCGATCGGCCACGGCACCCGACCCGCAGAAAGGCTGGATCAAATACATCTTCCTAAGCCAATAGTGACATTCTGTCTGATTCGCTCAGGACAGGTCGGTCGTATTGGCGTTCTTTTTTCAATGGTATTGCGTTTGACCGATGCGGTCCGGAATCCTGAACCACACATTCAAACCAACCATGACCCTTACCAAGTACCGCCCACAAGGCACCGTAATGAGCCCGTTCAACGAACTGGTGAACGAATTCTTCGGCCGCGACATCACCCAGTTCCTTGGCCATGACGACATGAAGCGCAGCACCCCGAGCGTGAACATCACTGAGCGCAACGGCGACTACAAACTGGAACTGCTGGCCCCCGGGTACGAGCGCCAGGACCTGAAGCTGGCCGTGGAGAACGAAGTGCTCACGATCAGCGCGGAGCACAAGCACGAGGCCACCAAGGAGAACGAGCGCTTCACGCGCCGCGAGTTCACCCGCAGTTCCTTCAGCCGCAGTTTCCGCCTGCCCGAAGGCACACAGCACGACCAGATCAAGGCCGAATACCTGAACGGCGTGCTGAACGTGATCATCCCGAAGGTGGAGGTGAAAAAGCCCTCCGTCCGCGAGATCCAGATCGGTTGATCACAGAACACCTCGATGAAAAGCCCCGCATGCCCTGCGGGGCTTTTCCATTTCCTATCTTTCCCTACTGCCTCCAACACCCCCGATCCGATGCGCCTCCTCCTTCTTCTGCTTGCTATCAGCACCTCCCTTGCGACCATGGCCCAGCAAACCCCACCGCCGAAAGTGGTGAAGGACGAGGCCAAGGAAATGAAGCTGGAACCCCTGCCCAGCGCAGCGCCGATCCTGGACCGCCCGGGAGAGGAACGCATGGATTGGGCCTTCACCGGCACCTTTGACGTACCGCCGACTCACCCGAACTGCAAGGACCTGGCCGGTGAGCCACGCAAGGCCTGCACGGCCGAGCAGGTGCTCGCCGAGATCAAGGCCCGCCTGAAGGCCGTTCCACCCGCCACGCTCCCGCCCGCCTCCGTGCGCATCGTGGTGAACTTCGATGTGGACCAGTTCGGCCTGGTGAAGCAGATCGCGGTGGAATACTCGGGGGACAAGGCGCTGGCCAACCAGATCATCGTGGCCCTCTACGGGTTGCCGAAGTTCCTGCCGGCCACCAAGGACGGTGCACGTGCGCCCAGCCATTGCACATTCGACTACGCGCCCTCGCTCCTGTTCGAGGCCGATGCCACCAAATGAAACCTTGAGCGCCTGCCAGCCGTATGCGGAACTGCAACAACCGCCTCATCATGCGAGCCACCGTCGAATACTACAAGGAGGTCCTGTCGAAGATCAGTTTCGCCGATCGCGGAACGTTCCGTAAGGAATTGAAGAAGGCGTTCAGGTTGCTGGCACCGCCGGAACGGGAGGAACTGAAACAGTGGTTCCGTAGCATGTGCCTCTGCCGAACACCGCAGGCGACCACCGCGCAGGTCCATGCGGACCGTCAGAGGAACTAATTGAACGTGTCGCTGTTCCAGCATTCCTGGCTGAAGCGGCCATGGAACGCGAACCAACCGAAGACCGTGAAGCTCGTGAGCACCATGCTGCTCCAGAACAGGAACAGCACCCGATGAGCACCCCACCAACCCGCATCCGGGTCCGTAGTGATGATGATGTTCGGCGCAAGCGATGCCGCCAGCACGGCCAGCGCGAACACGGTCGCCAGGAGCGTGCGCAGCGACCGGAACGGCCAGTGAAGCACCTGCCTGAACCGGGTGGTGTCCGCTCCCCACTTGTGCACCAGATAATAGTGCTCCGGACCCACATTGACGAACAACAGCGGGTCCGCGTTGCTATCACACAGCAGAAAGCGCTCCGCAGGGGCCAGCACCATGAAGCCCCGCAGGGGCTCCTCGGAGCGTGACTCCAGTCCACGGAGCTCGTAGATGGCCTGGGCGGGTATCTCGCCCTTGAAGCGTCGTCCTTCAAGGAAACGCAGGCGGTATCGGATGCACAGGTCGCGGATGGCGCCCACATGGAACACCCGGTCCGGATCGAGGCGTGCGATGCGGTTCTCGCGAACCCCCTTGGAGCTCAGGATGACCGCCCGAAGGATGTCATCGCGTTTTTGCTCCTGCTCCAGGATGTCACGCACCTCATCCAGCACGCGTTCGTGACCGAGCAGGATGCGCTCCAATCGTTCTTCGTTGGCTTTGATGTCCATGGTCGTATAGTGTATGAACGACACAGGCGGGGCTCTTGTTCACGCGTTATCACCTGCACCTTCACCGGCCTCGGCCTGGGCCAGTGCGCGCACGTGTTGGGGCGCATCGGAGGCCAGGCTGCTGATCACTCCGCGGTTGGGGAGCATGAGCCGGGTATTGGCCAGTACGTCATTCGGCTCGGTCGTGGAACCTTTCTCCACCACCACATACCACACGGCATCATGGGGGACCACGAATCGCACCGGGGATTCCTCGTAGAGCCCTCCGAAATAGGTATGCGTGCGGGCGTTCTTATACTGCTTGAACTCCATCGCGGTCATGAACTTCACCCGTGCCGGGCGGTCCAGTTCCACCTCGATGAACTCCTTCTTTTTGGCTTGGTATTGCTTGTGCAGGAACTTCATCCGCGAACTGTGTTGTGCCGGTAAATATAGGAAAGCGACGCCGGTGGCGCTCACAGCTTCATGCTGAGCACCGGGAACGTGGTGTGGTTGACGATATCCTCGGTAAGGCTTCCGTTCACCACCTGGAAGAAGCCCGTACGCCCATGCGTGGCCATGGCGATCATGTCCGCATCAATGCCCCTGGCGAAGTTCAGGATGCCCTCCTCAATGCTAAGATCATTGTAGATGGTGGTGGTGAACTTGCGCAGTTCGTGCCGTTCAAGGAATGCGGCGATGGCCTCCTTGGTATCCTCGCTGCGTTCGAAGTTCTTGGGGGTGTTCACCTTCACCAGGTGCACCTTGGGATCGAACAGCGCGATGAACGGCAGGAAGGCCTCGAACTTCTGGATGTCCGAGGTGGTGAAGTTCGATGCATAGACCAGGTCGTTCACCTGGAAGTCCTCCACCGGATTCTTGATCACCAGCACGGGCATGGGCGCGATCCGGACGATCTTCTGGGTATTGCTGCCCACCACGCCCTTGATGCCGCGGGCACCATGGGACCCCATCACCACCAGGTCCATCTGCGCGAGCCGTTCGTTCTTGAACATCTCGGGCAGCGACAGCTGTCGCAGCATGAACTTCTTGAGCTCGATGCCCTGCAGGAACGGCAGGGTCGGCACACGTTCAAGCTTCGCTTCGATCTCCTCCCGCAACCGCTGGTTCTCGACGTGGAAATCGGTCTTGGTCTCGTACAGGTGCACAATATCGATGCAGGCCCCGGTGAGCCGGGCGATCTTGGCGGCCACACGCAAGGCATCGGTGGCGCAGTCCGAGAAATCGTAGGGGACCAGGATATTCTTGATGAACATGGCGCTGCGGGGTTGATCAGGAGGGGAAGTTAATCACCACATCGGCAAGGTCGACGATCGGAACGCTGGGAAACCTACATTAGAGGCCTGCACATGGACCGGTTCGAACGCCCCGCAACGGAGAAAACCCCCTATGTGGTCCTGGATCACGAACAAGGCTCGCTTGAGCTCCGAGGGTGTTCGATCCACGAGAACGCCGACCGCTTCTTCCTTCCGCTCGTGGAGCAGGTGGAGGCCTATGTGAAGGCCCCCCAACCCCGCACAAGCATCCGGTTCTCCCTGACCTACTTCAACAGCAGCTCTGCGAAATTCCTCCTGGACACGTTGAGGATGCTGGACGACCTGCACGCCAGCGGGGCCAGCCAGGTGAGCTTGGAATGGCATTACGAGGAAGGCGACCTGGACATGCTGGAGGCCGGCGAGGACTTCATGGGTCTCCTTGACCTGCCCGTGAAATTGGTGGAGGGCACCTAGGGCGCTCAGTCGCCCCCGAAGGCCTCCTTCCAGACGCGCTCGTCGATGGACTTGCCATCCCGGAAATGGTAGATCGTTCCCCACGGATGGATGACGCGCTTGTACACTGCGGAGCGCCCCTCCTGGGTCACTGTGCGCTCGATCACATGGGCGTTCCCCTCCTTGTAGGTGCGTTCCACGAGGCCATCGGTCTTCGGCACCGGTAAGGCTTCCTTTTGAACCGGGGGGCGGTCCGTGTTCGCCACCTTGATCGGGGCCGCCGGCGATGGGGTTGCGACCGCAGCGGGCCCAGGTTTCGCAGGTGGCACGGTGGCCTTCGCCGGAACCACGGGATCGGCCTGAACAGGTGGCCGTGGGGAGGCGGTGGGCACTGCGGCGACGGGGATCGCGGGTACAGGTGGCACCGGGGCGGGTGGTTCAACGGCGGGTTCCGTTGCAGCGGCGTTCCGTGCACCGATCATGCCTTCAAGGTCGTGCATCTTCACCTTGGGGTAGACGTTGTAAGGGCGCTTCAGCCGCGCCTGCTGGTAGGCCTTCAAGGCCTCCTCGTATCGCTGCTGGCGGAACAGGTCCTCCGCCGCGTCCATGATGGACCGGTAGGCCGTGTCCGCAGCCGCCTCCTCCACTTCCTTTTTCGCGATCCGTGAACGTTCCTTGGCCGTAAGTCCCGGGAACTCCTCAGTAAGGCTTTCCTGGTTCGGGGGCTGCGCCTGCAGTAGCTCCACCGCCAGGATAAGCATGGTCACGAGCAGCAACCCGGGGACCGGGATCCATGTCCTGCGAACGGGAGAACGCTCCTGGAAGGCAGGAAAGGATGTGCTTGGTCGGAGAAGCCTGTCGGCGATCATGGGCTGGTGAACCGTCGTACGTAACTTTGCCTGCCTTTGTTCAAGGTCATTGACCCACGCCATGCGCTGACCTTCAAGATCTTGCCCGAAAGTAACGACCTCCTTCAAAGCGACCCTCTTTCAACCAAAACCCGAACCCAAGCATGAAGCGCATCCTGTTCACCGTAATGACCGTGGCCACGGTACTGTGGTCCTGCAAGGAAGATCCCACCCAGACCGAGCAATACAAGCAGCTCGAGGAGACCAATCAGCGCGTGTCCGACGAATCGGGCATGAAGGACTCGACCATCAACAACATGTTCGGTGCGTTCAACCGCATCAGCGAGAACCTCCGCGCCGTGCGCGAAAAGCAAGGGCTGTTGACCAAGGGAAGCACAGGCGTGGAGACCAGCGCGGACATGGAGACGCGCATGATGGAGGACCTGCGTGCCATCGATTCGCTCCTGGCGGTGAACAAGAAGCTCCTGGCCCGCATGCGCAAGGACGCGAAGGCCCAGGGCGGCAAGATCGCCGAGCTGCAGAAGACCATTGATGAGCTGGAGCTCATCATCGGCGAGCGCGATGCGGAGATCGGCACGTTGAAGGAGCAGCTTTCAAGCACGAACGCCTCCCTTGCGAGCATGATCCAGATGTACCAGGACAAGGACCAACAGGCGAACATGCAGCGCAATGAGCTGAACACCGCGTGGTATTGCGTGGGCACCAAGAAGGAGCTCATGGCCAACGGCGTGCTCACGAAAGAGGGCGGCTTCATCGGCATCGGCAGCGTGAAGAAGCTGAACACGGCGGCCATGAACAAGGACTATTTCAAGGAGATCGACATCACCCAGGTGCTGGAGATCCCGGTCAACGCCAAGAAGGCCAAGGTGGTGACGAGCCACCCTGCAGCGAGCTTCAAAATGGAGGGTGAGGTGACCAAGCTGGTGATCACGGACGCGGCCCAGTTCTGGAGCGTTTCGAAATACCTGGTGGTGGTGGTGGACTGATCCACGGCCTTATGGAAAAGGGAAAAGGGCCGCGATCACGCGGCCCTTTTCACATCCGGACCTTGCTGGTCCTTATTTCTTCACGGGAGCGACCTTCTGGTCTGCCGGAGCGGCATCAGCGTGGGCCTTGCCACCGGCGCAGCAGCCACCAGCGGGCTTGCCTTCGGCCTTGGCCTCGGAACAACCTGCCGCCTTGGTGCTACCGGCGGCGCATGAACCGCCGCCCATATCGCAGCAGCCCATCTTGATGCGGCCGTCCTTCACGGCGGCCATGTACTTCTCCTTTTGTCCGGGCTCCATGCGGGCGATCACCATGTCCATGTTCTTCTGGTACACGGCATCCACCTGCATCTTGATCTTGTCGCACTGCGCACGCAGTTCGGCGGTCTCATCGGAAGAGCTCATCAACGCCTTGGTGAGCTGCTGGTTCATGGTGTCGTCCAAGCCGATCATCTGGCTGATCTCGGCGGCCTGGCGGGCGGCCTTTTCATGCGCCTTGGGGTCGCGTTCGGTTTGTGCAAGAGCGGCGGTGGAGATCACCAGACAGGCGATGGCGGTCAGGAATTTCATGGTCAGTGGGTTGGTTGCTTTGACCGCCAAGGTATCAGATCCCGTTCCACGACGCAAGAACGGACCGCCAATGGCCTTTCCGCTCAACTTCCCCGGGCACCGCGCACCATCTGCTCAATGGCATCCCACATGCCGGGTTCCACGGCCTCGAGCTGGCTGAACTGCCCTGCGCCCTTGAGCCATTCGCCGCCGTCGATAGTGACGACCTCCCCGTTCACATAGCCGCTGAAGGGCGAAACCAGATAGGAAGCCAGGTCGGCGAGCTCGTGGTGCTCGCCCAAGCGCTGAAGGGGTACTCGCTTCGCCAGGTTGAAGCGTTCCATCAGCTCCCCGGGCAACAGCCGGTCCCAGGCGCCCTTGGTGGGAAAAGGCCCCGGGGCGATGGCGTTGCTGCGGATGCCATGGCGCGCCCATTCCACGGCCAACGACCGGGTGAGGGCCAGCACACCGGCCTTGGCGCAGGCACTGGGCACCACATAGCCACTGCCCGTCCACGCATACGTGGTGGTGATGTTGAGCACGGCCTTGTCGCGCTCACCCTTGGCGATCCAGTGCTTTCCGAAGGCGAGCGTGCAGTTCACCGTGCCCATGAGCACGATGTCGATGATGACCTCGAAGGCCTTGCTGCTGAGGCGCTCGGTGGGGCTGATGAAATTGCCCGCAGCATTGTTCACCAGGGCGTCCACCTTGCCGTAGCGCTCCACGCAACGCTCCACGAGCTGCTCCACCTCGAGGTATTTGCGCACGTCGCAGGCCACGGCCATCACTGTTCCACCGGTCTCGGCCATCAGCTCCCCGGCGGCCTTCTCCAGCACGTCCTGCTTGCGGCTCGTGATCACCACCGAAGCACCCAGAGAGAGGAATCCGCGGGCCATGCTGCGACCCAATCCGGTACCGCCGCCGGTGACCACGATCACATGGCCCTTGAGGGCGTCAGCGCGTAACATGCTGGCAGGGACGGTGGACATGGTTCAGGGTGCGTTGTTCCGTTTCACGGGGGCGGAGCCCGGGGCGTTGGAGGGAGCCTTCGCAGGTGGGAGCGGCGCTGGAGCGTTCACCGGAGCGGCCTTGGGCACGATCGGACAATGCAGGGCCACAAGGTCCTGCACCTCGGGACCGAACAGGTCGGTGAAGCCCAGGTCGAGGGCCATGCGCAGCGATGCACAGCCACCCACCGTGTCGCCCTGTTCGATCTTGATCACACCCAGGTTGCGGTACACATAGGGATTGTTGGCCTTCTTGCGTTCGGCCAGGGTGATGTTCTGCAGCGCCTTGTCCGTATCGCCGAGCTTGTACAGGCTCCAGCCGCGATTGTTGAACGCGTAGCTGTAGTTGGGGTTCAGCTTGATGGCCTGGTCGTAATCCTGGAGGGCACGCGCGTGTTCGCCGAAGGTGGCATAGCGATGAAAACCGCGACTGTTCCAGATCACCGGATCACGCGGGCTGATCGCCAACGCACTGTCGAAGGCAGCGCGTGATCGGGCACTGTCACCCAGCATCGCATGGCACTCGCCGCGGATCCGTTCCAACCGCGCCAGGTCGATGGTGTCCTTCGACCGCTGCGCCTCGTCCAGATCCGCCAACGCGGCTTGGTGGTCGCGCAACTGCTGGTGCGCAAGCGCCATGCGCACGTACGCCTCGCCGTTGGGATCGCGCTCCAGGACCTGACGAAGGTGGACGACCGCACTGTCATTGCGCCCCATGCCCTGCTCGGCGATGGCGAGCTGCAGCAAGGCTTCCGTTGACGCCGGAGCATAGGACAATGCCTGGCGCGCGTCCTCCGCTGCCTTGCCATGCTCGCCGATCATGTTGTTCGCTTCGGCACGGATCACGTAGAACGGTGGTTCGACGTTCTTGAGCATCAGGTGATCGTTGCACAAGGCAATGGCCTTGTAGGGCTTTCCGTTATCGTTGAAGGCCCTTGCCTTGAGCTCCTTCCTGGTCGGTGCCACCTGGGCCGACAATAGAACGGGCACAAGCATCGACAGGATCAACGGAAAGCAACGCATGGCCGCGAAGTTACCCCGCCCCCCTGTTCTCCCGTCTACCTTTGCAACAGTTGTTCACCCATGAGACTGGAGTATCCCGCGAAAGTGCTGCTGGCCTGGGGCGAGGCCATCTCGGGCCATACGGGCCTGCGCGATTGGTTGCTGCAGAACGGCTATCCGGAGCTCGGGATCTTCACCTTCGCGCTGATGAACAAGCCGGAGGCGAGGGACTGGTTGATGAACAATGGGCACCCCCACCTGATGGCGGTGATCACCGGTGTGGAGGGCGACAAGAAGGCCCTGGCCTGGCTCGAGCACAACGGCATGCACGTGCTGAACCAGGTGGCCCTGGCGGGCGATGGGGAGCAGGACGCCGTTCGGTGGTTGATGGACCACGGCCATCGCGAACTCGCCGTGATCGCACGGAAGATCCACAAGGTGAAGACCGACCTGGAGGAGGACCTCAACGATCCGCACAAGTTCCCCGGCCGGTGAGCGATGAGCCCAACGGTGATGCCTGTTGCGCCTGCGATCGCGCGCAGGTGCGCACGAGCTGGCGGAACAAGAGGACATCGATCACCGTGTGCGCCAACATGGGCGCGATGAGCCCGAACCGGTCGACCATCAGTCCGAGGCCCATCATGGCAGCGGTCATGTACGCTCCATAGACCAGCATGCGCCGGTCCCGCGGATCGAGGTAACCGTGGATGGCCACGAAGAGCAGCGCCGTGAGCGGTACGCCCAGCCAGAACTGCAGGGCACCGCGGAAGAAGAGCTCCTCTCCCACCCCCGCACAGATGGACAGGAACACCCTGTCGGTGACCCGCAGCACACGGGGGCCAATGCGTTGAGCGAAGCGTTCATCCAGCGCACGCATCGAGGGTCTCCGGATCAGCGCCAGGGCCCCCGCACCGATCATAGCACCCGCAGCTAGACCGGCACCCACCTGCACCAGCGTGGTCGTGGTACCGGAGAGCACGGCGAACAGGTCGCGTCCCTGCACCAAGGTGATCAACGCGACGCCACCTGCACCGAACACCAACAAGGTACCGAGGCCCAGCACCAGCACCAACCAGCGCTGGAACGCGGGGGCGTTGGGGGGGTCAGGAACGGGCGTCATCCCCCTCCTCCAGCGCATCATCCGCGCCACCGCTGAGCATGGCCTGGAACAGGTCGCTGAAGGAGACCTTCTCCTGGAGCACGCTGCGACCGATGCGGCTATGCTCGGCCAGGCCGTGCAGCACGAACTCGGCCCAGAGGAGCTGTTCTTCGGCATCCAGGTAGGCATGGCGGGCCTTCACCAGCTCCAACAGGCCCGGAACGGCCTTGAGGTCGCGGGCGTTCGCGGCGTCGGTCGCGGCGGCCATTAGGTCGCAGGATCCACCATCGAAGAAGGCCACGATACCGGTGTACGGATCCGGCTTCGCCTTCTGCTTGCGGGCCTTCACCGGATCGGGGAACAGCTCGTTGAAGACGTTGCGTACAGCAAGGCCCAACAGGTGGTGCGCGACCTTCTCGGGTCCTTCCTGCTCACCTTCATACACCAGTTCGATCTTGCCGGTGATGGCGGGCACCACGGCCTGCAGGTCGCCGATGCGCACCACGGTCCGCTCCTCCCCTGTCTTCAGGGCACGCAGTTCCGCGGCACTGATCACACTTTCCAGCGCGCTGATCGTCAGGCGGGCGCTCACTCCGCTCTTGCGGTCCACGAACTCGCTTTCCCGCGCCTCCAGCGCGATGCGCTCGATCAACACCCGGATCAGGTCGGGCACGCGCACGCGGGTGGACTGCTCCTTCGGCGAGCGCACTTCCTGCGCGGTGATCTTCATGCCCAGCTCGATGGTGGGCGGGTAGTGTGTGAGGATCTGCGATTGGATGCGGTCCTTCAACGGGGTGATGATGGCACCGCGGTTCGTGTAGTCCTCGGGGTTCGCGGTGAACACGAATTGGATGTCGAGCGGCAACCGCAGCTTGAAGCCCCGGATCTGCACGTCGCCTTCCTGCAGGATGTTGAACAGCGCCACTTGGATCCGCGGCTGCAGGTCGGGCAGCTCGTTGATCACGAATATGCCGCGGTGGCTGCGCGGGATCAGGCCGAAGTGGATCACGCGCTCATCACTGTAGTCCAGCTTGAGGTTCGCGGCCTTGATGGGGTCGCTGTCGCCGATGAGGTCGGCCACCGTGACGTCGGGCGTGGCGAGCTTCTCGGTGTAGCGGTCATCGCGATGCACCCAGGCGATGGGCGTGCGGTCGCCGTGGATGGCGATCTGGTCCTTGGCGTAACGGGAGATCGGTGCCAGAGGATCGTCGTTGATCTCGCTTCCTTCCACGATGGGCATCCACTCATCAAGCAGTTGCACCAGCGAGCGGGCCATGCGCGTCTTGGCCTGTCCGCGAAGCCCGAGCAGATTGATGCTGTGCCCGGCGAGGATGGCACGTTCAAGCGCGGGCACCACGGTGTGTTCGTAGCCATGGATGCCTTCGAACAGGGGCTGTTTCGCGCGGATGCGGGCGATGAGGTTGGAGCGGAGCTCCTCCTTGATGGAGCGTGAGGTGTAGCCGCTCTTTTTGAGGTCGCCGAGCGTGGTGGGAAGGTTGTTCATGGTCAAGGAATGTCGACCCAGTGGGTCGACGGTACAGGTGCATTTCAAGAAGCTTTCCGATTGCTGGTGTGGTCGCGGAACACCATGTCCGCCAGGCCTTGCAGGCCGGTGTAGAACGCGCGGCCCTGGTTGGCCTCGGTGAATTTCTCGATGAAGCGCTGGAGGTAGGTGTCCTGCGCGATCATGAAGGTGGTGATGGGGATGCCCGCCTTGCGCGCGCGCACCGCAGCGTCAAGGGTGCGGGCCACGATGTAGTCGTCGAGCCCGAAGCTGTTCATGTAGTACTCGCCATCGCGCTTGATGCAGCTGGGCTTGCCATCGGTGATCATCACGATGCGGCGGTTCTTCAGCTTGCGGCGGCGCAGGATGTCCATCGCCAGCTCCAACCCTGCCACGGTGTTGGTGTGGAAGGGACCGACCTGCAAGTACGGCAGGTCTTTCAGGCTCACCTGCCAGGCGTCGTTGCCGAACACCACGATGTCCAGCGTGTCCTTCGGGTAGCGCCGCTTGATCAGCTCGGCCAGTGCCATCGCCACCTTCTTCGCCGGTGTGATGCGGTCCTCGCCGTAGAGGATCATGCTGTGGCTGATGTCGATCATCAGCACGGTGGCGCAGGCGCTCTGGTGCTCGGTCTCGATCACTTCAAGATCGTCCTCGCTCATCTGCAGGTCATCGATGCCGCGCTGCTGGGCGTTGCGGATGCTGTCGCTCATGGCCACCTGCTCGATGCGATCGCCGTAGCGGTAGGTGCGCCGGTCGCTCGTGGCCTCATCGCCTTGCCCGGTGCGCTTCAGCGCATGGCCTCCACGGTCGCTCTTCTTCAGCGTGCCAAAGACCTGCTGCAGGGCGCGTTCACGGATGAGCTTCTCGGCCTTACCTGTGAGCGGGGTCTTGCCGCCCTTCGTGGGCCGGTCGCCGATGATGCCGTTCTTCCGCAGGTCGTTCTTGAAGTCCTCCAGTGTATAGTTCGCATCGAACAGCCCGTGCTCCTTGTCCACTTCCTTCATCCAGTCGAGCGCCTCTTCCACATCGCCGCTGGTGTGGGTGAGCATCTCCAGGAAGAGCGGCAACAGCTTCTCGAAGGGCGAGCGGTCGTCCTGGGGCGCGATGTACTTCGCGAAGCGATGGCCTTTCATGGGTTCCGCCGAAGCATCGGCACAGGTGGATGAGCGGAGATGAAGGTAACGCCTTGGGCAGGCCTTGGGTTCGGTGGAAAGGCAAAGCCCCGGAGTCTCCCCCAGGGCTTCGCGGTCAAAGCATTGAGGCTCAGCGGGCCACCTGGAAGCGCGTGGTGCGCAGGCCGTCCTGATCGATGATGCGGGCGGTGTACATGCCGGCAGGCAGGCCGTTCACGGGGAGCTGGTGCGTGGCGGCCGAAGCACCCAGGGTGCGGGTCAGCACCACGCGGCCGGCGGCGTCGACCACCTCGCAGGTGGCGGCACCGTTCACGGCCACGGGCAGGGTGAGCAGGTCGTTGGTGGGGTTCGGGTAGGCGGTGAAGGTGATGTCCGAGGCGGAAACACCCTCCACGCCCAGGATCCCCTGGCCGTACATCCACCGGTTGCTGAAGGTGACCCCGGGCGCGCCGCCGGAGATGATCAGCGAATCCACCGAGAGGCTCAGGATGGGGTATTCCACCGTGTCCACGAAGAAATAAGTGACATTGGAGATGCGCAACACGCTGGCAAAGCTCTGGTCGGTGACCTGCTTGCGCACGCTGACCCGCAGCACATCATCCACGCTGCCGGAAGGCAACTGCAGGGTGCCATAGCCGGTGCCTTCACCGGTCAGGCTCACGGAACGCACCACATTGAAGCCGGAGATCACGAAGGTGGCCGAACCGTTGTCGGTCCAGGTGGTGCCGAAGGTGCAGGGGTAGGCCAGTTCCTTTACCGGGTCGCTATAGGCGAACGAGGCCAGGGTGCGCTCTCCCACCAGGAAAAGTCCATTGGCATCGGAGTTCCAGAAGAGCGTATCAGCGCCACCATCGGTGCTCAGCACTTCAGCGGTGGGGACGATGGCGGATGTGGGGGTGACAGAGGGGTTCAGGAACATGACGTCCCGGTTACTGGCCTCGAGGAGCATCCAGCAGCCATAGGTCTCCATGGCACCTGCGCTGGTGAGGATGGAATCCGCACTGCTGGCCGAGATGGGGAAGAGGTCGCCGGGCTGGGGCGCGTTGTTGGCCTCTGTTAGGGTGGGCTGGGCAGCGGCCACCAGGCTTGCGGTCAGGGATATGGACAGAAAGAGTACGCGTTGGTTCATGGGTCGTTCGGTTGCTGATACAGTGCGAAGATGCGGCGAAGATGGCGTTCGCTGCCTGTGGAAAAAGGAAAAGCCCCCCGCCTTGGCGAAGGGCTTCACCTGATCGATGAACGGGATCACTCCACCACCAACCGCTTGATGCCCTGGCCACCGAGGCCGTCGGTGATGCGGACGTTGTAAAGACCGGCCGCCAACGCGGAAGCGTCGAAGGTCTCCTTCTGGATGCCGGGCGCACGTGAACCAAGGGTCTGCTGGAAGACCACCTTGCCGGTCAGGTCCACCACTTCCAGGGTAAGTCCCTTGCTGCCGTCGGCACCGAACACCACGCTCACCTCCGCATTGGCGGGGTTGGGATACAGCTCCATGCCGATGCTGTTGCGCAGCGCCTCGGCGATGCCCACATCCGATGCATCGAGCCAATAGAGGTTCTGCAGGGTGATCGGGGTGCCGAAGAACGTAGCGGTGCCATCGAAGATGGCAAGCACGGCATTGTGGATACCGGGCTTGAAGTACCAGTACGTATCGATGTCGTAGTCGATGTCCACCACGGACACATCGGTGTACAACTCCGATGTGCGCACACGCAGCACGTTGTCCACAGTGCCATAAGGCATGATGAGGGTGCCGTACGCATCCGCATAGCCGGAAATGGTGCCGGCGCGCTCGTAGGTGTCGCCGTTATACGTCCATGTGGCATTGAAGGCATCCACCCACTGGGTGTTGTAGGAACAGGGGTATTGCATGAACCGCTCGCTGTTCTGGTAAGGCGCGACGGCACCATCAGCCACGAAGCCCATCAGTTCCACGCCGGAGGAGTTGCTCTTGTAGTAGGTGTAATCACCGTCGCCCAGATCGTCCGCGGCCGTGGAGGACGGGAAACTGGCGTAATTGACGGTGGAACCAGGCACCACGTAGGTGATGGCCACCACGCTGTCCGACGGAACGGCGGAAAAGTCCCAGGTCTGCGCGGGACCTGCAGGACCCGGTGCCTGGTAGGGCGCGCGGTGCGAGGTGAAGCTCGTGCCGGCGATGGGGGACGTGCTGCCGTCCGTCAGTGTTTGCGCCATTGCTGAGGAGAAGAGGCCGATCGACAGCAGGGGAACGATGTAACGTCTTTTCATGACAGGTAGGTTTGTTCAGGCAAGATAAGCGCACTTCAGGGGTATTTTCGCCGTCCTTCGACATTTTCCATCAGAACACCTGGGACCAGGGGTGTACACCATGCGATACAGCGTCAGTGAGCTCAGCGACATCATCCGCGACCGGCGGACGATCCCCCCCAAGGATTACACGGAGCGGGTGGTGCACCGCGACATCATCGAGCGTGTGCTGGGCAACGGCACGTGGGCCCCGAACCACGGCCTCACGCAGCCCTGGCGCTTCCATGTGTTCACCGGGGTGGCCCGGCAGCGGCTCGCGGATTTCATGGGCGCGGAGTACACCCGGATCACCCCACCCGAGAAGTTCCTGCAACGCAAACTGGAGAACGCCATGCAGCGCCCCTTGCAGAGCAGCGTGGTCATCGCCCTGGGCATGACCCGTGACCCCAAGGGCAAGATCAGCGAGCTGGAGGAGCAACTGGCGATGGCCTGTGCCGTGCAGAACATGCACCTGACCTGCGCGGCCTACGGGTTGGGCGGTTTCTGGGGCACCGGAGGTGTGGTGACCGGTGATGGCATGCGGCGGTTCCTCGGACTGGCGGACGGTGATCGCTGCCTTGGGCTCTTTTTCATGGGCTATCCGGCGGTGGAATGGCCCAAGGGCTACCGGAAGCCGCTCCCCGACGTCACCACCTGGCACGCGGAATAACCCCACGGTTCCGTCCTTCCAGAGCGCCATTCCGTCGCAACCCCGAGGTCGCTGGTCGGATCCTTCAAGGGGGGATCCCCTCGCGGGTATCTTCCACTCCCGTTCTCGCGTACAACGGCCAGCGCACACTTGCCCCAGCACCGAAATGGACGCTTCGTAACCATGTCACCCTTCCGTTCCATCGCCTTATCACGTTGGCTCACCCTGCTCCTGTTCGCGGTCTGCGCGCGGGTGACGGCGTCGACGGACACCACACGGACCGACACGGTCTCCGCGCTGGTGGTCTACGGGGATTCGAAGCTGTTGGAGGCGGATGCTGCGCTGACGGATGAGCGCCTGGACGAACTGCTCGATTCGCTCTGCACCATGGACCGCGCGCCCAAGGAACTGATCCAGGACCTGCTGCTGTTCAAGCGCATCCGTGGCATGGGGGTGGACCAGATGGTATTGATGATCGATTCGCTCTTCGAGCTGGAGACGGTACCCTACGCCTTGATCAACGAGATCAACCTGTACGCGAGCAACATGCCGACCCAGTTGGCGGTGGATCACGCGTTGCTGCTGCCTTGGTCCATCACCAATGTGGAACCCGGAGCAGAGGTCTACGGCGCATGGAACCCCACCCAGCCCAATGCCTATGGCCCGGAGCTTTCGGCGAAGGACACGGTGGTCCTGGTGAAGTTGACCGAAGGGCCCTGCGGCTTCCGCATGCCGGTACCCCCGATCCTTACCAGCCGCTTCGGCACCCGTGACGGTCGACCGCACAACGGGATCGATCTGGACCTGGTGGTCGGTGACCCCGTGAGCAGTGCGTTCCCCGGGGTGGTGCGTTACGCCGGCACCTGTGGCGGTTTCGGACGGCTGGTGGTGGTGCGGCATTACAACGGCCTGGAGACCTACTACGCGCACCTGCACCGCTTGAAGGTGAAGAGCGGGGACGTGGTGGATGCGGGGGATGTGATCGGTCTGGGCGGAAACAGCGGCCACAGCACGGGCAGCCACCTCCATTTCGAGGTCCGCTTCAAAGGCATCCCGATCGACCCCTCGCACCTGATCGCCGTTGCGGACGGGGAATTGCTGTGCGACACGCTTGTTCTGAAGAAAACGCGTTGGAGCTATGCGGCCTACCCCATGGGCACCCGGTTCCACACCGTTGGAAAAGGTGAGCATCTTTACGCCATCGCTGAACAGTACGGCACCAGCATCGACGCCCTTTGCGAACTCAACGGCATCTCCCGGCGCACCCACCTGCGCATCGGCCAACGGCTGATGGTGAGCGCGGCTCCCGCACGTGGGGACGTCGCCTTGCTGCGCTAGGCGCTCCAGCCCACTTGACGCCTTCGTTGCGCCTTGGGTGCTTCCTGATCCTGCTCTGTACGTCCCTATGGGCCAGCGCCCAGGCCGGCGTCACCACCCTGGGCATCCAGCTGAAGCCGGTGATCCCGCTGGACCTGTTCGATCCCCTGACCACGGTGGAGGCCCCGCCCCTGAGCGGTAGCATGGAACTCACCGGCGGGCTCGCTTTCGGTATGGTGGTGCGGCATGGCATCACCAAGTCCATCTCCATTGAAACCGGGATCAACCAGATCACACGCCGGTACGACTTCACGATCGCCAACGACACCGCCGGATACGCGGAGGGCTCCAGCCTGCGCTATGTGGGCTACGAGGTGCCCCTGCTGGCCATGGTGTACATCCGCTTGGGCGAGCGGAGCTGGATGAACAACGCACTGGGCTTCTCGGTGGACATGTACCCCAGCGATGCCCAGCGTGACATCGAGGAAGGGCGGGCCTATGTGTTCCGCAACCAATGGGTGCAGGCCGGTGTGGTGGCCAATATGGGCGTGGAATACCGCACCGAGCGTTCAGGCTACTTCTACCTCGGGGCCACCTACCATCGACCGTTCAACGACATGGCCACGGTGGACCTGACCTGGTACGACGCCAGCTTCCTGCCCACCGTGATGCGCACCACGCTGGATGGCAGCTACCTCACGGTCGACCTCCGGTACTTCTTCCACGAAGCACCGGACAAGGCGCGGACCAAGGCAAAGCGCTGAGCCCCTCGTTCCGGACGACCACCGTTCAACGTGAACGGCTAACTTGGCAGTCAAGCTCCACACCATGCGTCCATCCTACGCCCTTGTCCTCGCACTTCTCGTCACCGGACCTTCCGTGATCGCTCAAAGCGACCTGTGCACCGGTTCGGTGCTGGTGACCCCCGGCACGTATGTGGCCGATGGTCCGTTCAGCGGCAACGGCGCCACACAGCCCGATGCGGCGAACGCGGATTGGTATTCCTTCGACCCCAACGACCCGGGCTACATGACCGTGACCAGTTGCGGTGATGGTGTGCGGGACACTCGGGTCTTTGTGCACACCGGCGGCTGCGGTGCCTTGGTGACCTTGGGCGGGGACGATGACGGCTGCCCGACAGGCTACCCCCCCGGCAACAGCCTTCTCGCCAACGTGCCGGTGACCCCCGGGAACCTGTACTTCATCGAGTGGGACGACCGCTGGAGCGGACAGGGCTTCACCTGGGACCTGCTGTTCCATACCTGCCCGAACGCCCTGCCCTCCTTCACTGCTGATGACACCTCCTTCACCGTGGAATGGACCGAGGGAGACCCCGGTGACCAATACGCGGTGGAATATGGCCCTGAGGGCTTCACGCCCGGGACCGGGACGATCATCGCCGGCGTGATCGGTGGCGCACCCTTTCCCTTGTCCATTGGTGGCTTGTCCGCCGGCACCGACTACGACGTGTACATCACGATGAACTGCGCCGGGGGTGATGTCTCTCCGTTCACCGGTCCGTGGCCGCTGACCACCTCCGGCGTCCAGATCGTACCGAACGACGAGTGCAATGGAGCGATCGCGATCACCTGCGGAGATACCCTGAGCGGCAACACCACCTTCGCACTACCCGATGGCGCGGCGGATTGCGGCACCTCGGTGAGCGCTCCAGGGGTGTGGTACACCTTGACCGGCATCACCGGCACGGTAACGGTGACCACCTGTCCTGGTGCGGATTTCGACACCAAGATCAACGTGTACAGCGGCAGTTGCGGCACCCTGACGTGCATTGGCGGGGACGATGATGAGTGCGACCTGTTGAGCCTGGTGAACTTCAATGCCGATGCGTCCACCACCTACTACATCCTGGTGCAGGGCTACAATGGGACGACGGGTGAATTCCAGGTGACGGCCGTGTGCAACGCCTGCGCCACTCCGACCAACCTCCAGGCCTTCGCCACCAACGATGAGGCCGATCTGTATTGGACCTCTGTGAACCCCGGCAGCACCTTCAGCGTGGAATATGGTCCTGCGGGCTTCCTGCAAGGCACAGGCACCGTGATCACGGGAGTGAACGGTATCGACGGGCCTCCGGTGAACCTGCCGAACCTGAGCGCCGGAACGGACTACGATGTGTACCTGAGCGAGGATTGTGGTGGAGGCGAGGTGAGCCTGAGCGCATTCACCGCGTTCGGCACGCTGTTGCAGCCGCCGGCCGTGAACGCCTTGTGCACCGACGCCTTGCCCATTGCCTGCGGCGATGCGGTGAACGGCAGCACGGTGAACGGCATCGTGGCCTCCGGCCCCACGTGCGCAGGGGCCGACATCACGGCCAGGGGCGTGTGGTACACCTTGACGGGTACGGGTGATGCGATCACGCTGAGCACCTGCAACCAGGCCAGCTTCGACAGCAAGATCAGCGTGTACAGCGGCACCTGCAACGCCCTGCTGTGCCAAGGCGGCAATGACGATGGGGCGGGCTGCGGCACCACCAGCACCATCACGTTCCCAAGCCAATCGGGTCTGGAGTATCTCGTGCTGGTGCACGGCTACCAGAGCGGCACAGGCACCTTCACCCTGACCATGACCTGTGCTCCGCCCTGCACCCCTGTTGCCGCGAACGATGAGTGCGCCTCGGCGGAGACCATCGCGCCGCAGGCGATCGGCAACTGCGTGGCCACGGACGGCGACAACAGCTGTGCGTACGGGTCGGCCCAAGCGAATCCGCCCTGTGATCCCTTCGCGAACATCCAGGACGTTTGGTACCAGTTCAACACGGGACCGGACGAGGACCACACACTGACCTTCACCCTGGGCACCGCCACGAGCATCAGTGCGGCCTTGTACACCCTTTGCGGATCACTGGTCTACGTGGAGTGCTTCACGGGCATCGCCGCTCCGATCCAACTGCCCGGGCTGGCCTTGAACACCACGTACTACCTGCGCGTGTGGAACGCCGGCGGACCGGAGGCAGGCACCTTTACCCTCTGCGACGAGGCCGCACTGATCACCGACATCGCCGAAAACACCGGTGATGAACTGCGCCTGATGCCCGTGCCCGCCTCGGACCGGCTAACGGTGGAAGGGTTGAGCGCCGATGTGACCGCGCTGAACGTCATCGACCTGCAAGGCCGCTCAGTGATGCACGTGGCCGTGAACGGAAGCACGCGATACACCATCGACGTGAACACGCTCAGCACCGGCACCTACCTGCTGCGCACCATCGGCGGGCAGCCGCGCATCGCGCGTTTCGTGGTGGAATAGACCGGCGGACCGATCAGTCCCAACAGAGCGTGAACACGTGCGTCCCTTCGGCGATGGGACCTTCGTTCTCCGGCACATCGTCCATCCAGCCCGCGTAAAGCTCATCCGGGTGGAGTTCGGCGACCGCATGGGCAAGGACATCGCGCCCGATCGTTCCGATCACATGGACCGTAGCGGAAAAGAAGCGGTCCGGTGGGTCCTGGATGTCATGGATGCGCACCAGCACACGCTCGGCGTCCCCGCGATCGATCAGCGCCTGGAGGACGCGATGGAATTCACGGGGCGCAGGTTCCGACGACAGGTTCACACCGATGGAGCACGGTTCCTCACACCCCCTTGGAGGGAAAGCCGAGCCTTAGGAACATAGGGACCAAGGCCGCCTTTCGCCGGCGCAGGTCCTCGCGCCAGGCCGGCAGGCTCATCGCTTCACCAAGGGAAGCACGCTGCGACCTCCGTTGCTGGTGGCCACCACGAAATAGGTGCCGGCGTCCAGTATCGACAGGTCCAGGAAGAAGCGGCCATCGGCGGGGAGGAAGCCTTCGTTGAGCCAGGCCACACGGCGACCCAGGGCGTCCAGCACTTCGACACGCGTGCGATCCACGCTGTTCGGGGCCAGCACCACCATGCACTCGCCGGCCGTGGGGTTCGGGAACACCTCCACCACCTGGGGTCGATCGGCACCGGCGATCCCGGTGTTCGTATCGAGCACACGGAAGCTCCAGTAGCCGTCCGGTGCCACGATGGGCCGCACCTGCACTTTGCCGCTGTTGGACGTGCCTTCCACGAAATAGAAGACCTCGGTGCCGGCCACTTGGGCGGGGATCGCGGCGCTCCATTCGTTGTTGCCGATGTCGGTCATCACGAGCGCCTGGTAGGCCTGGGTGGTATCCGTGCTCCAATACAGCATCGCACCAGCGATCCCGCTCCGGTGCCGCATGTAGGCGGTGACCGTATAGGGATCCTGTGTATCGTAGGTATCATCCAGGGCCTGGTGCCGGATCAACAAGGGATCGCTGACCCCGATGCCCTTTGTGATGCAGTGGATGGCTCCGCTCTGGCTGATGATGTTCTGTCCGCTGTTGTCGCAGTCGATGCCCACCACGTTGAAACCGGGAAGGCTTTCGCGCAGGATCCGCAGGCCGGTGGTGTCGAACTCCGTGCGGTACGTGGGCACTAGCACGGTACCGTTGATGAAGATGTTGTTCGTGTACGTACGGTAGTTGGCATTGGGCGCATATTGTCCACTGGTGCTGCTGGGCATCGGAATACGGACGTACTCGTAAGGCGAATTGAACACCGAATTGTAGTTGGCCGTGATGCCCTGCAGGTTCAGTTCCAACTGCGGTCCATCGCTCACACCCTGGGGGAACTGGCCCACGAGGAGGCGCTCCTCATCGAGGAGCTTCATGTGCATGTCGATGTGGTTGATGCCGTCGAACGGAAGCGCGGTCATGCGCACATAGCGGCCGGGCAGGATGCCCATCCAATCGGTCATGAGCTGATCCACCTGGGCAGGGGAATGAACGGTCTGGTTGTAGTTGCCACCGCTGCCGTTCTCCTCCGTCACCAGGTCGCTGCTGAAGGCCGTTCCGAATCCATCGGACATGAAATTGCCACCGGTATGCACCAGGTCGTTCGGGGCGTTGGTGCTGCTGAAGACCGGTATCCCCTTCGCCGTCCCGAGCACATCCGGGATGGCGTCGTCCAGCGGGCGCGGCCGGTTGTAGATCCAGTCCATCAGCACCAGGCTGTCCACCTCGTTCAGGTACATCGTCTCCGGGCCGTAGTCACGCATCCAGATGCTGTTGAAGGGCGCCTCGATGAAGGTGATGTTGTTCAGGTTGTTGAGCGCACCGCCGAACTGCGTGTTGTTGAGGTAGGTGATCACCGCGGCCTGGTCGTCGCACACGATGATGACCTCGCATTCCTCCTTGGCGGCGCGGACGATCTGCTTCAGGATGCCCTCGTAATCCGTCCATGCGATGCAGAGGCTCTGGATCTCCTCCCACTCGGCCATGGTGCGCACCGGCAGCGTGGGGAAGGTGGTGATGCCACGGCTGTCGCTCGCGCGGCTGTCGCGGTAGTCACGGATCAGGGGAACCTCCCAGGGAGCAAGGGCGTGGGGCACTTGGCGCTCCTGCTGAGCGAAGGTGGACAAGGCCGCAAGGGCCGTGAAGCAGAGGGTGGAAAGTCGTTTCATGGGCAAGAGGAACGGCAAGATAGGAGGACCCCGGTGCACGCCGTGACCTGCTGGACGCCAATCTTGTTCGCCCACGCCATTGAGAAGGGAAAAGGGACCGCTACTTCCCAGCGCCCTTGTACTTGCGGAAGGTCCCTCCCACTTCGCGCACATAGGTGAAGGTCTGTGCCCCCTTGCACGAGCCGTTCTTCACGAAGGGGAGCATGAAATAGCGGGGCTTGTTGAGCAACAGCAGTGCCCGCTCCACGTTGCCGTCCCAGCGCTTCGGGTCCAGGCCCACTTCGCGGGCCAGTTTCTGGGCGTCCTTGATGTGGCCCGGGCCGCTGTTGTACGAGGCAAGGACGAACTTGAGGCGTTGGTCCTCGGCCGGCACGCTGCCCCGCCAGATGGTGTCCAGCTCGACGAGGTATCGGCTTGCGCCCTGTACCTGCCCGCTCACTCCGTCCTTGGCGTCCACACCCAACGCAGTCGCAGTGCTGGGCATCATCTGCATCAGCCCTTCGGCTCCTTGGGTGGAAAGGGCCATGGTATCGAAGCGCGATTCCTTGAAAGCCACGGCGGCCAGGAGGCGCCAGTCCATACGGAGGCTTTCCGCGTGCAGTTGGAACAGGCTGTCGAAGGGCGAGATGGTATCTGTTCCCAAGGGCGTCACCCGCGCACCGCTGAGCGCACCGCGTTGTTTCACGCTGCCCTCCACCACCTCGATCAAGGCATCCGCGAAGGTGCGCTCATCGGGATCCTCGAGCCAGGCATTGATGGAGCGTCGCAACGCCCTGGCATTGGTCCGCAGGCCGAAGGCGAGGTCCACGGCCGGGCCCACGCGCGGCCCGAAGGACAGGTGGGGGAACCGCTGCGATTCGGCAACGGCCACGGCCTCGCTGATCACCGCCGCACGGTGCAGCCCCAGCACCACTTCCACCAGGACCTCCTCCGGTGTGCGATCATCCCGCACCGTGACCGGTTCTTCGCCCTTATCCACAGGCAGGTCCAAGGCTGTGGCCAGGAAAGGCGACCACCGGCTGATCATCACGCTGTCCGAGGCGTTGACCGCCTTGGCCGTGCCGCGCAGGAGCGGATCGGGGCGCAGGGTGACGATCACGGGAGCCACCTGCTGGTAGGGTTTGGAGAAGGCGATGTAAGACTTCCATGGACCCTGCGGGTTCGCCTGTGCGGCGATCACATCGCCCCTGCCCTGTTGCAACCACAGGAGCATGGAGTCGGGGTGGTCCACGGGCACGGCCTTCAACGGGAGCTTCGCCCACCGGGCATACCGCTCCATCAATTCGAATTCCAATCCGGTCTCTGCGGAAGGACGTTGCTCCCACGAGAGCGGGTCGCGGAGGAAGAGCACACGAAGCGTGTCGGCCGCGATGGCCTTCAGGTCGCGGTCCACGGCCGGCGCGGCCCATGCCGGAGCCCGGGGATCACGGGCCGGATGCCGCATGGTCCACAGTTGCAGGGCGAGCGCCGCAGCGATCCCCAGCACGCCGATCAGCATCAACCAACGGTCCTTCATGACGCCGCGTTCAGCAAGTGCCGTTCCATCTCGCGAAGGAACGCCAAGCCTTCTGTACGGTACTCGGTGTAATATCGTTGCAGCACCTGCTCGGCATCCTGAAGCGCCGCACCGGCAGGCACCCGCCGTGAAAGTCCGTGCAGCGCCCTGCCGATGCCATCCACTTGGGCGTAGGAGGTGAGCCAGTCGTACCGCACCATGTAGGGCAGCATGTCGCGGGTGCGCAACGGCATCAGGTGGGCATGGTCCTGCAGCAAGGCGTACATGCGCTGCGCGAAGACGGGCAGTGGTTCGGGGTGCAGCTCCTGCCAATTGGCGGCGATCACGTGGTCGTAGAACACATCCAGCGCCACACCGGCATATTTCCCCGTGTGCTCCCGCAGTCGTTCGCGTCCGGCCAGCGTGATCGGGTGCTGATCGGTGAACACATCGATGGTGCGGTGCATGCGGATGCCGCGTTGAACGTCGGGGTCGAACCGGTCCAGGTCGCGGCCCTTCACCGCGTCGGCCATGAAGTTGCCTACGATCACCAGGGGTTCATCGCCGCTGAGGTAGAGGTGGCCGAGGAAGTTCATGGGAGGGTTCGGCAGCGGAGCCTTCGTCTACTTGGGGGGAGTGGCGAGTGAGAGGAGGGCGAGTGGCGAGTTGGATCCTGGCAGCGGGGCCTTCGTCTTCTTGATGGGAGTGGCGAGTGAGAGGAGTGGCGAGTGGTGAGTGGGTTTTCGGCAGCGGAGCTTTCTTCTTCCGCCCCCTGGCTGTGAGCTACGAGCCTCGGGGCTCCTGCGCCAAAGCGCTTCGAGCCACGGGCTTCTTCTCGTCAGCAAGCGTTCTTCAATATCCGTGTCCATCTGTGTTCATCCGTGGTTCCTTCAACAGATCCAATGTCCCCCGCCGGAAAGGTAGCCCGCCTGCCACGGCACGCTGCCGCTCGTGTGATCGGGGGGGCGGACCAAGGGTCACGGGATAACTTGGCACCATGCACTTCCGCCTTTCGCGCAGGCTGACCTATTGGATCACGCAGGTCCTGGCGTGGAGCCTGTTCGGTCTTGTGATCATCCTGTGGAGCTGGGCGAACGACCAGCTGACCCCGCGCAGCATGGTGTATTGGGCCTTGTGGGCCTTCATGGGGCTGGCGCTGAGCCATTGGTTGCGGTCGGTGATCCGGAAGAAGGAATGGCTGGACCTCAACATCGGCTGGGTGATCCCCCGGCTGGTGCTGGCCTCCACCCTCTTCGGCGCACTGGCCATGCTGGTGCTGGGCATCATCCACGACCTGTTCCTGCAGGAATACCGGCCCATCTTCAGCGGCAAGTTCGTGGACGTGCTGGAACCCGGCATCACCTGGGCCGTGCTGCTGTTCGGCTGGGCCCTCGCCTACTTCGCCTTCCACTACTTCCAACGCGGCCGCCGCGAGGAGATCCGCAACCTGCGGCTGGAGACGGCCAACCGCGAGAACCAGCTGGGCACCCTGCGCAGCCAGCTGAACCCGCACTTCATGTTCAACGCCCTCAACGGCATCCGCGCGCTGGTGGACGAGGATCCCGAGCAGGCCAAGCGGGCCATCACCCAGCTCAGCGCCATTCTGCGAAATGCCATGACCACCGTGAGGCGCCGCACCGTGCCCTTGGGTGAGGAACTCGACATCGTAAAGGCCTACCTGGCGCTCGAGGCCATGCGTTTCGAGGAGCGGCTGCAGGTGAGCTTCGACGTGGACCCGGAGCTGACCCGCGCGCCCGTGCCGCCCATGCTCTTGCAAACGCTGGTGGAGAACGCCGTGAAGCACGGCATCGCCAAGCTGACCAAGGGCGGCGAAGTGCGCATCAGCGTGCACCGCGGACTGAACGGACTGGTGATGATGGTGGCGAACAGCGGCACCTACGTACCCGGCGTCGTCACCGGCACCGGCATCGGATTGAGCAACACCCGCAAGCGCCTGGCCCTGCTGTATGGGACCAACGCCGCCCTGCGCATCGAACAACGCAACGGCATGGTGGTGACGGAAGTGGAATTACCGGAGGAAAAATGAACGTGCATCGTTGTTCGTGCATCGTGACCACGGACAACGAACAACGGACAACGAACAACGATCGACCATGAAAGCACTGATCATCGACGACGAGCGGCTGGCCCGCAAGGAACTGAGCACGTTGCTGGAAAAGCACGAAGGCATCCAGGTGGTGGGCGAGGCCGCCAACGCCGACGAGGCCGAGGAACGCATCGCGGAGCTGAAGCCCGACCTGCTCTTCCTGGACATCAACATGCCGGGCCGCGATGGTTTCCAACTGCTGGAAAGCCTGGACCATGCGCCCCACGTGATCTTCGTGACGGCCTATGACGAGCACGCGCTCCACGCCTTCCAGGTGAACGCGCTGGACTACCTGATGAAGCCCATCGACCCTGAGCGGTTGGAGGCGGCGCTGAACAAGCTTCCCCGGGCCGACGGCGACATCCCCCAGCGCGACATGCTGAAGGCCGACGACCAGATCTTCCTGAAGGACGGTGAGAAGTGCTGGTTCGTGACGCTCAAGGACGTGCGCCTCTTCGAGAGCGAAGGGAACTACGTGCGCGTGCGCTTCAACGACCAGAAGCCCTTGGTGCTGCGCAGCCTGAACAAGCTGGAGGAGAAGCTGGACCCGCACGTCTTCTTCCGCGCCAACCGCAAGCACATCGTCAACCTCAAGTGGGTGGACAACATCCAGCCCTGGTTCAGCGGCGGCCTTATGGTGAAACTGAAGACCGGCGAAGAGGTGGAGGTGAGCCGCAGGCAGGCGTCGCGGTTCAAGGAGTTGATGAGTTTGTAGGGGGAAGGACGATAGGCGATGGCTGAAGGAGAAAGGCCGAAGCCTGAGAAGATCCGTTTCAGCTTTAAGCTTTCCCTTTTCAGCTTTCCCAGTGGGCGAAGCCCGAACCGATCCGTTTCAACTTTCAGCTTTCCCCTTTCCTCTTACCACATAGGGCGAAGCCAGAGCCGATCCGTTTCAACTTTCAGCTTTCCCTTTTCCTCTTTCCACATAGGGCGAAGCCTGAGGATGCGGCAGTTATCTTTGGGCATCGGGCGCACTCTTGTGGAAGGACGATCGGCGATCGGCGTAACCTTCAATCTCACGGACCCTTCGAAGACCCGGCGGGAAAGGCAGTTGGCGGTCCATGTGCGGCTCGGTGTAAATCTTCTCAAACCCCGTGCTCCCGGAACAAGTCCGTTACCGTCTTCCCAGCCTCATGCTCGCGCAGCATTGCAATGATCTGCGTCTCGGTGAATCTGCTCTTCCTCATCCTGTTCAAGTTTAGGTGGTTCTGCTTTCACCTGCACCTGTTTCAGGGGGAGCTTACAATTCCCTTTGTGAATAGCAAATGTTCAACACTTGAAACTTAATATCCTTCAATGACTCATTAGCTATTTGGCATTTGCCGACAATTCTAACAAGAAACAATTTGTCGGTCAAAAAATACGAAAGCTCTAATCTGTCATCATCTATTAATTCAAGGGCCAATTTGAATCTCTCCCCAACTGGATTCAGGGCAATATACTTTAATCTTCTCGCCTCAATATCGAGAAGATGCCGATGAAACGACTGCAATTCCAATTTCTCAAAGTCAAGCCTCTCTCTCGATTCGAAACCCTCGTGCCATATCCTAACCGTCAACCGAATCCAGTCCATTACATCACTCCGCACGTTTTCTGGATCTTCCAGCCGAAGCACCCACTGCCCCCCCAAGTCATAAATGACCAACCCATGCATGTTCATGGCACGAAATTAGCATGCCAAATAATCCCCATGTCGTTCATGCCAATTTGATAAACCCCACTTCTTCCATCGATAGCTCCGGGCAATTCAAACCAATGAGCTTGATCCACAATTCTCAATGTATGCGCGCCTTGTTCTATTATTATTTCGTCAAATTCTTGCGGGAAACTATGATACAAGTCACGCTGGGCTGCTAATCGAGCGTCATATCCACTGATGGATGGCCGCGGGCTCGAAATTATCCCTGGTCGACCATCCAACGGAATAGAGGACGTGTTACTTGACGGCAAGTCAAGGCGGAATGATCTCTCCGGGTAAGAAGAGGTATTGCCATAAACAGAATTGCTGGATGCAGAAGGCGCAGGAGCCCCAGAAGGCGCAGGTCTATTAAGTGTGGGCGCAGCAGGTGCGATATATGTTGGTCTAACTTGTGGTAAAGATCCGTTCCAAAAAGAACGTCCATTGAGCAGAGCTAAACTTCCGTTCACTGTACCCGACAGCACTCCACCGGTTGCGACGCCAAAAGCGTATTCCTTCATAGATATGGGTCTATCACCAAAATATGCCGTGTTTCCAAAAGAAAGAAGCGGTATGGAGTATGCAGAGCCCGCCATTCCGCTCAGAGACCCTGCTAGAAATCCTCCGGCTCCAAGAGCTCCGCCACCTCCTGCCGCCAGAAAGACAGCTCCACCAGTTGCAGCCCCCAGCGCTCCAGCCGCCGCGCCAATACCGAAGGCCGCAAAACCATCTTCCCAACTTCCAATTTGTCCGTTCGCTGCCTTGAAGATGAGGTTGACCACACCACCAATCCCCGCTCCGATCAGTATATGAACGAAATTCCCAGACGGATCGGAATACTTCAGTGGGTTATTAGCCGCATAACTGTACCGATTGAAAGCTTGTGTAGCACTGGACCCGTTGACATAGTTGTCAGCGCTCAACATCCTCCCATTCAGCGGATCATACATACGCCCATTCATGTTGATCAGGGCGAAGGGCTCCACATGCTCATGGCCGGTATAGCCCCGGTACAACCAAGTGGGTTGGCTAGTGTCGGTCCATTCCCAGGTCGCCGGGTCCCTTCGGCGACCCCACGGATCGAAGTTCTGCTCAGCGACTATGGTTCCGTTCGAGTTATCCGTTACGGCCACGATGCTGTTCAAGTGGTCCGAGTACGTCGAGTACGCTTTCCAGGTCCCGTTGGTTCTCACCACGATCGCGCAAAGTCCATCGCCGCCGGTTATGTAGTGGATCTCCTCCACATCACCCTGTAAATTCTGCACCTCGTAGTCGCCCAGGTACACACGCTCCTGTTCACCGTTACCGTTGCGCTGGAGCACGCTGCGCGTGCGCTGCTGCTCGGGTCCGTATTCATATTGAAGCAGGTAGTTGTCTCCATTCACTACTTCCTCAATTGTGGCGGTCTTCAGGAAAGGGGTGTACGTGATGGCTTGTGTCTCCAGGCTGATCACGAACGGCGGTGCATCGGGTGGCGTAGGATAGGCGATGTTCTTGGCGGCGACCACGTTATGGCTTGCGTAGCCCAACTGGCCTATATCCGAGCGCATGGTCAGGTTGCCCTTTGTGGAGCCGATACTACCGTCGTATTCGTAGTGCGTCGTTGGAAGGGATGTGAGTACAGTGCCACCACCATCAACGTTCGAAACCGTTGAGGATGTCAGCCGGTTGAGGTCATCGTAGGTGAAGACCTCGTTGAGCGCCTTCATGGCATCCCAACGGTAACTCAGGTTGGCCGTGGTATAGTCATAGGCCATATTCAGATCTTGTACGCCTGTAGCTTTGATCCGGGTGAGCACCCCATGGTCGTAGTCCTTGGTGACGGATCTGCCGTCTCCTTGGATAAACTCGGTATACTGGCCAAGGCCGTTCTGGCTCACACCTTGGAAGAGCGCGCCAAGCGGAGAATCGACCAATTCCAAGCTTCCATCCGCATCGAAGTAATTGTGGATCTGGAAACCGGACGGATAGGTCTTCTCGATGACGTGGTCGTAGATGTCGTAAGCGTAAGTGAACTGATAGCTCTGGCCGTTGATAACGCTCGTGGCATTGGTAAGCCTCAAGTAAGGGTCATTGTACTCGAACTGTCGTGATACCCCGTTAAGCTGGATCTCCACGGGGTTGTTGTTCATACGACCATTGTTGTTGTAGTAGCTATAGAGCGTGGTTCCTTCACCTCCAGTGCGGCTGCGCACTCGCCCTAGATTATCGTACTCGATCGTATGCTCGTTCGTGTTGGGATCCTTTTGATAGTATAGTTGGCCGAAGGGATCGTACTTATAAAAGGTGGTTCCTGCACCCGGCACAAGAAGCGCGGTCTGCCGGCCGTAGCTGTCAAAAGTGCAATTGCTTATTACGATCCCATCATGCGACACCCTCAGCAAGTTGCCCCAACTATCATACTTGTACACCAGTTCACCACCATCGTCCAGTACTTTGGTGGTCTTCCCCGTAGCATCGGTGATCGTAGTTGTTGCTTGACCAGATCCACTCGTGACCGTGGTGCTAAGCAAGGCGCTATTGAAGCTGTACGTGACACTTGTAGTCCCGCTCTGTGGATGAGTGGTGTATGATTTCCTGCCATAGGGATCGTATCCATGCTCGATCGTGAGAAATGGTTCGTTCAACTTGTGGGGCGTGGTTTCTCTCATGACCTCACCGCGTGAATTGAATTCTGTTGTTGCGATCACCGTCTGTGAATTGAAGCCCTCGGTCAGCGTCTTCACGGTCCTTCCGAGCAGGTCCTTCACTTCAATGCGGTCCGCGCCCCTTGGATCGATGGTAGTTACACTGAAGTATTCGTTGGGGCTGTTGATCGTCCACGCGTATTGATTCGTGATGGCAAAACGCGGTGAGCCAGCAATGTGCGGCACTTGGGTCTCGATAAGCCTTCCGAAGCCGTCATAGCTCATTAACGTGGTCAACCCATCTGAGCTCAAGTACGAAAGCGGCTCACCCCACATGGGATCTGTTGTGAACTTCTCCTCGACATCCACGAACAGGCCATTCTCGTAAAGCACATTCTTGTGTGATGACACAAACCGGTATTTCGTTTCATACTTGAACATCTCTACCGGTCGTTCAGCTATTGCAAGCAACGGATATGAGGTTATCTTCTGCTTCAGATTTCCTGGGGTCCAATATTCGTAACTGGTGGTGACCGGCTCGGAGGTTCCATAGAAATCCGTTGTGCTCGTAACGGCCCCTGTGGTGGCATCATAATTGGCCCACGACTGGCGCTGAACGGTCGGTTCACTACCCCTGGTATTCGAAACACTTACATGCTGGGGCCTCGATGGAACGCTGGAAGGGCCAGCGGCGACGTAGGTGGTAGTTGTGGTCTCTATCTCGATGTTGTTCGTATTCTTGACGGAACCGGTAATGTTTCCGAAGCTGTCCCAAGTTGAATTCACCACTGTGGTGGTGGCACCGGAAAGGGCATTCAACTCCACAGCCGATTGCAGCTTCAGAAAAAAACGATGATCCTGGAGGTTACCAAGCGGTTGTAGGTAGATGTCCTGCACCGTGCTGCTGAGCAGTTCAAGGTTGTCCAAGCGATAGGCTTGTCGACTGTCAGGCAAGGCGATCCGGTAGTTCGGATCCATTTCCTGCTGCTCTACCACAAGGGCGTTGGCTGTTGGAGATGAGGTGAAGCGCTGTTTGAAGCCCATGAACCCACGGCCGGTGCGATCCAGAACGGCACCGATGGTGGTGTATGATGTTGTTGACATGCCACCGATGCCATCCGGTGTGGAAAGGGTCGTTGCCATTTCGAAGGGTAACTGGGCATCGCCGAAAGGGTAAGCGAAGGATAGCCCCCTTGTGTGTACGGCAGGCTCTGTCATGTATCCGTACCCGAATTCGCTTATTGCACCCATGCCATTCACCACCTTTTGGACGCTGCGCTCATGGCCCCTCCGGTCAAAGAAGTAGATCTCAATCGGATCGTTCACATTCGTGGTATTGATGATCTCTGAGCGGCCATCGCCATTCACATCAGTTATCAGGGCAGGCGACGCACCGAGCACGCCGGTCGGGTTATATGTACGCTCCTGAAAGGCCGCGTGCATACCCCTGCTGTAGAAAAGGTCAAGCACAGAGGTCCCTGAAACGTTGCGTCCATGGCAGATATCCGACATACCGTCACCGTTGAGGTCGGCAACGGTAAGGATATCCGGCATTTGGGCATCAATGTCCACATAAGCATTGAACTGAGTGAAAGGCATATCAATGAAGCCACTGCCCGTTGAATAGGCGATGTTCCAAACCGAGCCGTTGCCATAGCGGTTCAAGATGTCGGTCTTCCCGTCTCCGTTGAAGTCGCCGAGGAAGAGGTTGTGATCGGGCGTAGGGAAGCCGGAGCTAGACCAGATCACCTGAAAGCCCGCCACAGGAGAAGTGGTCCACTGGTAGATCCGCGTTTCCTGGGCTACAGAACTTGTGCCCCACACTGCTATGATTTCGTGGGCGCCATCACCATCGAAATCGATAGGTGCTAGAAAGCTAGCGGAATAGAGCGCGTTCACGCCGTCCGGCTGAATGCCCAAGATCTGTCCAGAGATGTTCGCCCCAGGGCTATACAAGAAACCGTGGTAAGCACCGAGATTCTGGTTGCCAAGTATTGCAAGCAGATCACCTTTTCCATCGCCATTGAAATCACCTGACACTTGATAGTTGAACGTGTTGGGATAGACAATGTCAAACGTCACGGACTGGTGAATGGGGGCCGGATAAGTGGAGGTTGCGAATGAGCTAGCGTTACTACTGTTCGACTCCAACAAGATGAAATTCTGCAGCGTGTAATACGGTGCATCGAAGTGAACCTCGCCCAACACGATGTCATCCCGGCCATCGCCGTTCATGTCATTGCTCACATTGGCGGTGTAACTCTGGGGTACGTTCTGGTTGTTGATCACCTGAATGTCAACGGCCAAGGGAATAGACCAACTCTCTTGAAAATTGTTCACTCCGACGCGCTTGAAAACACTCAGGTCGCTATTATACCGAAAGCCATCCTCGGTGTACTGGTACTCAGAGGTGAGCAACTCAGAATCGCCGTCCCCATCATAATCGCCGGAATAAAAGTCATAGGCATCGCCGACGAATGCGCTGGAGGTTTCCGTATCGAAGGGAACTGCCACAGGATCGCCATACTTGATGATCGTGGAGTTCAGGGCGGTGCCGTAAGCCCCGGACTCCAGAACCTCTCTGAGGTAGCTCTTGTTGATGTCCCTCAACGAGTAGTTGAACGCATACGTACGAGCAACTGCCCCTTCGCAACGCACAACCACGCTTTCGAGCAGGTTGGAGGTCTTGTAGCCGCTGCCGCCCGTGAAAACTTCGTTCTTATCAGTCCGGGGCGCGTAAGTGAACTCAATGCTATTGTAGGGTGCCATGCCAATGTTAGCGTTGCCGGTATAGTCGATCCGGAGCAACCGGCTTTCGCCATCGTTCGAGTCATACACGTAGTTGATGTAGTTCCCAAAGGGATCCCTGACCTTATTGAGCCGCCAGACAGCAACCGAATTTCCATTATCACCAAGCACTCTGGAATCAGCGGTGCCCCCGTATTGCCTGTATGTACCATCGCGTTCGGTCACGCTGAAGGAAATGGGCCCACTCCCCAATATGCCGTTGGCCGTGTAAACGCTGAAGGAGGCGTTCTCTGTATCGTACGTGGTCGCGTTGGCACCATAGTTGCCAGGGCTAAGCATCACCAGTCGCTGACCATCCGCAGAGAAACGGTCAGTGGCCGTGTACGTTACTCCGAGTGTCTTGCTGTCATGATACCAGTCCGCTCCAACACGTGAAATGACAGACAACCCGGCGATGCCCCAGCCCCAACCCAACGGACCGTCCCCGGCCTGCGAGTTGTACACGATGCCTAGCTGTGGCTGCATCCCATTCGTTCCCGGTGGCACTAAGACCGGAATGGAATAGGTAGCTCCCCCACTTGCGCTCACATTCGCAGAGCCATCGGTGACGCCGACCGGCTTGGATACATCAATAGTGCGGCTGTTGATGAAGGCATCCGTGATCTCAGGTTGGATCAACTGCCCTCGCACAGCGCCAACGAGTAAGAGGACACAGGCAAATGAGGCGACAGTGGCCTTGCTCCGGCAGTCGTGCGTTCGTGGCATGCTGGTGGCTTGTTTCGCTACCAATATATCCAATGCGCACCAATGCGCAACATGTCAGTTCACTTGGATCGTGTGGCACAATTCTCATGCCATCAGGATCATGTCAACAGGTCTATGCGTGATTTGGCTAGGACAGGAATTCGATCTAGCTTTAGCGTCGGTCGAGTAGATTCTTGTACAGCCATGAAGCGCGGAACCTGGTTGAAGTTTGCTCTCGTTTACGTCGGTGCTATGTCCCTTGGCACAGCGGTCGTCGCCCAGACCCCACCGGACCATTGTTGGGTCAAGTATTCCTACGATCCGGCCGGCAACCGGATCAAACGGGAATGGTGGTGCGGTGATCCCGGTGGAACAGATGAGAACGGAACTCCCAGATCCCACACGGTCAACACCATCGGTGTGCGTGCTTACCCCAATCCGGCCGATCAAGCATTAGAACTCGTCACGGATACCGCGATCCAAGAAGGCGAGGCCGTCGTTCGGGATGAACAGGGACGCGTTGTGCTTCGGCAACGGATCCAGGGTTTTCGAACGCAGTTCGATCTGTCGGACCTGGCGAATGGCCTCTATCTGTTGGAACTGAAAGTTGCCGAGGTCGAGTACTCAACCAAGTTCACTGTTGCACACTAGATCAGAAGTCATGCGAAGCTCCCTGTTCTTGATTGGCACGTTGCTCGGGTTAGGAGCAAATGGACAGAACCTTGTTCCGAATGGTAGCTTTGAGCAATTCACGACCAATTGCAATTTCGGCCTTGGCTACAATAGTTTACAAGATTGGACAGATCTGGATTGTGCAGCAAGTCCCGGTCTGGCCCACGCTTGCAACAGCAGTTTGGGAAATGGAAGCGGTGTGCCTCAAGGAGGGCTTGGTTTTCAGTACAGTCACAGCGGAGATGGGTTCATCCTGGTGACGACCTTGCGCATGAACTCCCAAGGGGGCTTCCCTGATGGCAACCCGCAGTCTTATGCAAATGTCGATCTGACCCAACCCTTGGTGGCGGGCCAGCATTATTGCCTGCGGTTATGGATGAACATGGCCGATTCATCATGCTACCGCACCAGCGTTTTCCATGCCTTCCTGTGGTATGGAACGCCTACGGTCTGCAACTACCAAGACACTGCGTGGGACACATATGCGGCGGTGACCTTCGACATCAGTGCAGTAGATACGGCGGGTTGGACCCTGCTAGAGGCCGGGTTCGAGGCTAGCGGTGGTGAGAGCAACCTCACCCTCGGTGCTTTTCAAACCCTTGATGAGATCGACAGTGTGTTCATAGCTGACCACAGCAATTCCCTTGGCAGCTTGCTGGCTCTCTACTTCATTGACGATGTGGAACTGTGGGCCTGCGCGGTCGGCGTTGAAGAGCACGCCAACGAGCGCCTGCACCTGTACCCGAACCCCGCTACTGACCTGGTGCGGATCGCGTTGAACGCCGGTGAAGAAGCGGGTACGGTGAGCGTGCTGGATGTGCAAGGCCGTGCGGTGCTTCAGCAGGCGTTCCGCGGCGCGCAAGCGGATCTGGATGTTTCCGGCTTGAGCAGCGGTGCGTACGTGGTGCAGCTGCGCACGGAGCGTTCGGTGCTATCGGCGCCTTTGCAGGTGGTGCGATAGGAAGAGCGTCTAGACCCGCTCAGCCATGCCGGCCTGACCACTTGGTCAGCTATTGTCCTTCTTGCCCTTACCTTTTGGTCCCAAAACCAACCGTCGATGGTCCGGACCCTTACCCTCAGTTGCCTTGTTGCCCTGCCCGCCTTGTTGAACGCCGCCACCGGTGGGCCTGATACCTACGGGTACATCTGGAAGGACAGTAATGAACCCGGCGGCCCGGTGTACAACTGGATCGACATCACGCAGACCGGTACATTGATCACCGGGCTGGCGGACGACAACGTGGTGGGCCCGATCCTGCTGAGCACCAACGCACCCTTCTACTGGTACGACGTGAAGAAGGTGTGGGTGGGCAGCAACGGCTACCTGGTGTTCAACAACAGCAACATCGCGGCCCCCTTCCCCCTGATCCCCACGGCCGGTGCCACCAACGATTACGTGGCGGCGTACATGACCGACCTGAGCTTCGCGGGCGCCGGCAACCCCGGCCAGGTCTATTTCTACGACGACCTGGACAGCCTGGTGGTGAGCTACCTCAACGTGCCGTTCTGGAGCGTGACCGCACCGGGCTACTCCGGCAGCAACAGCTTCCAGATCATCTTCAACAAGCTGGACAGCACGATCACCATGCAGTACGAGTCGGTCACGGGGGTGAGCAGCAGCAACGGTCCCATCAACGGGATCGAGAGCCTCACCGGCGATATCGGGCTGATGGCGAGCAACGGCACCTACCCCGCCGCTGGCTATGCCGTGCGCTACTACAACCCGCCGGTGCCCCTGCTGGACATCACCGATGCGGCCGTGGACTGGGTGACGGAGGAGGGCAGCAAGGGCCTCACCGTGCAGCGCAACGGCGCCCCCACCACCATCGTGGCCCGCGTGCGCAACACCGGCAACCAGCTGCTCCCCGGATTCATGCTGAAGGCCCAGGTCTACTATGGCTTCTCCCAAGTGCTGGTGGACTCCTTCCCGGTGAGCGCGATGGGTCCGGGAGTGACGGAGACCATCACCTTCGCCAACACCTTCACGGCCACGGGCACCGGCACACACCGAATCGTGGTGTCGTTCCCCACCCTGCCCAGCGAACTGGTGGCCAGCAACAACAGCGTGACCCAGGAGGTGGTGGCGTACGACACCTCGTTGGTGGCCATGAACGTGAGCTGGCACGGAGCCAGTGACGACGGCATCGGGATCGGCTGGAACGGCGGCGGCGGCGGCGTGGGCGTGCACATCCTTCCCCCGTTCTATCCGTGCGTGATCGCGGCCACCACCTTGCGCATCAGCAGCAATAACGGTGCGGGCTACACCATGAAAGTGTATGACGACGACGGGGTGAACGGCGGTCCGGGCACGGTGCTGGATTCGGTGTTCGTACCTGCTCCGCAGGGAGGCGTAGGCGACCACACCCATCCCCTGGCGAACCCCTTCATCCTCACCGAGGGCACACTTTGGGTGGAGTGGTACATGCAAGGCCAGAACGTCAACATCGCGCAGGATGTGCAGCCCCCCTTCAGTTTGCGTGCCTACGAGGTGCTGGGCGGCGTTTGGGCGGAATACCGCGACCAGGACATCGCCGACTTCCACCTGGGGTTGCGCGTGGAGCAGCTGCCGGTGTTCGACGCGGGATGCACGGGCTTCTTCGGCGTGGTGGACGGCTTCGTGGTGTCGCAGCCGCTCAACGTGCGCGCGTGGGTGAAGAACTTCGGCAACCAGCCGCTGAGCAACATCCCCGTGAGCTACCGCTTCGCGAACGAGCCGGTGGTGACGCAGAACTACACGGGCACGGCCATTCAACCCGGCGACTCGGTGCTCTTCCTGTTCAACACCCAGTTCCTGCCGGAGAACACCGCCAGCGGCACGTTCTGCAGCTGGACGAGCTGGCCCACGGACGTGGTGGCCGCGAACGACACCGTTTGCGTGACCATCGATGTGATCGCCGGGCTGAACGAACAGGTGCTGCCTCCGGTGGCGCTGATGCCCAACCCTGCCAACGACGAGGTCACGCTCACGGGGCTCGAGAGTGACGCCCGCGACCTGTCCCTGTTCGACCTGGGCGGCCGCCGGGTGATGTGGCAGCAACTGCAGCGCGGCGCTCCGCAAGCCACGGTGGACGTGCGTTCCATCGCTCCGGGCACCTACCAGGTACTGATCACCACGGACCGCGGCACCCGCAGCGGCAAGCTCGTGGTGATGCGCTAGCGCCACGACCACCTTCGGGGAAAAGGCTGCGGTTACCTTCGCGCCCGCCTGCCACTGTTGGCAGGGCCTCTTTTCATTTCCATGAGCAAGTCCACCAGCACCCTGATCATCATTTGGAACGTTGTGCTCACCGCCCTGTTGGGCTGGGCCTTGATGCGTTCCCCTGCTCCTGCCAGTGCCGCACCGGCCGCAACGACCACCGACAGCACCGGCGTGATCACCCCGCTGGTGGTACGCGACACCGCGGCCTTGAAGGAGGCACGGATCGCTTACGTGCTCAGCGACTCGATCCAGGAAGGCTTCGAACTGGTGAAGGAGCGTGAGAACTCGTTCCAAAGCGAGGGCCGCCGGCTCGAGGGTGTGCTGGCCGACAAGATGAACAAGGCCAAGGCCCGCTACAACGAGCTCATGAGCAAGGACCAGACGTACAGCACCCAAGCACAGATGGCCGCCGACGAGAACGAGCTGAAGGGCCTGAGCGCGGAGATCCAGGAGATGCAGGCCACCTCGCAGGACAGGCTGGACCGGATGCAGGTACAGATGATGAAGGAGATCACCGACGAGCTGGTGGCCTACCTGAAAGAGTACAACAAGACCGCCGGCTTCGACTACATCTTCAGCATTCAGAGCGGCGGGCAGATCTGGGTGGGCAACGAAAGCCTGAACATCACCAGCGATGTGGTGAGCGGCCTGAACGCACGCCACCGCGCCCGCAAGGCGGCGAAGAAGTGATCACCGCGACGGGCCCCGCTGCGGCATGAAGATCGCAGGGCCGGAACGGGACTTAACCGCAGACCTGCCGGCCGGCAGGCGGGTCCGCTGCCGAAAAGCCACGAGGACTGAACTGCAGATGACGCAGATGACGCAGATGCTGATCGGCTCGCAGGCTCGCCCCTGCCTGCTGCCCCTGCGCCTGCCCCTGCTCCTGCCACTGCTCCTGCTACTGGGTTCTAAGGCTTGGTCACAGACGAAGATCCAGGGCCCCGGCACTCGCATCGAGATCCTGGGGGCGGACGCGTGGACCTTCGACAAGGCCATCGCCCCCGGTGCCCAGCGGCTCATCGGCAACGCCCGCTTCAAGCACGAGGGTGCCGTAATGGGCTGCGACAGCGCCTACATCTACGAGGACCAGCGCGTGGAGGCCTTCGGACGCATCAGCGTGCAGCAGGGTGACTCGCTGCGCATGACCGGCGCGCGCATGTCGTACAGCGGCAAGGAACGCCTCGCCACGTTGAGCGGCGATGTGCATGTGTCGGACAAGGACATGGAGCTCACCACCACCAACCTGATCTACAACGTGGGGCAGCGGGTGGCCACCTACACCGGAGGTGGAACGCTCGTGAGCCGCACCGAGAACAACACGCTCACCAGCGGTCGGGGCTCCTACTTCGCAGGGGCGCACACCTTCGTCTTCAGCGACAGCGTGGTGTTGAAGGGACCGGACCGCACGATCACCAGCGACACGCTGCACTACACCACCACCACGGGCGTGGCGCGCTTCCTGGGCCCCACCACCATCACCAGCGGCGGCACGCGCATGTGGTGCAGCCGGGGCACTTACAACACACGCAAGGACGTCGGCAACTTCAGCCGGGGCGCGCGCATCCTGCTGAAGGACGGACAGGAACTGCTGGGCGACAGCCTGGCCTACGACCGGAAAGCCGGGATCGGCGAAGCCTGGGGCCATGTGAACGTGGTGGATACCGCCAACAAGTTGCTGGTGAGAGGTGATCGCGGGAGCCATCGGGAACGCGAAGCGCGAAGCCTCATCACCGGTCGCGCAGAGCTGGTGATGCTCCTGGGCGAGGACACGCTCTTCCTGCACGCCGACACGCTCTTCGCCAGCGCCGACAGCAGCGGCAAGCGACTGATCCGGGGGCAACGCGGCGTGCGCTTCTTCAAGAGCGACCTGCAAGGCGCCTGCGACACCATGACCTACGCGCAGGCCGACAGCCTGATCCGCTTCATCGGGTCGCCGGTGCTGTGGAGCGGTGTGGACCAGATCACCGGCCGCAGCATGCGCATCAAGCTCCGCGAAGGTGGCGCCGACACGCTCTTCGTGGACCGCGACGCCTTCCTGATCAGCGAGGTGGACACCGCGCACTGCGACCAGGTGACCGGCACGCACATGGTGGGCCTCTTCCGCAACAACGCCATCCACCGCATCGAGGCCACGGGCAACTGCCGCACGGTGTATTACCCCCGCGAACTGAAGGACGGACGCGAACAGGTGATCGGGCTCAACCGCGCGGACTGCAGCCGGTTGGTGGTGGGCATCGATCAGGGCCAGGTGCAGCGCATCACCTTCATCACGCGTCCCGACGCCACCTTGTACCCGCTGGAACAGGCCCCGCCCGAGGAGACGCGCCTGAAGGGTTTCGCATGGCGGATCACGGAACGGCCGTTGGACCGGGAGGGGATCTTCGCGAGGCCGTAGCCCTCACTCCACCAACACCTTGGCGAAGCGGCTGGGCCGCCAATCGCGGGTGCGCAGTTCGGCCACGTAGGCACCGGGAGGTAGAGCCGATACATCGATCGCTTCACGGCCACCGGAAAGGCGCTGGGTGAGCACCTGTTGTCCGTCCACATTGTAGAGGTGGAATTCCGTCTGGTCCGGCACTTCGATGTAGAGCACTTCACTGGCTGGGATGGGCACCACCAGTGGCAGCTGGATATCCACGTTCTCCGGAAAGCCGATGAAAGTGCCAACGTCGTAGACTTGAACCTGGCCAGCATTCGAGCCATTGTCATTGTTCCCGGTAGCTCCGAACGCGATGCGGTTACCCTGTGCAGACAATGACACTGACCATCCTAACCAGTCATCATCGGCTTCTCCATATATCGTGGGTCCTACCTGTTCCCAAACTCCATTAACATCCTGATAGATGCGCACCGCTCCGACGGATCCCCCGAAGCCATCATGCATTGGAGATCCTATTGCCACCCGGGTACCATCCGCGGAGAGCGATACTGCCAGACCTGATTCTTCTTCGGCCACTGTCCCGTCAAGGTCTGATCCGACCTGTATCCACATGCCACCGACGAAATCGAACAAACGCACATGCCCGGCATCAAATTCATTACCACTGTTCTTTGGACTCCCCACAGCAAGACGACCACCATTGGCATTTAGCGACACCGATCGGCCTGAAAAATCACCCGCTACTTCCCCATCGATATCGACACCCAGTTGGGCCCATACCCCACCATCTTCAGCATAAACTCGAACATGCCCGGCTTGTGGTCCACCTCCGGAGTTACCAGGTGCTCCAATGGCTATCGCCGTTCCGTCCGCTGAACACGAAATAGCCGAACCCGAATAGTCCCCCGCAGCTTCGCCATCAATGTCGCCACCCAACTGTGTCCAGATGCCCCCGAGAAACTGATATACGCGGATATGTCCAGCGTCCAATCCACTTCCATCGTTCTTCATAGCCCCAATGAACGCCCGGTCACCCTGTTGCGAAAGCGAGACCGAAGAGCCGAACCAATCTCCTGGGGCTTCACCGTAGATGCCCGCACCTAGCTGCACCCATCCGCCCGCTACTTCCTCATAGATGCGCACTTGTCCGCTCGATGGTCCTTGTTCATCGTTGAGAGGTGATCCGATCGCCAATCGAGTTCCATCCAACGAAAGCGAGACTGCATACCCTGACCAATCACCGTCGCCTTGGCCATCAATATCAGCACCCAGCTGCATCCATTGCCCCCCGGCCAATTCATAAACACGGACATGCCCGGCTTCATATCCATTGAAGGAGTTACCTGGTGCACCAATGGCCAACCTGGATCCATCCCCTGAAAGTGAGACGCAATAACCAAACACGTCCCAAGGCAGCTCGCCATTTATGTCCCCACCCACTTGAGTGAAGGGCTGTGCTCTAAGTGTCTGACTGCTGACTAGCAGAACGCCCATGCCGACCAGATGAAGAGGAAAGTTTTGCAGAGCCTTCATAGCAGGAAAGTAGTAACGATGACGCTATTCTTCCAAATCGCTCGAGCCAGCTTTCACCCGGGATATACGGGTCAGACGAACAACCTTCATGGGCATTGCCCCCGCTCAGGCTGGCCGCCTGCTACTATTCGTTGACCCCGAACTGCGCCCACACCTTGGCGTCTGGCGCATCCTTCTGCTCGATGCGGCTGAGGGCGTCGATATCGCGCTCCTTGGCGTTGTCCACGAATTCGTTGGTATAGAGCATAAGCACTGCGCCGCCGTGGATGGCCTTCTTGCGGTACACGCCGAACACGGTGGCGTTCTCCTTGAAGAGGTTGCCGCTCACGTGCGCCACGCTGAGGTCCTTCACGGCCATGCCGAGGCGGTTGCCTTCGAAGGTGCTGCCGAGCACGAGCACCTGGCTGGCCTCACCCACGCTGATGCCCTTGTCCAACAGCTTGATGAAGCGGCAGTCGCTTACGAGCACCTGTGAGCCGCTCACATCGAGGCCATCGCCGTTGCTGTCGGTGCGGCCGTTGCGGAAGGTGCAGCCGCTCACCTCGCCCTTTACGAAGTCGAGGTCCACGAGGTCGGCGTGCCCGTCCTCGAACACGCAGTCGCGGATGGTGGCGTGCCCGTTCTTCAGGTTGAAGGCGTCCTCGGCCTGTGAGCCGCTGATGATGCACTGGTCCATCACCACATCGGCGTGGTGGATGCTGAGCATGGCGGAATGGTAGAGTCCGTTGATGCGTGCTTCACTGCCACCGCTGATCTGCAGGCCGTGCAGGGAACAAGCGAAGGTGCCGTCCCCGTTCACCGCTACGGTGCCGAAGGGCTTGTCCTTCTCCGCTGCGCGGATGAAGACCGGGCGCATGCGTGTGCCACGCACTTGCAAGGGACCATTGACCAGCAGGGAGACACCGGGCGAAAGGAAGAGGCGCGCGCCTTCGTTCAAGCGCACGGCGAGCCCTGTGGGTACGATCAGGTCCTGCTTGATGACGCAGGCGCCGCGACCGAAGACCAGCGTGTCCCCTTCCAACGTTGCGTCGAAGTCGGCGCGCATGCGCTCGATGAACTCCATGCGGCCGGTGCCGCTGGGCGCCATCGCCTTGTCCGCATCGGCGAGGAACACCGGCGGCACTTCCACCTCCTTCACCGGACCGAGGAAGGTGGCCGGATCGCCGGAGCGGATGCGTTCCAGGAGCCGGTATTTGATGCGATCGGCCTCGGCCTGTGCGGCCGGTGTGGAGGATGCACCGCGCAGCACGGGCAACCAGGCCTTGTCCATGGCGGCCCAGCGTTCGGCCCAGGTCACCTCCTTCGCGATCAACGCGGACCGGATGCGGTCCCACTCCTTCACCGTGCCCTCCTGCCCAAGCACGGCGCCCAGCAAGGCACGCTGCACGGGCACCGCATCGCCGGCGGATCGTTCCGCACGATAGAGGGGTTGTATGGCGGCGGTGGTCCAGCGGTAGGCGTAAACACCTTCGTCGGTGAGCAGGTCGTGGCGTTCCTCCACCATCTGCAGGAAGAGCACGGAAGCTGCGGCCTTGCTGTCCATCGCATCACCGGCACCGTAGCGCTGCAGGGCCGCACGCACCTCCCGTGCGGCGAGCGTATCGTCCTCGAACGCCGGAAGGAAGTGGTCCGGTCGGTCGGTGGCGAGGCCTTGGGTGAAGAGCGCGCCGTCGGTGAGCTGGTGGCGTTCCATGAAGCCGGCATCGATGCGCTCCTCCTTGAGGAACACGCCGAGGTCCTCGCCACAGGCGGTGAGCTTCACGAAGCTGACCTCGGGACAGACGATGCCGAGTTCCGTGGCGAGCTGCTCGATGTACTTGGCGCGGATGGATCCCACGGTGGCGGGGATCAGCACCCACTGCCGCTGTCCGCGGCACAACGCGTCCTTCGGGAACTTCAGCACCCAGCCGCCTTCCACGGAGCGCAAGCGCCGCACCTCCACACTGTCACCGCAGCCTTCGGCCACGAAGCGCTTCGGGTGCCACTTCGCATCGGTGTGCTGGAGCAGGCATTGATCACTGTCGAAGGTGGGCTCAAGGCCAATGATCTCGGGCTTCACCAGCGGCTCCTCCGTGGCGCGGCGATCGAAGAGGCCGCTGTACGCTCCGATCTCCGCGGCCGAGAAGCCCAGTCGTTCGCCCTTGCGCAGGAGATCGTGCGGCAGGTAGGTGAAGACCGCCACCAGCACGCCCGCGGGCACCACCAGCGCAAGCAAGGTGCGCACCACGCTCCACCGTCGCTGCACCGCTTTCACCAGCTTCATGGCACAGGGATGATCGTGGCCTTGCGGAGGGTCCCGTTCGGCAGGGTGATGGTGACGATGTAGGGGCGGTCCGCGGCGTGCAGGCCGGTGTGCGCACTGTCCGGTGCAAGCAGCCGGGGAACGATCGTCACCTGCGGCACCTTGTCGCCGTTGGATGCATCCGGCGACCAGCCCAACGTGTGGTAAGCACCGACCACCTGCGGCAACTCCCCTGCACTGTCCACCTGCAGCTCCACGGTGAACGCGTTGGGGCCCTGTGCGGTGACCTGCACCGTGTTGCCATGGATCACCGCATCGGCCTGCACGTCCTTCAGTTCAGCGGCCACCTTCCCCCAATAGGCGAGCGCGGTGCGCTGCAGGCTGGTGAGGCTGTGCGTCCAATGCGCGAAGCTGGTGCCATGCACATCGGCGGGATCGGGGCTCACCTGGCCGTACTTGTTGCGGTCGCGCAGTACGCTCGGCTGCAGGCGATCGGCCACTTGGTCCAGGTGCTTCTCGAACAGTCCGTCCGTGCGCAACAGGGCGATGCCCTCCGCCACCTGGCGATCGCATCGCAGGCGCCACTCCGGATCCATCAGCACCAGCTTGCTCAACGCGTCATGCACCGGATGCAACGGCTCGTCGCGGTGCGGATACATCATCAGCGGATCCCAGAGCACGGGATAGAACAGACCGGTGCGCGGGCTCAGCACGAGCCATTGGTTGTGGAAGTCATCGATGTGGCTGGTGTTGATCACCTTCAACGCCGCGTAGTACCGCAGGAAGGCATCGATGTCGATGAGCTTCGGAAGGCTGTCGCGTTTCTGTTCGGCGCTGAGCTTCTTGGAACGGACCACATCGACCAGTGCGTTCAACCGTTGGTGAGCCAGCGCACTGTCGCCACCGCCCACGTATTCCCAGTGCGCGGCATCGGTCCACAAGGCCAGTGGTTTGGGCAGTTCGCGTCCGGTCACCGGTGGATAGTCGCCCTTGAACACGGCCACGCTGTGATCGCCGATGTGCCGGTTGCGCTCGAAGTCCTTGTCCACCTGCTCGAACACTTCCATCACGCCCACGTCCACACCGTTGATCCGCACGAAGGCGAAGTCATCGTAGGGCACCGGCACACCCATGCGCCCTGCGATCCACAGGGCGAGGTGGTCGTTCACCATGTTGAAGGCCTTGGGGTTGATGAAGTTGAGGCGGCGGTACGGGCTGAAGGGGTTGTCCTTCTTCAGGTTCAGGCGGAAGGACTTCTTGCCACCGAGGAAGTGCGTGGTGGCGTACACCCCGCGGTAACGGAACCTGGCTGGGTAGCGGATGCCTTTGTCGATGAGCGTGGCTGACTTCGCCTCCCCCCCGCTCCACGGCAGATCGGCGTTGAGCGCAGCAAGGTCGTTGGGGTCCACCTCCAGTTCCACCACGCGGATGCGGTGCGCGGGGATCCGTTCGTTGAGGCCGTCGATGAGAATGTTGGAAGAGGCCGCAAGCGCGATGTTCGCGGCGCGATGCGGACCGAGCGCTGCCATGCCCACCAGCAACGAAAGCACCACCGCGGAGGCCAGCGCGATCAAGGGCCAGGGCCTGGGAGCCCGGCGGTCGCGCTTCATGCGCGGCGGGTGTTGAACAGCAGCAACAAGGCGCCCACCCCGGTGAGCACACCGGCGCTGAGCAGGTGGCCGAGGGCCAGCAGGGTGGCGAGCAGCACAGCGGGCAGCACCAGGGCCACCTCGCGGATGGCGCGGGAGAACAGGCCACCGACCACCGTGGCCGCAGCAATGGTGATGGCAACGGGCCAGGCGCCATCCACCGTGCGCAGCACGGCGACCAGCGCGAAGCACACCAGCAACAGGATCCACGGCGTGTTGGGGCCGCGGTCGGCGGGACGGAAGCCCCGGTTGTGGATCCACCCCCAGAGCGTGAGCGCCACGAAGAGCAGGAGCAGCAGGGTGAGCAGCTCCACCCAGCCGTGGAAGAGGGCGCCTGGGAGGCGGTCGGTTTCGGTGCGCATGCGATAGGCTTCGCCCCTAATTTCGGCGGGCCACAGCCCACCCGCACATGTTCCGCCGTACAGTTTTCAAGATCCTCGTGGTGTGTATCGTCGCGGCCATCGCGTTCCTGATCTTCCACGAGCGCGGACCGGAACTGCTCGCTCCGGTCACCGAAGCGGATGCCGCAACGCTCCCCGACCGCCTCACCGGGCTTTCCGTCCACACCTACGACAGCGCGGGCACGCCCCTGTACAACGACCGCCGTTACCATACGAAGGAAGAGGTGCCGGTGCTGCGCGGCCTGCGGTTCGTGCCGATCGGACGCAACGAAATGCGGCCCTTCGTGCTGGAGGTGAGCGCGCCCACCACCGTGTACACGCTTGCCAACCGTGCGGACCTGCGCGGGCTTGCGGCGTGGACGCCCCTCCCCGACCCCGTGCTGGTGGATGACGCCTTCAGCCCGAGGCGACTGGATGTGGTGCTCAGCCTTGCCATCGCACCGGGCATCCATGTGGTGCGCAACCCGGAGAACGGTCCGGGCCGACCAGTGTTCTTCGATCCCGCCGCTGTGCAGGTGATGCGTTGATACCGGACCGCAATAAGCCCCGGATCGATACCGGGTCTGTTGCGTTCGTTGAGCGTTGCGCTACAGCTTGACGGCCTTCACGCCATCGCCCTCCAACAGGTGCACGGCGTTGGTGAAGCCGTCCACTTCATACTGCGGGGTCTTGTCGCTGCCCACGGGAATGGTCCCATCACGGACCCGTCGACCTTACTGATGGCCTGTTGTCCGTACACGTTCTTCTCACCGGTGCGCGCGCAGTGCCTGGCGGTGGTGCTGGTGGTGGCCTTGAAGCGGGCGTTGGCCTCGGCCATGAAGCGCTGTATGCCGGACATGCCTGTCGTCGCGGCATCGCCATGGGCGTCACCGCGGGCGCCGGTGATGTCCCTGGCCGCGGCACTGGTCGGGTCGGTGACCTGGATGCTGCTGCTGGTGGCACCGAAGGCGGCGCTGGTGTAGCCGTAGGCGGCGGTGTAGTAGGCGGCACGCACGGCGCTGGCGTACTTGAGCGCACGGGTGAGGCCGCTCTCGCGCGGTGCGGGGAAATACTTCTGGCCCTTCACCGCACCATCCTTGCCGCGCAACGCGATGTTCTGGTCGCTGGTGGTGCGCAGCCAGCTCGCGGCACCGGTACTGGCGGTCCAAGCAGGATCGATGCGGGCGCTCAGCGCAAGGACGGTGGAACTGAGAAGGGCCAGCCTCGACGTGCGAAGGAGTGTGTTTGAGCGCACGGCAAGGGGGTCAGGTGTTCAGGCCTTGGCCAGGTGCGTGCCATCCTGCCTGGCCGCCGTGGCGCCACCCTTCCCCACATGCATGGCCCGCCGTACATTTCAGCACACCATGCGCGCACGGTCCCTCTGGTCCCTCCTCTTCGTTGGTGCTGCCGTGCCGCTCGCCGCGCAGGACCCGCTCTTCCACCGGCTCACGGTGGGCAATGGGTTACCGAGCAACAACGTGTACACGATCCTGCAGGAGCCCGGTGGCTTCATCTGGTTCGGCACGGACGCGGGGGCGGTTCGCTACGACGGCATCCACCTGGACCTTTACAACACGGCGAACGGCCTCAGCGACAACGAGGTGTTCGTGCTCACTGCGGACCGTAGGGGACGGACGTGGTTCCTGACCGGCAACGGGCGCCCGTGCTACCTGGACAGCAACGGCCTGCACAGCGGGCGCACGGACAGCAGCCTGGCGCGTATCGACATGCGATCAGGCATCCGAAGCCTCTACGAGGATGGGGAAGGCACCTTGTGGTTCGGCGGGCTCAAGGGCGATGTCACCGCGTTGACCAAGGGAGGTGAGGTCCGTTCGATCAGCAGCGCGAACCCCTTCTCCGGAAGGGTCGGTGGGCACGTAACAGTGACCGGCACCTCGAACGGAGCGGTGCGCCTGTTCAATAACTCCGTACCGACCGGGATGGGGGTGACGAATAAGATCCAGACCAAGGCGCAGTTGGAGCAACCCGTCATCGTACAGTCGTTTCCCGACGGGGTATTGCTCGCGACCACGCAACGCCGGGTGCTTGAATGGAGGGACAGTTCCTGGGTGACGCTGCTCGACACCGCGGATGTGCCAGGCACCGGTGCCTTCCACCATGCGTATCGAACGGCGGACAAGGAGCTGTGGGTGGCGCTGCGCGATGGCGGCATCCTCTGGTTGAAGAAAGAGCAAGGGACCTGGCGCCCGGTGCGGGATGTGCTCTTCCGCAGCGACCTGATCAACAACTTCCTGCAGGACCGGGAAGGCAACATCTGGCTGTGCACGGCTTACGGGGGCGTGATCATGTTCACCGAACAAGCGGCCCGCACGGCTTACTACCGCGGGCTTCGTGGCGGGCGCGAGGAGCTGTTGCTCATCCATGCGGCGAACTCCACCGGAATGATCTGGTGCGGCACGAACCAGGGCGACCTCTACCGTTTGGGCGAAACCCTTGAACTGGTGGACCTGCCACCTGCGGGCGAGCTGTTCAGCAAGATCTCGGGCCTCCGCTCGGTGGGCACCACGCTCTGGGCGGCCACCGACCAGCACCTGTTCCGCGTGGAACCCGATGGCCCGGGCTGGACGGTGACCGATGTTCCTTCCAAAGGCCGCAGCACCTTGAACCAGGCCTCCGTTTCCGGCATGAAGGCCTTGACCATCGGTGCGGACGGTCGCGTGATCAGCAGCATGTACGGGCTCTTCGAGTTGGAACCGGGCGGGCGTTACATGGTACGCATGGGCGATCCCGCGATCCCCGACGTGCGCATCTACGCGCCCCACCTGGACCCCAAGGGAACCTTGTGGTTCGAGGAACAGGGCCGGCTGTTCAGCACGACCGATGGGACCGCACGACCCCATGCGGAAGTGGTGCTCACGGACGGTGTGCGGATCACGGGCATGGCCTCCCTCGGTGATACGCTTGTGCTGGCCACCAGTGGCGACGGCCTGTTGCTCTGGCATGGCGGGCGCATCGTGCGGCGCATCACCGAGGCCGACGGGCTTTCCAGCAGCAATGTGCTGCACCTGACCGCCGACCGGGGCGAGCTCTTCGCCGCTTCGAACCGCGGCGCGGACCGGGTGAGCGGGCCGTGGAGCGCACCGCGGGTGCTACGGTACGCCACCACCACCGGCACGCAGCCATTGAACATCCGCGACCTCGCGGCGGACAGCGCCTACGCCTACGTGCTGTTCGCTGACGGCCTGTGCCGCATGCCCAGGATCGCGGACAATAAGGACCTGCCCGTACCCATCCCGTATGTGCGCAGCATCCTGGTGAACGACAGCGTGGCCCAGGGGCGCACCATCGTGGGTGTTCGCCAGAACGTGGACCGGCTGGTGGTGGAAGTAGGCGCCGTTCATTTCACCACCCCGGACCTTGTGCTGATGGAATACCGGCTGAACCCTGCGAACGGCTGGCAGCGCATCGCGGGCTTGGGGCCGGACCTCAACCGGCTTGCGGCTGGCAACCATGTACTGCAGATCAGGGCCGCGTTGGAACAGGGCCCCTGGAGCGCACCCGCAGAGCTCCGGGTGGTGGTGGTGCCCCGGTTCGTTGATCGTTGGTGGGCGCGCACCATCATCATCCTCACCGTCATCGCCCTCACCTTCGTGATCCTGCGGACCATCGCCTACGGCCGCTACCGCAGGCAGGAGGAGCGCGTGCGCCAGCGCGAAGTGCTCGTGCAGGAACGCCACCGCATCGCCATGGACCTGCACGATGACCTCGGCGCCGAGCTCAGCAGCCTGTTGCTGCTCACCCGCATGGAACGCGACCGGCCCGGGCAGGGTGGACTGGAGCGACTGGAAGAGATGGCCGCCACGCTCACCGAGAAGATCAAGGAGGTGATCTGGAGCACCGACCCCGGTCACGATACGCTGGAGGCCACCCTTTCCTTCATCCAACGCCGCCTGGCGAACCTCTGTGCGCAGCATGGCCTGATGTCCCGCACCACCATCGACCCCACGATGCCGCCGGTGGAACTGCCTGCCGGGATCCGCCGCGAGCTGTTCCTCATTGCCAAGGAGGCCGGCAACAACGCCCTGAAGCACGCCAACGCCCGCACCTTCACCTTCGGCGCCACCCTGGATGCTGATGTCGTGGTGCTCACCTTCACCGATGACGGAGTTGGTGGTGCCGCCGATGGCATGCACGATGATGGACGTGGCCTGCGCAACATGAAGCAACGTGCCGTGGCCTTGGGCGCTTCGCTGCTGTTCTCCGAAGTGTCGCCCCACGGCACCCGCATCACCCTGCGGCTTCCGGTGCCCGGACATCGTCCGAATGGATGATGCGCACAGCCTATCCAAGAACATAGCTTCACCCCGCCATGGAGAACCCCGCTCCCCTCAACGTGCTGCTGGTGGAGGACAATGCCAGTTTCCGGCAGGGCCTGAGCATGCTGATCGGTACCACGACCGGCATGCAATGCACCGCGTGCGCCAATGCCACCGATGCGCTGGAGACCCTGGAGCAGGGCACCTGGCATGTGGTGGTGATGGACATCGACCTGCCCGGCATGGACGGCATCCAATGCACGCGCCTGATCAAGGAACGCTGGCCGGCGGTGCAGGTGATGATGTGCACGGTGTTCGAGGACGACGGCAAGATCTTCCAGGCCCTGAAGGCGGGCGCCACGGGCTACGTGGTGAAGCAGGCCCCCATCAGTGAGCTGCTGGATGCCATCCGCCAGGTGCATACCGGTGGTTCGCCCATGAGCGCCAGCATCGCGCGCCGGGTGGTGAGCACCTTCCACCAGCCCGCACCCGCACAGGAAGGATTGACCCAGCGGGAAAAGGAAATGCTGGAGCTGATCGCTGAAGGGCTCTCGGTGAAGGAGATCTCCGAACGCACCAGCGTGAGCAGCAGCACGGTGCGCACGCACATCCGGCACATCTACGAGAAGCTGCAGGTACGCAGCCGCGTGGAGGCCGTGAACAAGATGCGCGGCACCTGACCGTTCCTCAAAATCATCCATTTGGACGATTGCGGTGCTCAACGGCGACCGCGACTTTCACGCTGTCCTTCACCGGACAAGTACGCATTGGGACTTGAGGCCTTTACCGGAGCAACCAGGCTTCGTCCTGAAGCAGGGACCCCCGCAGCGATGCGGGGGCCTTTTTCATTCCACGTTCCCCAACGCACAAGGCCCCACCCTGCTCGGATGAGGCCTTGCAAGCGATCGCCACCCCCAATAAGTAGGTATCGCACCTCCCCTGCCCGCTGGAGCACGAGAGGAGGGGAACCATTCAGTTCTCCGCCTTTACCAAATACCACGTTAAGAAAGTTCGACTCCCCTCCTCGTCGAGGAGGGGCAGGGCCTGCCTGCCGGTAGGTAGGGGTGGTCCGAAGACGGATCGGAATTCACGGTTCTACCACCCCTAGCCCCTCCTTTGCAGGAGGGGAACCATTACGGTCTCCGCCTTTACCAAATACCACGTTAAGAAAGTTCGACTCCCCTCCTC
>JBIIYP010000086.1:0-6766 GCA_044346705.1 Flavobacteriales bacterium
GCGCCACATCATGAACCACCTGGTCGTAGGCCCGCTGCATGAACGAGCTATAAATGTTGCAGAAGGGCACCAGGCCCTGCGTGGCCATCCCGGCGCTGAAGGTCACGGCGTGCTGCTCGGCGATGCCCACGTCGAAGGCGCGGTCGGGCATGGCCTTCATCATGATGTTCAGCGAGCAGCCCGAGGGCATGGCGGGGGTGACCCCCACGATCTTCGGGTTCTTCTCGGCCAGCTCCACGATGCTGTGCCCGAACACGTCCTGGTACTTCGGCGGCTGCGGGCTCTTGGGCACCACCTTGATGATCTCGCCGGTCTCCTTGTTGAACAGGCCGGGCGCGTGCCACACGGTGGGGCTGCCCTCCTCGGCCGGACCGTAGCCCTTGCCCTTCATGGTGACCACATGCAGGATCTTGGGGCCGGGGATGTCCTTGAGGTCGCGCATCACCTTCACCAGGCGCTCCACATCGTGCCCGTCCACCGGGCCGAAGTAGCGGAACTGGAGGCTTTCGAAGAGGTTGCTCTGCTTGAGCAGCGCGCTCTTCAGCGCGTTCTCCACCTTGCTGGCCACGCTCTGGGCGTTGGGGCCGAACTTGCTGATCTTCCCCAGGATGTTCCACACCTCGTCCTTCACCTTGTTGTAGGTGTGGCTGGTGGTGATGTCCGTAAGGTATTCCTTGAGCGCACCCACGTTGGGGTCGATGCTCATGCAGTTGTCGTTGAGCACCACCAGCAGGTCGCTGTTCGCGGTGCCCCCGTGGTTGAGGGCCTCGAAGGCCATACCCGCGGTCATGGCGCCATCGCCGATCACGGCCACGCACTGGCGGTCGGTCTCGCCCTTGAGCTTGCTGGCCACCGCCATGCCCAGCGCGCCCCCGATGCTGGTGCTGCTATGGCCTACGCCGAAAGTGTCGTACGCGCTCTCGCTCCGCTTGGGGAAGCCGCTGATGCCGCCGTGGATCCGGTTGGTGTGGAACACCTTGCGGCGGCCGGTAAGGATCTTGTGCCCGTAGGCCTGGTGCCCCACATCCCACACCAGCTGGTCGTAGGGCGTGTTGAACACATAGTGCAGAGCCACGGTGAGCTCCACCACGCCCAGGCTGGCGCCGAAGTGGCCGCCCTTCACGCTCACCACATCGATGATGAAGTTCCGGAGCTCCTGGCAGACCTGCTCCAGCTGCTCTTCGGAAAGGCTCCGCAGGTCGGTCGGCAGGTCGATGCGGTCGAGCAGGGGATAGGATGGGGTGGTCTCAGGCATCGATTTAGAACGGGTCCGTTATGAACAAAGGTAGAACTCGGATGGTTCGTGGGGCCGTTCCAGAACGGTGCTCCCCGGCCGATCCGTACTGCGGCCTCGGCAGGCCACTTACCTTTCATGGAGGACGGGCGGCCTGTTCGAGTGCGTCAGGCAACGAATACCTGCCGTTATCGGTCATTGGATCATGAACGCTGCAACCCTTTCCGATCGCATGGGCGCTAACCGATGGACCAGGCAGGCCGCCCCAGGCACGCCGGATCGGCAGGGCCGTTCATGCCTTCCCGCGCGGGGGGCGTTCAAAGCGGTCCTGCGGGGGCGGACCAACGTGGGCCGCAGTTTCTTGGGTCCCTCCATGCGCACCATCCCCGCCCTCCTGGCGCTTCTGGCGCTGTCGTCGACCCAAGCCCAGGTCTGTGACCCGAACGGCAACCTGTTCCTGCTTTCCAACTACGATGGGGGCATCGTCACGATCAACGTGGACGTGAACATCCCCAACCTGGTGATCGGCATCTCCACTTACGAGCCCGTGCAGGTGACCATCACGGGGCCGTTCGCGGGTAACGTATCGCAGGTGCTGTATTCGGGCATGAACTCGAACCAGAACAACAACAACTGCGGGCAGGGCAATTTCACCACCTCGGTGACCGGCGTGCCAGCGAACCTCGTCACCATCAACCCGCCGCTGCAGCCCTTGCAGGTGGGCTACGCACCGGCGCATGGCAATGGTACAGGCTCTTGGGGCGGTGTGGTGATCGGTGCCATCGGCATCTGCGATACACTGGTGAATACGGGTGGTGTGAACACACCGGATGAACTGGTCTTCCACTTCGAGACCCAAACGGGGGCTTCGCTCTATGCCCACTACTCGCAATACGCGTGCTGGCAGAACAGCATCATCAATGTCAGCGGTGGCGGTACATGCTGCATCGATGTGTCGCCTCCGGTGCCGCCCTCCGCCACCATCTGCGACCCGAACGGCAACTTGGTCATCTACTCCAATTATGAAGGGGGTGTGCTCACGATCAACGTGGACCAGAACATCCCGAACCTGCGGGTCGGCATCTGTTCCTATGAGGCGTTGACGGTGAACATCACGGGGCCCTTCGTCGCGAACGTATCCGAGGTGATCTATGCCGGCTTCGACGGCACCAACGGCCCCTGCAGCAATAATCCGCCCACCACCACCATCAGCGGCGTATCCCCCGGTATCGTAACGATGTACAGCAGCACACTGGGCAACATCGCCATCGCCAACTACCTGGGCGAGGAGCTGTTCCCGGGCTTCAACGTGGTGAACTGCATCACCGGTGCGGAGGGCGCCTGCAGCACCTCCACGCAGGGCGGGGGCAACTCGGCACCACAGCTCGTGCAGTTCTTCCTGGCCGAGTTCGGCGCGGGCACCAGCCTGTTCGCCCACCAGGTGCAGTACGGGTGCTTCAACGGCACCTTCAACGTCTCCGCCGGAGGCAACTGCTGCCTGACCAACCCCGGCACGCCACCCAACCCCATCTACATCGGCAACGCCACCTACGACCTGATCCCGTGGACCGATTCGTTGCTGTGCGGCGGTTCCATCACCATCGACCTCTCCTACTACACGGGCATCTATTCCGTGCTGTGGAGCGATGGCAGCACGGCGGAGGCCCTGACGATCACTGCGCCGGGCACCTACACCGTGGAGGTGGGCGACTACTGCCATTACCCGGGGGCCACCCTGTTGGTGGACACGGTGGTGGTGCTCCCATGCTGCCAACCGGGCCCGGTGAACACTGTGGTCGATGGGATCGACTGCGGTGGTGCTCTGGACGGCGGCATCACCGTGACACCGCTGGGGTTGAACGGGCCCTTCACCTTCGCCTGGAACACCTCGCCACCACAGTCCACGTCCACCATCACCGGGCTCGGGCCCGGCACCTACAGCGTGGTGGTCAGCGACGGCGCAGGGTGCGACACCACGCTGTCCTTCGCCCTTACCGAACCTCCGTTGCTGGAAGTGGAGGCCACGGGCGAGCAGGTCCTTTGCCCGGCACAGGCCGGAGCGTTCAACGCTGTGGCACAGGGCGGCACGGGCGCCATTGCCTTCAGCTGGAGCAACGGGGCCACCGGACCCGCCATCGAGCAGGCCTTCGACGCCAGTGCCGTGCTGGTGGCCACGGCCACCGATGCCAACGGCTGTGTGGCCGTCGACACCCTGACCATCCTTGTGCAGGCCTCAGCGGAAGGCCTTTTCGTGCCCAACGTCTTCACGCCCGATGGCGATGGCATCAACGACACCTTCATCCTGCCCGGCGCCTCCGGCCAGGGAAACACCCTGATGCGCATCTTCAACCGCTGGGGACAGCTGGTGTTCTCCACCAACGATCTGTTGCGCGGGTGGAACGGCCGGGGCCAGGGCGATGTGCTGCCTTCCGGAGTGTACATGTACCTCATCGAGGTGGACGACCCCTGCCTGGGCGAAGGCACGCAGAAGCTGCGGGGGCACGTGACCCTGCTGCGCTGAGCGGACGCAGATCTTCAGCCGCGCTTCAGGAAGGCATCCCAGCCCTGCGCCGTGAGCGGGTGCAGACCACCCTGCTTGTCCACCAGGTGCATGCCCTCGGAAGCGTGCGTCATGTGGCCTACCACGGTGAGGTTCGGGTTGCCCTTGATCTTTTCATAGTCCGCCTGGGCCACGGTGAACAACAGTTCGTAGTCCTCGCCGCCGCTGAGGGCGCAGACCGTGGGGTCCAGGTTGAAGTCGCGCGCGGTGCTGAAGGTCGCGGGGTCGATGGGCAGCTTCTCGTCGTAGAGCTTCACCCCGGTGTTGCTCCGCTGGCAGAGGTGGATGGTCTCGCTGGCCAAGCCATCGCTGATGTCGATCATGCTGGTGGGCTTCACCCCCATGGTGTGCAGCAGCTCCACGACGTCGCGGCGGGCCTCCGGCTTCAGCTGCCGTTCCAGGATATAGTCGTGCCCCACGAGGTCGGGTTGGGCACCGGTCTCTTTGAACACAGCCTTCTCGCGCTCCAGCACCTGCAGGCCCATGAAGGCCCCGCCCAGGTCACCGCTCACCACCAGCAGGTCGTGCTCCCCTGCCCCGCTGCGGTACACGATGTCCTCCGGCATCGCGGCTCCGATGGCCGTAATGCTGATGACCAATCCACTGGTGCTGCTGCAGGTATCACCGCCCACCAGGTCCACACCGTAGTTCCGGCAGGCCATGAGCATGCCGTCGTACAGCTCGTCCACGGCCTCCACCGGGAAGCGGTTGCTGACGGCCAGCGCAACGAGCACCTGCCGGGGTGTGGCGTTCATGGCGTACACATCGCTCAGGTTCACCACCACGGCCTTGTAGCCCAAGTGTTTCAACGGCATGTAGGACAGGTCGAAATGCACCCCCTCCACCAGCATGTCGGTGGTCACCACCTGCTGGAGTCCTTCCGGGTCGATCACCGCCGCATCATCACCGATCCCTTTAACGGATGAAGGGTGTGTGTGCTGGATGCGGGAGGCCAGGCGTTCGATGAGGCCGAACTCGCCGATGGCGGAAAGCTCGGTGCGGGTGGGGGTGTCGGACATGATGGCGGCAAAGCTATCGCCCGGCTCCACCGAACCTCCCGGCCGCTTCCATGTTCCCCTATCCCACCCCATTGCCCCCTGCCGATCGGGGCGTACCTTTGCCCTGCATTGCTCTTTAGATTGATTCTAAATAAGAGGAAAAGCCATGATCAAGGTCAGTGAGAACGCCAAGTCCGAGGTCACCAAGCTCCTGGGCATGGAAGGCCGCGGCCCGGACCACTTTGTGCGCGTCGGCGTGAAGGGCGGCGGCTGCAGCGGCCTGATGTACGATCTGGACTTCGACGACCAGATGAAGGACGGCGACAAGGTCTTCGAGGACAACGGCGTGAAGGTGGTGGTGGACAAGAAGAGCCTGCTCTACCTGCTCGGCACCACGCTCGATTTCAGCGGCGGGCTGAACGGTAAGGGTTTCCAGTTCGTGAACCCGAACGCGTCGCGCACTTGCGGTTGCGGTGAGAGCTTCTCGATCTGATGGATAAAGTTGTGAGAATGGAGAAAATGAAGAGAAAGTGAAATGACCCGGACAATGACCAAAACCTATTACTCATAGTCCCACTCTCTCACTCCTCGCACCACCCTCACCATTCTCACCCGCATTCCCATGGCACAAGACACCGACGATATCCTACGCGAGATCACCGAGAAGGAATACGCCTATGGCTTCGTCACGGACATCGAGAGCGAGAAGGCCGCGAAAGGGCTGAACGAGGACATCGTTCGCTTCATCAGCGCGAAGAAGAACGAACCCGCGTGGATGCTGGAGTGGAGGCTCGAAGCTTACCGCATCTGGTTGAAGATGGAGGAGCCACACTGGGCGCACGTCAACTACCCCAAGATCGATTACCAGAACAGCTACTACTACAGTGCACCAAAGAAGAAGCCGACGCTGAACAGCCTCGACGAGGCCGACCCCGAGCTGGTGAAGACCTTCGAGAAGCTGGGCATCAGCTTGGAAGAGCAGAAGCGCCTGGTGGGTGTGGCTGTGGACGTGGTGTTCGACAGCGTGAGCGTGAAGACCACCTTCCAAGCGGCACTGAAGGAGAAGGGGATCATCTTCATGAGCTTCAGCGAAGCGGTGCATGAGCATCCCGAGCTGATCAAGAAGTACATCGGTAGCGTAGTGCCGCGCACGGACAACTACTTCGCCGCGCTAAACAGCGCCGTGTTCAGCGATGGCAGCTTCTGCTACATCCCGCCGGGCGTGCGCTGCCCCATGGAGCTCAGCACCTACTTCCGCATCAACGAGGCCATGACCGGCCAGTTCGAGCGCACGCTGCTGATCGCCGATGAAGGCGCGTATGTGAGCTACCTCGAAGGCTGCACCGCCCCCATCCGCGACGAGCACCAGCTGCACGCTGCTGTGGTGGAACTTGTGGCGCTGAAGGATGCCGAGATCAAGTACAGCACCGTCCAGAACTGGTACCCCGGCGACAAGGAGGGCAAGGGCGGCATCTACAACTTCGTCACCAAGCGCGGCATCTGCCTGGGCGATAACAGCAAGATCAGCTGGACGCAGGTGGAGACCGGCAGCGCGATCACGTGGAAGTACCCCAGCTGCGTCCTGAAGGGCGACAACAGCATCGGCGAGTTCTACAGCGTGGCGGTGACGAACAACCGCCAGCAGGCCGACACAGGCACCAAGATGGTCCACATCGGCAAGGGCACCAAGAGCACGATCGTGAGCAAGGGTATCAGCGCGGGCTTTTCCAACAACAGCTACCGCGGCCTGGTGAAGATCGGCAAAGGCGCGAAAGGTGCACGCAACTTCAGCCAGTGCGATTCCCTGCTGCTCGGTGATCGCTGCGGCGCACACACCTTTCCCTACATCGAGAGCGAGAACCCGACCGCGATGGTGGAGCACGAGGCCACTACCAGCAAGATCGGTGAGGACCAGATCTTCTACCTCAACCAGCGCGGCATCGAGACCGAGAAGGCGGTGAGCCTGATCGTGAA
>JBIIYP010000019.1:0-67131 GCA_044346705.1 Flavobacteriales bacterium
GTAGAGGTGGACCTCGATCGCGTACAGGTAGCCAGCGCCGACAGCGCCGAGGTATTCGTAGCGGATCTCCCCTCCACGGCTGTGCGTCGCATGACACAACGTGGTCCCGAGAAGAAGAACAGCGACCAGCAAGGAACGAAGCGCGCGCATGGGCAGGGTTGGGTTCGTGTCACACGAAGCTAAGCCCGAAGCCGCCCCGAGATCGCGCTGACGATACGGTCCGTGGCACCGGCGGCCCCCTGCACATAGTACCTGGCCGCATCCGAAGCCTTCGCCAGGGCGGCCGCATCACCGAGCAGCCGGTCGATCACCGCGAGCAACTCCTCCGCGTTCCTCACCTCGAAACCGCTACCGACGTCGATCAGGCCCTGCGCCTCGGGGAACTTGGTGTGCAGTGGCCCGCAGATCACGGGGCAGCCCCATGCCGCGGGTTCCAACAGGCTGTGGATGCCATCGCCGAAGCCCCCTCCCACGTAAGCGATGTCGCCGTAGCGGTAGAGCCGTGCCAACAGCCCCATGCGGTCCACCAGCACGATGCCGTCCTTCACCTTCTCCCAGTCGTAACCGTTGTCAGCGTGGAGGTCCTGTGCTTGGTCGCGCTCGTCCTGTAGTTGCCATGCCATGTCTCCATCGGCCACCGATAAGGTGGTCACCACATCGTGGTCGATCAGCTTACTGCCCGCATCCACCTTCTCATGGTTCTTGAAGCCGTGTAAGCTCTTGCCATGCTACTTGGTCCAAGTGGCATCCAGATCCTTCTGCGCCTTCTTGTGCGAAGACCAGTTGGCCGGGATATCTCCGTTGTCCAAGTGGTCATTCTCATCGCGGCTATTGTGCTGCACGGGGGCATGTACCATGCTGGCATAGAAGAACTTCCGTTCATTGACCACCAGTCGCGCAGCGCTCAGCCGTGCGTGGTAGGTGTAGAAGAGCTGCTCCATGGCTTTGGCCGCGCTGAGTTGCTCGGCGAACAAGCGGATGGTGGTGGCATCAGGTACTTGATGCTGCGGCTCCGAGCCCAGGAAGCGCTGGAAGCTTGCGCGGTCGGTGATCTGGTACTCCATCGCCTCGGCGCTCATACCGTATCGCTCCAAAAGCACGATGGTCTTGCACATCATCACCCGATCGTAGGGTGGTTGCCCTCCCTTCTTGGGATCACGCACCGGGAAGGCTCCGTCCAGCTGCGGACGGAAAGCCTCCCGATCCACCATCCGCGATAGACGTGGCGGCACATCGTTGATCTGTTCCAACTTCTGGTGCTTCGCCTGCCCATCGAACAGGCTCCGGATAGGGCGTTTGCACATGCCTCAAAGAGATCGATCGCCTACCGCATTGTCAAGATCCGAACCCGGCAACTTCTCAACAGGTTCTTCGAACTACCCAATGGACGAAAGAAGGGCAGCAGCGAACAGCAGCTGGAAGAAATTGGCGGTTCAGTGGTTAATAGAAGCGTGGTGTTTCCTATCAAGTTCGATCCTGACAAACAGTTCAGTACTTCACGATCCGCGTCTTCGCCGAGCGCCCGCCCGTTAGCGTCGATCAACATGGGATGGCGCTTCCTCTTTTCTGGGTGTGCCCGGGACTCCAGACCTTCGCCCCATGTCCATCCTCGTTCCCGCCCCGCTGAAACCCGGCGACACCATCGCCATCATCCCCACGGCCCGCGCCATCACGGTGGACGAACTGCAGGACGGCATCGCGTTGGCCGAAAGCTGGGGCTTGAAGGTGAAGCTGGGAGCAGGCATCGGGCGCAAGCATTTCCAGCAGGCCGGTACCGCCTTGGAGCGGGCCGCCGATCTGCAGGCCGCGATCCAGGACCCTGCCGTGAAGGCCATTTGGTGCGCGCGCGGCGGATACGGTACCGTGCGGATCATGGAGCACATCGACCTTTCGCCCTTGCTGAAGGACCCGAAGTGGATCGTCGGTTTCAGTGATGTCACCGTGCTGCACAATGCCCTGCACAACCTCGGTATCGGCTCCTTGCATGCCCAGATGCCCCACAACATCGGCGTGAAAACGGCGGAGTGCGTGGAGACGTTGAGAAGGGCGATGTTCGGAGAGGCCTATGAAGTGGCGAGTGACGAGTGGCGAGTTGAACCGATGGATCCACTCGTCACTCGTCACTCATCACTCGCCACTCCGCGACCAGGCACCTGCGAAGCCGAGCTCATCGGCGGCAACCTCTCCCTGCTTTACGCCTTGCGCGGAACGCCGTATGACATCGATCCGCGGGGCAAGATCCTGTTCATCGAGGACCTGGACGAGCTGCTCTACCACGTGGACCGCATGGTGATGAACCTGCAGCTGGCCGGTTGGTTCAAGGAGCTGGCGGGGCTGGTGGTGGGAGGCATGGCGGACATGCACGACCGCAACCCTGCGGACCCCTTCGGGCAAAGCGCGGAGGCCATCATCGCGCAGGCCGTGGCACCCTTCAGCTATCCGGTCCGCTATGGGTTCCCGGCAGGACACATCCTCGATAACCGCGCGCTGGTGCTGGGCCGAAAAGCGAAGCTCAGCGTTACCGCAGAGGGGGCAACACTGAGCTTCGGAAGTGAACTTGTGCTGTAGGGATCGCTCCGCGCCCTCCGCGACTCCGCGTGAGGCCATCGGCGCGCTCCTCAATTCCGCTCGAACTTGTTGAACCCGGCCGGGATCTCGAACAGGTTGGGCTTCTGCACGCCCTTGGTCACCTTGGTCACCTCGAGCTTGCTCACCTCCGCGCCATCCATCTTGTTCTCCACACCGAGCATGGGGAACACGCCTTTCGCATCCTTGATCTCGAGGAAGAAGACGGCCTGCTCGTCCTTGCGGTTCAGGGTCTCCAGCAAGGGCACGAAGAAGCTGAACTCATCATTGGCCACCCAATACGTGATGGAACGGTCCTCCTTGGGGCTCTTCACCACCCATTTCTCGCACTTATAACCGGCCATGTCCTTCATCTCGCCGGTCTTCTTCACCTCCGTCTCCACCTCTTTCGGCAGGCGCATGTTGGGCACGTCCATGTACAATTTGCGGTCCGGGCTCAAGGCCGTTACGGCACGATCACGGGTGTCCACCAACATGATGCCCTGCACATCGCCGCGTGAACTGATCTCTTCGATCCGGATGTGATCCCCCTTCACGTAGTACTTGTAATTGGTGACCACAGGGCCCATTGTCTTCGTGAATTCGATGATGCCTTCGAAGGCCTGGGCATGCGCTGACGGGAGTGAACCGAGGAGAAGGAAGTAGGTCAGAAGGCGTTTCATCGCACGGGGGTGTTGATCGAAGTACCGTTCGCTTGACGGAGGAGGCGGAAAGTTCCTCAATTTTAACACCTTGAACGGACCGCCCCGCCTTTGGTTACGCACAGGGTCCGTTGGTCACATGGCCGAACACCTACGCACCGGCGCCCAGGGCGAGCAACTCGCCTGCCACTACCTGGAGAACAAGGACCTGACCATCCTGCACCGCAACTGGCGGCACGGGCATGACGAGCTTGACATCGTGGCCCGTGACGGTCGTTTTCTGGTGTTCGTGGAGGTGAAGACCCGTTCCTCAGATCGCTGGGGAGACCCCGAGAATGACGTGAGCCCCGCCAAGATCCGAAAGCTGATGCGGGCCGTGGATGGTTACCTTGACGCGTTCCCGACCGAGCTGGAGCTGCGGTTCGACGTGGTGAGCATCACGCTGAACGCCGGCCGGCCGGACATCCTGCATATCACAGACGCCTTCTATCCCACCCTCGATGAGCAAAGCTGACGGACCCCGCCGTGGACCCAAACGCACAGGCAAACCCGCCAAGGCCAGTGGCACACGGGGTTCCGTGGAACGCCGCCCCCGCCGTGGGAAACCCGGTGACGACCCCATCGGCGATGACGACCGCGCCCGCCGTGCCTTCCGGGGTGAAGATGGCGACCGCCCTGCCTCGGCAGGCAGGCCTTCACGCCCCAGCCGCCCCGGCAGCGACAGGCCCTACCGCAGCGGACCCCGTTCCGATGACCGTGGCGACCGCCCTGCCTCGGCAGGCAGGAGCCGACCCGGCAGCGACCGTCCCTACCGCAGCGGACCCCGTTCCGATGACCGCGGTGATCGCCCTGCCTCGGCAGGCAGGCCTTCGAGCCCTTCCCGCGCCGGCAACGACCGCCCTTCGGGTGACCGTCCTGCCTCGGCAGGCAGGCCCTACCGCAGCGGACCCCGCTTGGATGACCGTGGCGATCGTTCTTCACGTTCGAGCCGCCCAGGTAGTGACCGGCCGGCCAGTGATCGGCCCTATCGAAGTGGACCCCGCTCGGATGACCGTGGCGATCGTCCTTCCCGCCCCGGCCGCCCCGATCGTGATCGACCCAGCTCGGCGGGCAGGCCGTCCGGTGATCGACCGTACCGCAGCGGCCCACGCTCCGATGATCGGGGCGAACGCCCTTCACGCCCCAGCCGCCCGAACAGCGACAGGCCTTCCGGTGATCGGCCGTACCGCGGTGGTAGCGATGGCCCAAGCCGTGGAAGCGATGGTCGCTTCGCCCCGCGTGAGGGTGGACGTCCCCAACGTCCATCTGGCGGTCGCAGTGATGATCGCCGTCCAGGGCCCTACAGCGAGCGTCCACCGCGTACGCCCAAGGATGAGCGCAGCTACCGCCCGGACGACCCGGACGCCCGCAAGCCCTACCGCAAGGGCGAACGCAGCCAGCGCTTCAGCCTGCCGAACCCCGACAACGAAGGGCTGGTCCGACTGAACCGCTTCCTGGCACAGGCCGGGGTGGGCAGCCGCCGCGAGGCCGATGAGCTCATCAGCACGGGAGTGGTCACCGTGAACGGCAAGGTGGTCACCGAGCTGGGCACCAAGGTGAAGCCCGACGACGTGGTCCACTACGGGGGGCAGAAGCTGAGCATGGAGCAGAAGCGCTACGTGCTGATGAACAAGCCCAAGGACACCATCACCACCACGGACGACCCGCGCGAGCGCCACACGGTGATGGACCTGATCGCCAAGGCCTGCAGCGAACGCCTTTACCCCGTGGGCCGCCTGGACCGCAACACCACCGGTGTGCTGCTGCTCACCAACGATGGCGACCTGGCCAAGAAGCTTACGCACCCCAGCCACGGCGCAGAGAAGATCTACCATGCCACGCTCGACAAGAGCCTTACCGTGGACGACCTCCACAAACTGGTGGAAGGCGTTCACTTGGATGACGGCCCGGCTCGTGCCGAGGAGGCCAGCTTCGTGGGAGAGAACAAGCGCGAGGTAGGCCTGAAGCTGCACATGGGCCGCAACCGCGTGGTGCGCCGCATGTTCGAGGCCCTCGGCTACGAAGTCGTGAAGTTGGACCGCGTGATCTTCGCCGGCCTCACCAAGAAGGACCTGCAACGCGGCCACTGGCGCCACCTTACGGACAAGGAGGTGACCATGCTGAAGCGCATGAAGAGCATTGCCACACCCACCACCAAGGCGGAGCGGGGCGGCGGAAGGCTGCGCGGCCAGCACTTCGGGGACGAGTGATCGCTCCCCTTACATAGTGCTCATCCAGCACACTTCATTCGGCCCCCGGCACGTTCTGTGCTCAACACCGCACTGTGAACGAACGGGCTTTTCTGAGGGTCAGGGCATTGCGACTGCGGGATACTTTTCGCATCATGCCCGTTCTGCGCAAGCTCCGCAAGGTGCTCCTCGTCTCCGTGGGGGTCGTGGTGCTGCTGTTCGGCGCCCTGGTGGGCCTGGCCTATGCCTACGAGGAGGAGGTGCTGGCGGTGCTCCGCGACGAGCTGAACACGCACCTCACCACCCCCGTGCAGGTGGAAGGCATGGAGCTCACCTTGGTCAAGCGCTTCCCCCAGGCGAGCTTGCGCTTGAAGCACGTGATGGCCCGGGAGGCGCGGGGCGATAGCACGCCCGGTGACACCCTGCTCTACGCCGGCGATCTGTACCTGGAGTTCGGCCTCTTCGACCTGCTGCGCGGCGACTACACCATCAAGCAGGTGCACGGCCAGGATGTGCGGCTCTACCCCGGCCTGGACAGCACCGGCGCCGGCAACTGGACCATCTGGAAGACCGATAGCACCGCCACCAGCAACACGGCCTTCGCGCTGAACAAGGTGACCTTCGACGACCTGGCGGTGCGCTACCGCGATGCGCGCAGCGGCCTGGAGATCGTGGCCACCAGCCCCGACCTGGGCCTGCGCGGCAGCTTCCGCAGCGAAGGCAGTGAGGTGAAGCTCCGTGGTTTCGCCGACCTGGTGCACTGGAGCGACAAGGGCCGGACGGTGCTGCATGACCGCAACGCCCAACTGGCCTTGGAACTGGCCTTCGGCAGCGATGATGGGGCCTTCCGCATCACCAAGGGCGAAGTGCTCACCAACGATGTGGCCCTGAACGTGACCTTGGATGTGACCACCGGACCCAAGGGTGAGGAGATCGACCTGAAGGCCAACGGCCTGGGTCTGCAACTGGCCGACGTGGTGGCCTTGCTCCCCGAGGTGGCGGTGAAGAAACTGAAGCGCTACGGCATAGAAGGCGACGCCGACCTGGCCCTGCACTACAGCGGCCTGATCGCCGAAGGGCCTTCGCTCAGCGCCGGCCTGAAGGTGCGCGACGGGCGGATGAAGGAGCAGCGCAGCGGCACGGTGTTCAAGGACATCCACGGGGAGTTCGCGGTGGACCTTCTGCCGGACGGGACGCCGCGCAAGCTCGTGGCCAAGGGCTTCAGCGCCCGCGCCGCCAGCGGCACCGTGAGCGGTTCGCTGGACCTGCAAGGCGTGAAGAATGCCAAGGTGAAGCTGGACCTTAAGGCCAACATCGCCCTCGCCGATCTGCTGCGCTTCGCCCAGGTGGACACCTTGGAACAGGTGCAGGGAACGCTTGTCGCCGATGCTCATGCCCTGGGCAAACTCCGCGATGTGGGCGACATCCGTGCGGCCGATCTGCGCGCGCTGACCATGAGCGGCACCGCGCACCTGGCTGATGCCAGCCTGAAGCTGAAAGGTGTGCGCCACCGTCTCACCGAGCTGAACGCTGAACTGGCGTTGAAGGGCAACGACGCCACGGTGAGCGCTCTTTCGGCCAACGTGCAAGGCCAGCCCATCCAGCTCGATGGCACCCTGCGCAACCTGATGTCCTACCTGCTCTTCCCCGATCAGTGCCTGGCCATTGATGCGCGGCTCGTGGCCCCCTCGCTGGACCTTGCCGCATTGCTCCATGAGGAGGGCGGCGCAACAGGAACCGACTATGCGCTCGTCCTCCCCACCCTCATCGACCTCGACCTGCAGGCCGACATCGCGCAGCTCGCATTTGAGGACTTCCGTGCTGAGCGCATCCACACCAAGCTGCGGCTGCATGACCAGGTGCTCAGCGCCGCGCCGCTCACCTTTGGCACTGCCGCAGGCACCGTGACCGCTGACCTGGAGCTCGATGGCCGTTCGGTGCGCGCGTATCCGTTGGCCGTGAACGCCTCGGTGAAGGGCATGGACATCAGCGCCTTCTTCAAGGAGTTCCAGGACTTCGGGCAGACCTTCATCGGCCACAGGAACCTGAAGGGAACCACGCGCGCGCAGATCGCCTTCGCCGCCCCGCTGAGCCCTGCGCTGCAGATCGACCAGGACCGCATGGTCTGCGTCATCGACCTGGGCATCGACAAGGGCGAACTGATCGGCCACCAGCCGCTGATCGACGTGGCGGACTATCTGCGCAGCAACAAACTCGTAGCACCCTTCGTGGATACGGACGAACTGAAGCGACGCCTTGCCCATGTGACCTTCAGCGACCTTTCGAACCAGATCGAGATCCGCGACCGCACCGTGTTCATCCCCAACATGCTGGTGCACAGCAGCGCCATGGACATCGAGGTGAGCGGCTCACAGTCGTTCGACGGCGGCATCGATCACCACCTCAACTTCCGCCTGAGCGACCTGTTCCGCAAGGGAAGTGGCGAGGACGAGTTCGGGCCCGTGCAGGACGATGGCACCGGTATGCGCGTGTTCCTTCACATGTACGGCACCACGGCCGACCCGCAGTTCGCCAATGATGGCGCCATGGCCAGCGCGCGGCGCAAACAACAGCTGAAGCAGGAGACCGCCACGCTGAAGACCATCCTGAAAGAGGAGTTCGGCCGCGCTCCAGGCGAACGCACCACGCCCCCGCCCACTACGCAACCCGTCTTCACGGTGGAATGGGACGGCACGGACAGCACCACCACCGCTCTTCCGCCACCCCCCAAACGCCGGAAGGGATTGGGCCGCCTGCTCGATGACGATGCGCCGAAGCCCGTGATCACCGTTGAGTAAGTGTCAAGGATCAAGTGGCAAGGGACAATTCACAAGGGGCCACGGGATCGATCGCGGGAGCAGCGCATTGGAGGAAGGGCGATGGGCGATGGCTGAAGGAAGGAAAGGGCAAAGCCTGAGGATCCGGCAGCGGAGCTCTCTTCATCGGTCCATCGGTGTCCATCCGTGGTTGATCAAAGACGTCAGCGCGCTTGCGCGCGGTTCCATCTGCGTCATCTGCGGTCAAGCCTCCTCGGAAGGAGCTGCGAGCCTGTCTGCCGCCAGGCAGGCCTGCGAGCACGCCGCCATCCGGTTCAGTACGCCTCTCAGCCCCGTACTTCTCAGCGTCTTTGCGCCGTCATGGTGCACCATGTACGTAACTGAACACCGATCTTCACGCCGTGGATCTCTATTCCCGCAAGCAACGTTGGAAGCTGGTGCTGGCCCTCATCGCCATGGCGATCGTGGGGGCTTCGCTGTGGTACAGCAACCGCATCGTGGACAAGGTGCGTGAGGAGGAACGCAAAAAGGTGGAGCTCTGGGCGGAAGCCGTGAAGAGCCGCGCCCAGCTGGTCAACTACACCGACTCCCTGTTCCATCGCCTGCGCGAGGAGGAACGCAAAAAGGTGGAGCTCTGGGCCGAGGCCACGGACCGGCTGGTGAGCGGGGACCTGGGCGACCTGAGCTTCTACCTCAAGGTGATCAGCGACAACACCACCATTCCGGTGATGCTCACCGATGCGGGCGGCAACATCCGCCAGACCCGCAACCTGGACTCCACGCTCACGCAGGACACCACCGCCATGCTCCTGGATGTGATCGCCATGGACAGCCTGCACGACCCGATCGTGATCAATGTCTTCGCGGGCGAAAAGCAATTCCTGCACTACAAGGACTCGAAACTGGTGACCGAACTGCAGGAGGTGATGGACGGCATCATCAGCTCCTTCATCTCCGAAACGGTTATGAGCACGGCGGCCGTCCCCGTGATCTACACGGACAGCACCATGACCCGCATCATCGAGTACGGGCACCTCGACTCGGTGGTGGTGGCGGACAGCGCTGCCATGCAGCAACGCATCCGGTCCATGGCACAGTCCAACACACCCATCGCCATCGTCCTGCCCGGCAAGGGCCGCAACTACATCTTCTACGAGGAGTCCGTGGTGATCACGCAGCTGCGCTATTTCCCTTACGTGCAGCTGGTCATCCTCGGCCTCTTCCTCATTGTCGCCTACGCGCTCTTCAGCCTGTTCCGAAACGCCGAGCAGAACCAGGTGTGGGTGGGCATGGCGAAGGAGACCGCGCACCAGCTCGGCACGCCGCTCAGCTCGCTCATGGCCTGGATGGAGCTGCTGAAGAGCAGGGGCACCGACCCTTCCGCGGTTACGGAGATGAAGAAGGACGTGGACCGCCTTGAGGTGATCACCGAACGCTTCAGCAAGATCGGCTCGGCACCGGACCTCACGCAGGAAAAACTCTACCACACGCTCCGCGCCACGGTCCTGTATCTCCGCCCCCGTCTCCCTTCCCGCGTGAAGATCGAGGTGCTGACGCCGGAGGACACCGAACGCACCGTACCCCTGAACCGCTCGCTCTTCAGCTGGGTACTGGAGAACCTGGTGCGCAACGCCATCGATGCCATGGAGGGCGAAGGCAGCCTGACCATCGAGATCATCCCCGAAGGACCCGAGGTCCACATCGACATCACCGACACCGGCAAGGGCATCCCGACAGCCCAGTTCCGCACCGTGTTCCAACCGGGCTTCACCACCAAGAAACGCGGCTGGGGCCTCGGCCTCTCGCTTAGCAAACGCATCATCGAGCAATACCACGGCGGGCGGATCTTCGTTAAGCGATCAACGCCGGGTAAGGGGACGACGTTCAGGATCACGTTGAATGCGTGAGGGAAATGGGGGCGTTGAACAACGAAGAAGTTGGAGCGGCGAGTTGGCGAGCGGCAAGCGGCTGGTTGACCTGTCGGGGTTCATCGCTGAACAAGGAAGTCCGCGAGCGGCGAGTTGGCGAGCGGCAAGCGGCTGGTTGACCTGTCGGGGTTCATCGCTGAACACGGAAGTCTGCGAGCGGCGAGTTGGCGAGCGGCAAGCGGCGCGGTTTCGGGCAATTTCAGCATTGAACGAGGACGACAGCGAAGCGGCCAGTTGGCGAGCGGCAAGCGGCACTTTCGGAGCGGGGTTGTCTCCTGAGCTTGCGAGCATGGTCGCGGAAGATTTAGACTTAGCGACCAAAAACACATCACCATGGCTGGTTTCCGGGACATGATCATCTACCAGAAAGCGTTCGATCTGACAATGCGGATCTTCTTCCTGAGCCAGAAGTTCCCCAAAGAGGAGATCTTCGGGCTCACCTCTCAGGTGCGAAGAAGCTCACGCAGTGTATGTGCCAATTTCGGTGAAGCCTATCGCCGTCGGCGTTACCCTGCGCACATGGTCTCGAAGTTGACCGATTCAGATGCGGAGAACACGGAAACACAGGTCCACCTTGACGTAGCACTAGCCTGTGGCTATCTGACGCCGGAAGAAGTGAAGCCTCTGCTCGCGCTGAGCGAAGAGGTCGGCGTGATCTTGAATTCGCTCATCGAGAACCCCGAGAAGTTGGCCCTGAAGAAATGAAGCTTACCTCTGACCGATAGTTGTGCATAAGGTGAGCTTACTTGCCGCTCGCCGCTTGTCGCTCTCCAATTGCCTCTGCTCCGAACGATGTCCGGCCTGTACCTCCATATCCCCTTCTGCAAGAAAGCCTGTACCTACTGCGACTTCCATTTCAGCACGTCGCTGCAAACGAAGCCCGCAGTGCTGGAGGCGATGCACAAGGAACTGGCGCAACGGGCTGCAGAACTCAACGGCGCACCCGTCGAGACCATCTACTTCGGCGGCGGCACCCCGAGCCAGCTGACCGATACGGAGCTGAAGGCCTTCATCGACGAGGCGCAAGCGCTCTTCACCGTAACGCCCGATGCGGAGGTGACGATGGAAGTGAATCCGGATGATGTGGATGCGGAGCGGCTAGCGGCTTGGAAGGCGATCGGCATCACGCGCCTCAGCATCGGCGTGCAGAGCTTCCGCGAGGAACGCTTGCAGTTCATGGGCCGCGCCCACGATGCCACACAAAGCCGCGAGAGCCTGCGCCTGATCAGCGAAGCGGATTTCGCGTCGTGGACCATGGACCTGATCTACGGGCTGCCGGGTATGACCATGGACGAGTGGAACGAACAGCTCGAAACGGCACTCTCCTTCGCGCCACCGCACATCAGCGCCTACTGCCTCACAGTGGAAAGCCGCACCGCGCTGGACCACCAGGTGAGCAAGGGCCTGGTGACCATGCCCGGTGATGCCGACCAGGCCGCGCAGTTCGACCGCTTGATCGAACGCCTGGAGGGCGCCGGATATGTGCAGTACGAGATCAGCAACTTCGGAAAACGGGACCACTTCAGCCAGCACAACAGCAGCTACTGGAAAGGCGTGCCCTACCTCGGCATCGGCCCTTCAGCGCACTCTTACAACGGCGAGAAGCGACGGTGGAACGTGTCCCACAACCTGCGCTATGCGAAGGGTGTTTCCGGCGGTGAACGCTACTGGGAAGAGGAGACATTGACGCAAGTACAGGTGGTGAATGAAACCTTGCTCACCCGTTTGCGTACGATCTGGGGCGTGGACCTGGCAGCACTGATCTTGGACGTGGAAACGCCCGGCTCCTCGGTCATCGCACGGTACCGGTCACAAGGCATGTTGGAACAGCACGAACGACGGTTAGTTTTGACGAGAGCGGGACGCGCCTTTGCGGACCGCATCGCAAGCGACCTTTTCCTCTCCGATGATCGCTGAGATCACCCATCACGGCCAGCAGTTCCGCGTGGACCTGTCCAAGCCGATCGACCTGTCGGTGCCGTTGGCCGCTGGCGAAGGCCACATGCGCGCCTGGTACGTGGACCCGGTGACGATGGAGCCGGTCAGGAACGGAGACACGGTCTATTCCATCAAGGACGGCGCGCCGGTCAACTTCCGCAACATCCTCTTCAACCCCCACGGCCACGGCACGCACACCGAGAGCGTGGGCCACATCACACCGGGCATCGAGCCGGTGGGCAACCTGCTGAAGCGCTATTTCTTCATCGCCCAGCTCATCACCGTGCGCCCCGAGGAACGCCGCGCCCCCGATGGCAAGGTGGACACCGTGATCACCCTCGAACAACTGCGCGGCGCCATCGACGACAAGCCACCGGAGGCCGTGGTCCTTCGCACCACAGCCACAGCGGCCTCCAAGACCACCCGCAACTGGAGCGGCACCAACGCCACCTATTTGCAGAGCACCGCCACCGCCTGGCTCCGCAGCATCGGCGTGCGCCACCTGCTGGTGGACCTGCCCAGCGTGGACCGCGAGGAGGACGGCGGCACCCTGGCCGCGCACCACGCCTTCTGGGACTTCCCCAACACCATCGACCTCACCCGCACCATCAGCGAAATGATCGTGGTGCCCGACGAAGCGCGCGATGGCCGCTACCTGCTGGAGCTGCAACTGCCGCACTTCATCAACGACGCGGCGCCGAGCAGGCCGGTGTTGTATGCGATGTTGTGATGGAAGGCGGAGCATCACTAAGGCACCTGTATCCGGCACAGTGGACTTTGGTGCAGCAGTTTCTGGCTAACGTAACTGACGATAGCTGCGAATCGTTCCTGTTCAGCGCGATGCCCAGGCTCAAGGAGCAGCATGACCCGTCGAACTACTACCGTATCGTCAAGGAAGAGCTGTTGGGTCAATTCGATCAGGACAACATGCCGACCACGTCCGAAATTCAACCGTTCTGCGAACGCCTGCTTCAACTGAACCGCGAGAGCGAGCGTGACGCACTAAGCGAGAAATGGAACTTGCGATTCCGCATACTCGGCTTTCTAGCGATAGCGCTCAACCTTGGGCATGTGGTCCCTCTCCTGCTTACGTCAACAGGATACAGCATGGGACCTATCTTCCAGATCATCGGCTTGGCCATCTGGCTATCTCCGTCGATCCTTGGCTTCTATGCCATCCGGAGAGATCAGCACACCTTTTTTGGCACTTGGCAAGCGATCCTTCTCATCGTGTTGGCTGTATTGATCATTGTCTTAGGCTACTGGCTCTTGAATGACCTCCATGAGTTCATCACGCTACCATAGAATGACCAAGGGCCTTCCTGCGTAGATGACGCTCCAGCACCAAATATTCTCATGGACCTCGAACGCTTCCGCCAGTTCTGCCTCGCCAAGCCGGGCGTCACCGAGGAAACACCTTTCGGTCCGGACGTATTGGTCTTTAAGGTTGGTCCGCCTTCGCGCAAGGCTTCGGACGGACAAGCCAAGATGTTCGCGCTGGCTCCGCTGGAGTTCTTCGCGAGCGTGAACTTGAAGTGCGATCCCGAGCGCGCCGTGGAGCTCCGCGCTGAATACCCGGGCATCACGGCGGGCTATCATATGAGCAAGGTGCACTGGAACACCGTGAGCTGCGACGGCACCGTACCCGACCGCCTGATCCTGGAGCTCACCACGCACAGCTACGAGCTGGTGAAGGCTTCGCTGCCGAAGAAGGTGCGGGAGGCGTTGGGGGAATGAGCGGGTAGGCTATGCTCAACCTGACTTGCGAACACCCCACGTGTATCCAACGCTGATCCGAAATCCAGTGTGGATACCCGATTGGGAGAACGTAAAGGATTTCTCGTACGGACCGTCACGATAAAGAAGCCCACGACCATTCCGAATGATCGGCTCCAAAGGCAACTCGCTGTGCCAGCTGAGCGAAGCGGAAAAGTGGTCAAGGATCGCGACGCGGTACACGACATCCGCCAACGCATGGATGCGGCTCAGTCCGTAGTTGACCTCTGTCTGCATGCTAAGAATACCAATGAAGCCAGTATCAACCTCCGATGCAGCCCCAAGGCTATACGTATACGGTCTCACAGTATCAAATGAAAGGCCGGCACGAAGTGTCAAACAACTCTTACGCTTGACCATTGGTGAATAGCCCGCCATCGCACCTACGTTTAACTGATCTATAGCAACCAAGGAACCAGAAATTCTAAAATCCCCGGTAATGTCAGGGTGAACCGCACTAGTTACATCGAAGTGCCACGCAGGTGGTACTTGGGCGTAGTTCATGAGTATAGACCAGTCCCATGCGCGATCGACGTTACGTGTATAGGACAACACATACTGGCTGCCCCGCTCCACCGAACTGTTAAACCCACTCGAGCTTAGGTCGGGGGTTATATCCATTGGCAGCGTCCAAACTTTGCCATAGGAGAACGCCACCTCATTCACCCCACCTTTCACGCCTATGTTGGCCTTGTCCTGCGCCCACAAAGTCGCTGAAGCCAAGGTGACAAGACCGAAGCAGATTGATCGAAGTGCGTTCATCTGTGAAAGCGTAGGAGGACCCCAACGAAGCTAAGCCCCGAGCCTCGCCGAAATGGTGCTCACGATGCGGTTCGTTGCACCGGCTCGTTCCTGCACGTAACGCCTGGCCGCATCCGAAGCCTTCACCCGTGCGGCCGGGTCACCGAGCGACCGATCGAGCACCGCGCGCAGTTCCTCCGCGTTCTTCACCTCGAAACCGCCACCGGCATCGATCAGGCCCTGCGCCTCGGGGAACTTGGTGTGCAGCGGCCCGAAGATCACGGGGCAGCCCCAGGCGGCGGGTTCCAGCAGGCTGTGGATGCCATCGCCGAAGCCCCCGCCCACGTAGGCGATGTCGCCGTAGCGGTAGATCCGTGCCAGCAGCCCCATGCGGTCCACCAGCACGGTGCGGATGCCGGGCGGCACGCCCGCACCTGCCACCAACGAGTTCTCCAATTCGCTCCAAAGCACCAGCGGCTTGGGGAAGGCGGTTTCCACCGCGGCCAGGTGCTGCGCATGCAGTTCGTGGGGCGCCACCAGCAGCCGCGCTTCCACACGTTGCGCTGCGAGGGCCTTCAGCAGCCGCTCCTCATCCGCAGGCCAGGTGCTGCCGCAGACCAGCACCGGCGAAGGCGCCGCAGCGCGGAAGGCTTCCCCAGCCCCCAAGGGCTCCTTGGCATCGACGATCGCCAGCACCCGGTCGAAACGGGTGTCTCCGCTCACCGTCACGTTCTCCAGCCCGATGTCGCGAAGCAACTGTCCGGAGCGTTCGTCCTGCACGAAATGATGCGTGAAGCAGCCGAGCATCCGACGCCAGGCCCCGCCGTACCAGCGGAAATAGGGCATGGCGGGCCAGAAGTACGCGCTGATGAGGAAGGTGGGGATGCGGGCGGCGCGGAGCGCTTCCAGGTAGTGGTGCCACAGCTCGTACTTCACCCAGAGCACCACCCCGGGCCGCAGGAGCCGCAGCAGGCGCTTGGCGTTCGCGGCACCATCCGGTGGAAGGTAGTCCACGTGGGTGGCCAGGGGCTCGGCCTTGCGCGCCTCGTAGCCGCTGGGGCTGAAGAAGGTGAGCAGCACGGGCAGGTCCGGACGTTCGCGCTTGATCGCTTCCAGCACGGGGCGTCCCTGCTCGAACTCGCCCACGCTGGCGCAGTGCATCCACAGGCAGCCCTGCAGGGCCTCGCGCTTCGCCTCCAAACGCTCCCACAGGCCTTTCCGCCCATCGACCCATTGCCGGGCCTTGGGGTTGAAGGGGGCGGCCGCGCGCACGGCCAGGTGGATCAGCCCGGTGGCAAGGTCCGTGAGCAGTGGCATCAGCGGATGTAGAAGGCGTCGTCGTTGCGCCGGTAGATCGGCAGGGTCCACCCGAAGCGCAGGCCGTTGAGCCCATCGAAGCGCACCCCGGTGTCCGCCTTGCCGGTGTCGAAGTTGTAGGGGCGCAACGCGCTGGTGAAGCCCAGCATCATCTCGAAACCGATGTTGAAATTGATCAGGCGGCTGCTGCTGAGGTGCTGGTAGCCGAAGTAGACCATGGCGGCCGGTCCGGCGCAGAGGCGGTCATAGCCCTTCACGTACTCCCCTTCGAGCTGGGGCACCACGTTCTCCTGGGTCTCGATGCGGATCTTGTGGCGCATGTATCCCCCGCCCATCTTCAGCAACAGGCCGCTGTTGGGGTTGGGGCCCGCCACGGGGATCACCTTGCCCACGACACCCATCACGGTGTAACCGCGCTCATACAGGAACACGGTGGCGGGCACGCCGTTCGCGTCCAGGACCTGGTTCTCAGCGGTGAGCAGCCCGCGCAGCAGGTTGCTCTCGTTGATGCGGTTGCCGAAGATGTAGGAGCCCTCGACCCCGACCATGTAGTTGCTCTTGAACTTCCGGTGGCAGCTCAGCCCCAGGTTGCTGTTGGCCCCGTAGCGAAGGGCCATATCGCCCAAGGGCACCTGGTAGGCGTAGCTGGCCGTCACCATCACCATGGAGATGGGTGTATCCCTGATGTTGCCTTGCGCGTAGGAGGGGGCCGGCGCAGTGAGCACGGCGGCGAGCAGGAGGCATGGAAAGGACCAGCGCATGGGGTGGCGAAGGTAAGGACGTGGCAACGCGGTCGGCGGATCGGCCATGTCCCGTTCCCGGCCGGTCGCGACCTGCTTCCGTGGCCCGGCCCGCTGGTTATCTTCGCGGCCGCTCGGCCGCAGCTCCTGTACCATTCCCCGGCGCCATACCTCCATGAAGCCCATCCAGATGGTCGACCTTGTCGGCCAGTACCAGAAGATCAAGCCGGAGGTCGACGCCGCGCTGCAGCGGGTCATCGACAGCACGGCCTTCATCAACGGACCCGAGGTCAAGACCTTCGAACAGGAGCTCGCCACCTACCTGGGAACGGGACACGTGATCGGCTGCGCCAACGGTACGGACGCCCTGCAGATCGCCATGATGGCGCTCGGCCTGAAGCCTGGTGACGAGATCATCACCTGCTCCTTCACGTTCGTGGCCACGGTGGAAGTGGTGGCCCTGCTCGGCATCACCCCGGTCTTCGCCGATGTGCTCCCCGGAACCTACAACATCGATCCGGCGGACATCAAGCGCAAGATCACGCCGAGGACCAAGGCCATCGTGCCCGTGCACCTCTTCGGCCAGGCCGCCGACATGGACGCCATCATGGCCATCGCGAAGGAGCACGACCTCTTCGTGATCGAGGACAACTGCCAGGCCGTGGGCAGCGATCACACTTCGTCCAACGGCACCACGCGCAAGAGCGGCACCATAGGCCACATCGGTACCACCAGCTTCTTCCCCAGCAAGAACCTGGGCTGCTACGGCGATGGTGGCGCCATTTTCACCAACGACGATGACCTGGCGAAGAAACTTCGCCGGGTGTGCAACCACGGCAGCGAAGTGCGCTACTACCATGAGGTGGTCGGCGTCAACAGCCGCCTGGATTCGATGCAGGCCGCCATCCTGCGCATCAAGCTGCGCAACCTGGTCGCTTACGATGCGGCCCGTAACAAGGCGGCCGCTTTTTATGACACGGCGTTCGCAGATATGGCCCATGTGGTCACCCCGGCGCGCAGTGCCTTCTCCACCCATGTGTTCCACCAGTACACCATGCGCATCACCGGCGGTCACCGCGATGCCTTGAAGAAGCACCTCGAGGAGAACGGGGTGCCGGCCATGATCTACTACCCGGTGCCCTGCCATTTGCAGAACGCATACCGTACGGAGCGCTTCCCCGAGGGTTCGCTCCCGGTGACCGAGCAGCTCATCCACGAAGTGCTGAGCCTGCCCATGAGCACCGAGCTCGACAACGAACAACTCGCCCACATCACCGCCACGGTGAAGGGCTATTTCGCGTAAGGGCGACGTTGACGTCGCACATTCGATAGTAGGTTCGATCAACAAGGCGGGCGGACCGCAGCAACCGATCACAAACACCGGGCGACGTGAACGTCGCCCCGACCAGAATGAACATCGCAGTAGTAGGAACGGGATACGTCGGCCTCGTCACCGGCACGTGCTTCGCGGAGACCGGCAACAACGTGGTCTGCGTGGACATCAACGCCGACAAGGTGAAGATGATGAAGGAGGGCAAGGTGCCCATCTATGAGCCGCACCTGGACGTGCTTTTTGAGCGGAACATCCGCCAGGGCCGACTCCGGTTCACCACCGACCTGGCCGAAGCGCTGGAGAAGGCGCAGATCGTCTTCCTCGCGTTGCCCACGCCCCCGGGCGAGGATGGCAGCGCCGACCTGAGCTACGTGCTGAACGCCGCCGCCGAGATCGGCAAGTTGATGACCGACTACAAGGTGCTCGTGGACAAGAGCACGGTGCCCGTGGGCACGGCCGAGAAGGTCGCCGAAGCGGTGAAGAAGCACGCCAAGGTGGACTTCGACGTGGTGAGCAACCCCGAGTTCCTGCGCGAAGGGTTCGCGGTGGACGACTTCCTGAAGCCCGACCGCGTGGTGGTGGGCACGAGCAGCGAGCGTGCGCGCAAGCTGATGGAGGAGCTCTACAAGCCCTTCGTCCGCCAGGGCAACCCGATCATTTTCATGGATGAGCGCAGCGCGGAGCTCACGAAGTACGCGGCCAACGCCTTCCTGGCGGCGAAGATCACCTTCATGAACGAGATCGCGAACTTCTGCGAGGCCGTGGGTGCCGACGTGGACAAGGTGCGCATCGGCATGGGCAGCGACAGCCGCATCGGGAAGCGCTTCCTCTTCCCAGGCATCGGCTATGGAGGAAGCTGCTTCCCCAAGGACGTGCAGGCCCTGGCCAAGAGCGGCAAGGAGGCCGGGTATGAGTTCCAGATCATCGAGAGCGTGATGAAGGTGAACGAGGAGCAGAAGATCGCCCTCATGCCGAAGATCCGCAAGCACTACGGCGGCTCGCTGAGCGGCAAGCACTTCGCCATGTGGGGGCTGGCCTTCAAGCCGGACACGGACGATATCCGTGAGGCTCCGGCCCTGTACATGATCGATGCCCTGCTGAAGGAAGGAGCGACCGTATCCGCCTTTGATCCCGAAGGCATGAAGAACGTGCAGAAGCTCAAGGGCGACGTGATCCGCTATGCGCACGATGAGTACGATGCCCTCACCGGTGCCGACGCGCTGATCATCTGCACCGAGTGGGCCGAGTTCCGCACTCCGGACATGGAGCGCGTGAAGGGCGGCCTCAAGCAGCCCGTGGTCTTCGATGGCCGCAACCTCTATGAACTGGAGAGCATGCAGGAGAAAGGCTTCACCTACGTCAGCATCGGAAGGAACGTCGTGACCCCATAACAGACCTCGTTCATCGCACCTGTACCGTCGACCCACCGGGTCGACCATGCTGATACCCCAACGACCATGTCCAAGAAACCGACCAAGGCACCTGCGAAGAAGGTGGTGACGAAGAAACCCAGGGCGAAGAAGCCCCTGCCGAAGCTGGCCGTGGTGAAGAAGCCCAAGACCTCCTCCGCCGCGCCGTCGCCGAAGCCGGCTATGGCGAAGCGCGACAAGGCTGCGGTGGTCAAGGAGCGCGTGCTGATCACCGGTGCGGCCGGTTTCCTCGGATCGCACCTCTGCGACCGCTTCCTGAAGGAGGGCTACCACGTGGTGGCCATGGACAACCTGATCACCGGCCGCCTCAAGAACATCGAGCACCTGTTCAAGCGCAGCGACTTCGAGTTCTACCACCACGACGTGAGCACCTTCGTGCATGTGCCGGGCGACCTGAAGTACATCCTGCACTTCGCCAGCCCCGCCAGCCCGATCGACTACCTGAAGATCCCCATCCAGACGCTGAAGGTGAGCTCGCTCGGCACGCACAACCTGCTCGGCCTCGCGAAGGCCAAGGGCGCGCGCATCCTGGTGGCCAGCACCAGCGAGGTGTACGGCGATCCCAAGGTGCATCCGCAGAACGAGGAGTACTGGGGCCACGTGAACACCGTGGGTCCGCGCGGTGTGTACGACGAGGCCAAGCGCTTCCAGGAGGCCATCACCATGGCCTACCACACCTACCACGGCGTGGAGACGCGCATCGTGCGCATCTTCAACACCTACGGCCCGCGCATGCGCCTCAACGACGGCCGCGTGCTGCCCGCCTTCATCGGCCAGGCCCTGCGCGGCGAGGACCTCACCATCTTCGGCAAGGGCGACCAGACGCGCAGCTTCTGTTACGTGGACGACCTGATCGAAGGCATCTATCGCCTGCTGCTGAGCGACTACGCCGGCCCCGTGAACATCGGCAACCCTGCGGAGATCACCATCAAGCAGTTCGCCCAGGAGATCGTGAAGCTCACCGGCACCAAGCAGAAGCTGGTGTACAAGCCGCTGCCCCAGGACGATCCCATGCAGCGACAGCCGGACATCACGCTCGCGAAGAAGCTGCTGAAGTGGCAACCGAAGGTGGACCGTGCCACCGGCCTCAAGATCACCTACGCCTACTTCAAGAGCCTTTCCGCCAAGGAACTGCACGAAAAGGACCACAACAGTTTCGAGGGCTACGTGCGGAAGTAGGCACGTGACAAGTCGCAAGTGTCAAGTCCCAATTGGACAAGGTTGCTTGGGACTTGTTCTTCACAGTCTTGAACCTCGTCACTTGTCCCTTGTGCCTTGACACTTAGAACTCGATGACCACCCTCCGCATCGCCGGTGTACCGGAACACTTCAACCTGCCCTGGCAGCTCGGGCTTGAACGTCGTGCTTTCCTCCGCGCCGGCATCGATCTGCAATGGCGCACCGTTCCGGAGGGCACCGGGGCCATGTGCGATCTCTTGCGCGCTGGTGAGGTGGACCTGGCCGTGCTGGTGACCGAGGGCGCCGTGCGCGACATCGTGAACGGCAACCCCAGCCGCATCGTGAGCAACTACGTGGATACGCCGCTCACCTGGGGTGTGCACGTCAGCGCAAAGAGCGACCTGCGCACACCGAAGGACCTGAAGCATCTGCCCTTCGCCATCAGCCGCTTCAACTCGGGCAGCCACCTGATGGCCATGAACTATGCGGAGCAGTGCGGTTGGCAGCCGGCCGAGAAGGACTTCATCATCGTCAACGACCTCCAAGGCGCATTGGACCGCATGGCCAGCGGCGAACCGATGGTCTTCCTGTGGGAGCTGAGCACCACGGCCCATTGGGTCGAGCAAGGTGTCCTGCGTCGCGTGGACACGGTGCGTCCGGCGTGGCCCTGCTTCATGGTGGTGGCGCGCAACGAAGTGCTGGCTTCTTCGGCGGATGTGGTGCGCAGGCTGCTGCGTGTGCTGCACGACCAGGCGCGCGGCCTCATGGAGAAGAAGAACGTCGCGGACACCATCGCGCAACGCTACAGCATGTCCGTGAACACCGCTGCGGAATGGTTCACCTCAGTGCGCTGGAACACCACGGGCACCGTGAACATGCAGGCGTTGCAGGCGGTCAGTGAACGCTTGCACCGCGTAGGCGCCATCGATCACGCGTTGACACCCGAAGAGCTGGCCGCGATGGTGGTGCAGGTGATGCCTGTGCGGTCGGCGTAGCGCTCGATGCGTGAGCGTCGTTCTAGTCGTGCATCCGGCAGTCCGGGTTCCCGCCTTGGGTGAGGACCACGTGTCCGTAGGTGTACATCCAGTTCGACACGAAGCGTTCGCCATCCCAGGTCAGGGTGTCCATCCCACCATCGCCATGAAGGTCCAGCGTGAGGTGATCGCCTTGAAGACGGTAGGCGACAACTTCGGGGTCACCGAGGTAGAGGCTGTCGGCATCGATCAGCTTCGGGTCCACTGGCATGGACCAACCCCATTGTCCGGAGCGGATGGCCACGCTGTCCACGCTCACGAAGGTCCAGTCCTCGTGGTAGTGGTAGTAACTGGCGGCCCAGGTAGTGCCAGGGAGGATGGGCAGCCGGGCCGGGGGTGTGGCCAAAAGCAGAGAAAGACCGAGCATGGAAATGGAAAGTGCAGGCCCCATGCCCCCAAGGTAATCCACTGACCTTCAGCTGGGTCACACATCCCCCGGAACCGGTACCTTCGCAGCCCTTCCGGCATGCGTCCATGGGCACATGGGCACATGCGCAAATGCGCACATGGACTATTCCGCACACCCCACCGCCGTTGTGGACGAGGGCTGCACCATCGGTGCGGGCACCCGGATCTGGCACTTCAGCCACATCATGCCGGGCTGTACCATCGGGGAGCAGTGCAACATCGGCCAGAACGTGGTGGTGAGCCCCGGCGTGAAGCTGGGCAACAACGTGAAGGTGCAGAACAACGTGAGCATCTACACCGGCGTGGAATGCGAGGACGACGTGTTCCTCGGCCCCTCGATGGTCTTCACGAACGTCATCAACCCGCGCAGTGCGGTGGCCCGGCGCGACCAGTACCTTCGCACGCTCGTGAAACAGGGCGCATCCATCGGGGCCAACGCCACCATCGTCTGCGGGCACGACATCGGTCGGTTCGCCTTCATCGGCGCAGGCGCGGTGGTCACCAGGGAGGTGCCCGATTTCGCCCTGGTGGTGGGCAACCCCGCCCGCCAGACCGGCTGGATGAGCGAGTTCGGCCACAAGCTGAAGTTCAACGAACAGGGCGAGGCGGAATGCCCGGAAAGCGGACAGCGCTATCGCCTTGAGAACGGCCACGTTTCCCGCACAGCCTGAACTGGACCATGAGCACAACCCCCACGGATAAGATCAGGTTCGCCGTCATCGGCTGCGGCCACATCGGCAAGCGCCACGCCGAGATGATCGCCCGCAACCCGGACTGCGCTCTGGTCGCGCTCTGCGACATCCGGCCCAAGGCCGACCTGGGCATCGAAGCGCATGAGGCGCCCTTCTTCCAGGATGCGGAGGAGATGCTGAAGACCATCCCCGGCATCGACGTGGTGAACGTGTGCAGCCCCAACGGCCTGCACGCCCCGCACAGCCTGTTGGCCCTCAACCATCGCAAGCACGTGGTCTGCGAGAAGCCCATGGGCCTCAGCAAGGCCGACTGCGAAGCGGTGATCTACAAGGCCCTGCAGGTGCACCGCAACGTCTTCGGTGTGATGCAGAACCGCTACAGTCCGCCCAGTCAATGGATCAAGGGCTTGGTGGATCAGGGCCTGCTCGGCGACGTCTTCCTGGTGCAGGTCAACTGCTACTGGAACCGCGATGAACGTTATTACAAGAAGGGCACCTGGAAGGGCAGCCTCGACCTCGATGGGGGTACGCTCTTCACGCAGTTCAGTCACTTCATCGACATCCTGTACTGGCTGTTCGGCGACATCACCGACATCCAGGGTAAGTTCGCGGACTTCAACCATGAGCACCTCACCCAGTTCGAGGACAGCGGCCTGGTGAACTTCCGCCTCATGAACGGCGGCATGGGCTGCCTGAACTACAGCACCAGCGTGTGGGACCGGAACCTGGAGAGCAGCATGACCATCATCGGCTCCAAGGGCAGCGTGAAGATCGGCGGGCAGTACATGGACCAGGTGGAGTACTGCCACATCAAGGACTACACCATGCCGGAGCTGGCGCCCACCAACCCGGCCAATGACTACGGTGCGTACAAGGGCAGTGCGCAGAACCACCACTACATCATCCAGAACGTGGTGGAGACCTTGAAAGGAAGCAACACGATGACCACCAACGCCCTCGAAGGACTGAAGGTGGTCGAGATCATTGAACGCATTTACGAGAAGCGGGATGAGCAGCAGTCTTTATGACCGGATGGTCGCCAAGGAGGCGAAACTGGCGGTGATCGGCCTGGGATACGTGGGCCTTCCCATCGCATTGGCCTTCGCGCGCAAGCTGAGGGTGGTCGGCTTCGACATCAACCAGAAGCGCGTGGACATGATGCGCCGCAACGAGGACCCCAGCAACGAGCTGGCCGCGTCCGAGTTCGAGGGCTGCGACATCCACTTCACCGCCGACCTGGAGGACCTCCGCGACGTGGAGTTCTTCATCGTGGCCGTGCCCACGCCCATCGACGACCAGAACATCCCCGACCTGGGTCCCTTGCTGGGCGCCACGCGCACCGTGGGACAGGTGCTGAAGAAGGGTGACCACGTGGTGTACGAGAGCACCGTCTATCCTGGCTGCACCGAGGAGGACTGCGTGCCCCTGTTGGAACGCCTCAGCAACCTGAAGTTCGTGGACGACTTCAAGGTGGGCTACAGCCCCGAGCGCATCAATCCGGGCGACAAGGAGCACACGCTGGAGCGCATCGTGAAGGTGACCAGCGGCTGCGATGCGGAGAGCGCCGAGACCGTGGCGAAGGTGTACGAGCTGGTGGTGAAGGCCGGTGTGCACCGCGCGGCCAGCATCAAGGTGGCCGAGGCCGCCAAGATCATTGAGAACACGCAGCGCGACGTCAACATCGCGCTCACCAACGAGCTCTCGATCATCTTCAACCGCATGGGCATCAACACCTATGACGTGCTGGAGGCCGCGGGCACCAAGTGGAACTTCCTGAAGTTCCAGCCGGGCCTCGTGGGCGGCCACTGCATCGGCGTGGACCCCTACTACCTCGTCTACAAGGCGAAGGAGCTCGGGTACCACGCGCAGATCATCGACGCCGGGCGCTTCGTGAACGACAGCATGGGCGGCTACGTGGCCAAGCAGACGGTGAAGAAGATCATCGCCACCGGCAAGAACCCCGCCGAGGCCCGCGTGCTGGTGATGGGTGCCACCTTCAAGGAGAACGTCACCGACATCCGCAACAGCAAGGTGATCGATGTGGTGCGCGAGCTCACCAGCTTCAGCTGCCAGGTCGACGTGACCGACCCCCATGCCGACAGCAACGAGGTGAAGCACGAGTACGGCTATTCCCTCGCCAAGGAGATGAAGGGACCCTACGATGCCATCATCGTCGCCGTGAACCACAGCGAGTACGCCAACAAGGACGAGGCCTGGTTCAAGTCCATGCTGACCCCGAAAGGCATCCTCGTGGACCTGAAGGGCGTCTTCCGGAAGAAGGTGAAGGACATTACGTATTGGAGCCTGTGAGCGCAAAGCGGAACATCCTCATCACCGGTGGCGCCGGCTTCATCGGCAGCCATGTGGTGCGGCGCTTCATCACGAAGTATCCTCACTACCGCATCATCAACCTCGATGCGCTTACCTACGCGGGCAACCTGGAGAACCTGCGCGACATCGAGGCTTCGCCGAACTACACCTTCGTCAAGGGCGACATCCGCGATGCCGAACTGCTCAAGCATGTCTTCGCCGAGCATGCCATCGACGGTGTGATCCACCTCGCCGCCGAGAGCCACGTGGACCGGAGCATCAGCGACCCGATGGCCTTCGTGAATACGAACGTTATCGGAACGGTCACGCTGCTCAATGTTGCGAAAGAGGCCTGGAATGGCAATTTCGAGGGCAAGCGATTCTACCACGTGAGCACCGATGAAGTGTACGGTTCCCTCCACGACGACAGCCTCTTCCTGGAGACGACGCCGTACGATCCGCAGAGCCCGTACAGCGCCAGCAAGGCCGCGAGCGATCACTTCGTCCGCGCCTACGGCAATACCTACAAGCTGCCCTTCGTCCTGACGAACTGCAGCAACAATTACGGCAGCCACCACTTCCCAGAGAAGTTGATCCCGCTCATGATCAACAACATCCGCACGAACCGTCCGCTGCCGGTCTATGGCAAGGGCGAGAACGTGCGCGACTGGCTGTGGGTGGAGGATCATGCGATCGCCATCGATACCGTCTTCCACAGCGGGAAGGACTTCGAGACCTACAACATCGGCGGGCATAACGAGTGGAAGAACATCGACCTGGTGCACCTGCTCTGCCGCATCATGGACCGCAAGTTGGGTCGCACGGAAGGCACGAGCGCGAAGCTCATCACCTACGTCACCGACCGCGCCGGGCACGACCTGCGCTACGCCATCGACGCCTCCAAGATCGAGCACGAGCTGGGGTGGAAGCCGAGCATCACCTTCGAGGAGGGCCTGGAGCGCACCGTGGATTGGTACCTGGCGAACACCGCCTGGCTGGAGCATGTGACCAGCGGGGCCTACCTTCACTATTACGCGGACCAGTACGCCAAGCGGTGAGGCCATGGGCATCTTCAGCAACCTCTTCGGAAAAAAGGGACCGGAACTCGGTCCGGTGGATCTGGGTGTGCTCGGTGCCGATATGCACAGCCACTTCATCCCCGGCATCGACGACGGTGCGCCTACGTTGGAGGCCAGCCTGGAGCTGATCCGCGCCATGAGCGAGCTGGGCTACCGCAAGGTCATCACCACCCCGCACGTGATGTCGGACGGTTACAGGAACACGCAGGAGATCATCCTCGGTGGCCTGGAGAAGGTGCGTGAAGCCGTGAAGGCGGAGGGGCTTCCGATCGAGGTGGAGGCCGCTGCTGAATATTACCTGGACCACGAACTGGAGAACAAGGTCACGGCGGGTGAAGTGCTCACCTTCGGCGACAAGCTGCTGCTGTTCGAGCTGCCCTTCATCTCCGAGCCGCACGTGCTCTTCAGCGTGGTCTTCGCCATGCAGACGCAAGGCTACCGGCCCGTGCTCGCCCACCCCGAACGCTACGCCTTCTGGCACACCGACATCAGCAGTGCGGAGAAGCTCAAGGAACGCGGTGTGCTCTTCCAGCTGAACACCGTTGCCCTCATGGGCGCCTATGGCCCCGGTGTGCGCAAGGCCGCTGAGAAGTACATCGATCTGGGATGGTACGAGCTGCTCGGCAGTGACTGCCACAAGATGGACCACATCCACGCCATCCGTGCGGCCCTCACCGAACCCTACCTGCACAAGCTGTTGGACAGTGGTCGGCTCATGAACCCTTCGCTCTGATCATGGGCGGTCCTGGCGGCACCGCGAAGGACCTGCGCTTCCGGCTGGTGAAGGCCGTGGGGCGTTTGCTGCACCCGCTGATCCGCAAGCTCGACCTGCGCGCGCACCCGCTGCCCGGCCAGGTGACGCTGCTGCCCAAGCGCACCGTGCGCTGGGACCTGTCGAAGCTGACCTGGATCGGCCCCGAACCCTTCTGGTCGGCCCAGCGTGAATATACACTGGATGCGGCCTACCGCGTGGAACTGCGCGATGCGGAAATGATCGGCCATGGCGTGGTGATCACCAAGAAAGGGGAGGCCGTTCTCGAGTCCACCTTGTTCCAACAGAGCTACCTGCGTCGCAGCCATGTGGAACACCTCATCGTCGGCCGCCGCTTTCTGGACACCGAACGCTTCGATGCGGTGGTGCCGTTGACGAATTTCCTCGACCTGAGCTATTTCCACTGGACGCTGGAGGCCTTGGGGCGCTTGGCGTTGGTGGAGGATCAGCTGAAGGATCCGGTGTGGAAGGTGCTGATCAGCGAGCGGGAGCACCGCTACCTGCGCAACACCATCGCCTTCCTCTTCGGGTTGGAGGACTCGCGCGTGGTGTCGAGCACCGCGAAGCGCAAGGTGATGGCGCGCTGCCTGATGGTGAGCAACCCGCATTCGCGCAGCGTGCCGGGGGCGGGCGTGGAGGTGTATCCGCCCGAGCACCTGCGCTGGCTGAACACGCGCGGGCACGAACGCATCGGCGGGGTGCGGCCCGAACGGCGCAACATCGTCATCTCCCGCCGCAAGCAGATCGGCCGCAAGATCACCAACGAAGAGGTGCTGCTGCAGCGCTTCCCGCAACTGGACCTGGAGTTCGTGACGCTGGAGGACCTCGACGTGCGGGAGCAGGTGGACACCTTCGCGCATGCCGGGGTGATCATCGCCGTTCATGGGGCCGGGCTCGCCAACCTGGTGTACGCCACCGATGCTGCGGTGATCGAGCTGTACCCCACAGCACTTCAGGCCAAGAACAGCGCCTACTTCGTGCAGATCGCCGCCTGCCTCGGCCTGTCGCATCTGGTGCTCCACTACGAAGGCACGGGACCCGCACCGCACTGGGACGCCACGCTCACCACCGAGCAGCTGGACCACATGGAAAGCTTCCTGCGGGCGCAGGGGAAGGTGGGCTAGGGTCGCATGCCCGGCTTGTTATCTTCGTTCTACCATGACCGTTCAGCAGCGGAAGAACCAACTGAAGAAGCTCATCGACGCGGAGAAGGACCCCGTCGTGTTGGAGCAGGTGGCCAAGGTGTTGGCGAAGCACCCGGTGCGACCCGTGCGCCAGAGCGCCTTGGTGAAGCGCGCCCTCAAGGCAGAAGAGGACTACAAGGCTGGGCGTTACCAGGCTTGGGAAGAGGTAAGCACCGAGATGGATGCGTTGATCGATCGGTTGTACGCCAAGCCGAAGAAGACCAGCAAGCGGGTGCCGTCAGGAACTCGTCGCGCGTGAAAGTCGTCCTCACAGCGGACGCAAAACGATCACTGGCGCGGACCATTCGTACGCTGGCCAGGATCTATTCCAAGGGGTACCTTACGAAGTTGAAGAAGCAAGTGGATGAGCAGGTTGATTGGCTTGCGGATCATCCTTTGGCCGGGGCCTTCGAACCGGAACTTGAACAGCTCGGACAAGGTCACCGGCGATGGGTGGTCGGTCCCATAAAGCTGGTCTATCGCGTAACAGGTGGGACCATACTCGTCACGGACATTTTCGATTCGCGGAGAGACCCCAAGCGGATGAAGGGGTGAGGCATCAGGGTCCACTGCGTGAGACCCGGATGGAAATTCAGCGGTGCCGGTCCAATTCAAGCCCACTGCGAACCTTGATATCCTGTATATCCGCTGCCGTGAAAGAGGTGTCGGGAGAACGGTCGACTTCATAGATCATATCACCCATGATGACAACGCGTTCGAAGGCACGTCCGTCGTTCAGCACGACCCGAGCGATCTGGTAGTCCATACCGGTCTCCGGTTGTTGGATCAGATGGCGCACCCAGCGATCGCCGAGCTTCAGCATCACGCCGCCGCCGTCTCCAGCTCCTTGCTCACCTTCTTGAATAGGCCCTGGAGCACGTTGCCGGGTCCCACTTCCACCACGCGGGTGGCGCCGTCGGCCAGCATGTGCTGCATGGTCTGGGTCCAGCGCACGGGCGCGGTGAGCTGCGCGATGAGGTTGGCTTTGATGCGCGCGGGGTCCTTGTGGGCGCGGCCGTCCACGTTCTGGTAGATGGGGCAGCGCGGGTCCACGATCGGCGTGTAGGCGATGGCGGTGGCGAGCTCGGCGCGGGCGGGTTCCATCAGCGGGCTGTGGAAGGCACCGCCGACGGGCAGCACCAGGGCGCGTTTGGCGCCGGCGGCCTTCAGGGCCTCGCAAGCGGCGTTGATCCCGTCCACCGTACCGCTGATCACCAGCTGGCCGGGGCAGTTGTAGTTGGCGGGTACCACACCGGGGATGGTGGCGCAGATCTCCTCCACCTTCGCGTCGTCCATGCCCAGGATGGCGGCCATGGTGCCGGGCTGCAGCTCGCAGGCCTTCTGCATGGCATTGGCGCGCGCGGCCACCAGCTTCAGGCCGTCACTGAACTCCATAGCCCCGGCGGCCACCAAGGCACTGAACTCGCCGAGGCTGTGCCCCGCCACCATGTTCGGTTGGAAGGCATCGCCCATCACCTTCGCCTTGATCACGCTGTGCAGGAAGATGGCCGGCTGGGTGACGTTGGTGCGCTTCAGGTCCTCCTCGGTGCCGTTGAACATCACATCGGTGATGGTGAAGCCGAGGATGTTGTTGGCGTGCTCGAAGAACACCCGGGCGTTGGCGTCGCTCTCGTAGAGCTCCTTGGCCATGCCGGGGAACTGGCTGCCTTGTCCGGGGAAGACGTATGCGGTCATGGGGAATGGTCTTGGGCCGAAAGTACAAGGTCCGGGGCCTTGCGCGAAGGACCCGGACCTTGGGAAGGGGTAGGCAGGGGTCAGTTCCTGCGGTTGCCGAACAGGCGCAGGAGCATGAGGAAGAGGTTGATGAAGTCCAGGTACAGGCGGAGGGCGCCCATCAAGGCCATTTTCCGGGCCTGTTCAGTGCCGGCCGGGATGGAGCTGCCCATCACCTTCAACTTCTGCATGTCGTAGGCGGTGAGCCCTGTGAACACCACCACCCCGATGATGCTGATGATGTAGTCCATGGTGGCGCTGCCCAGGAACATGTTGATCAGCGAGGCGATCACGATGCCGATGAGGCCGATCATCAGCAGGCTGCCGAGCTTGGTGAGGTCGGTCTTCGTGGTGTAGCCGGCCACGGCCATCACACTGAACACCACCGCCGAGAAAAAGAACACATTGGCAATGCTCGATGCGGTGTAGGCCAGGAAGATGTAGGACAGGCTCATGCCGGTGAGCACCGAATACACCACGAAGACGGCGGTGAGGGCCGTTGCGCTCAGCCGTTCCAGCATGGCGCTCATCAGCAGCACCAGGCCCACCGGGGCGAAGAGCACCACCCAGCCCAGGATGGTCTGCCCGCCGGTCTCGAAGTTCACCAGATACTGGAGCACGCTCTCATCATGCGCGAACCACCAGGCCACACCGCCGCTGAGCACCAGGGCCACGGCCATGAAGGAGAATACGCTGGTAAGGAAGGAACGCAGGTCCGTGAGCACGGGGGCCTGAACGAAGTTGCCGGTGGGGTTGGTCGGGTAGGTGCTGTTGTCCATGCGTTGCTCGCCGAAGCTCGGCGAAGGCGTTTGGTCAGTGAAGCTTGGCGCTGATGAGCTTGATGAATTCCTCCCGCGTGCGGTTGTCCGTGAGGAAGATGCCGGTGAAGGCACTGGTGGTGGTCACCGAGTTCTGCTTCTGGATGCCGCGCATCTGCATGCAGAGGTGGGCGCACTCCATCACCACGGCCACGCCCATGGGCTTCAGGGTGTCCTGGATGCAGTCGCGGATCTCGTTGGTGAGGCGCTCCTGCACCTGCAGGCGGCGGGCGTAGGCGTCCACCACGCGGGGGATCTTGCTGAGGCCGGTGATGCGGCCCTTGGGGATGTAGGCCACGTGCGCCTTGCCGAAGAATGGCAGCATGTGGTGCTCACACATGCTGTACACCTCGATGTCCTTCACCACCACCATCTGGCTGTAGTCCTCCTTGAACATGGCGCTGCGCAGGATGGCCGCGGGGTCCAGGTCGTAGCCGTGGGTGAGGTATTGCAACGCCTTGGCCACACGCTCGGGGGTCTTCGCCAGGCCTTCGCGCTTCGGATCCTCCCCGATGGCCTTCAGGATGTCGCCGTAGTGGTCGCCGATGCGACGCACGATCTTCGGGTCGTACTGGTCGATGCGGGTGTAGCTGTCCACCACCTCCTCCGGACCGGTGCCCTTCGCCTTGGGCGTGCGCTTAGCCTTGGCCGCCATAGTATTCCACGTGGTTGTTCTCGGTCTCCTGCAATTTCACGCAGTGCAGCGTGGCGCCCATCGCGGTCACCGGCGCTTCCAGCTGTTCCCAGATGGCGATGGCCAGGTTCTCGGTGCTGCTGTACTTGCCCTTCATGAAGGGCACATCGAGGTCCAGGTTCTTGTGGTCCACATGCTGGATCACCTTGTCCTTGATGATGTGGCCGAGCGCGCTGAGGTCGACGACGAAGCTGGTCTCCGGGTCCGGCTCGCCCTTCACGGTCACCCACAGGTCGTAGTTGTGGCCATGGCCGTTGGGGTTGGCGCACTTGCCGAAGACCTCGAAGTTCTTCGCTTCGCTCCAGTCGGGTCGGCTGAGGCGGTGGCTGGCGCTGAAGCGTTCGCGCCGGCTGATGTGGATGAGGGACATGGGGAAGGAATGCGGAAAGGACGAGGAATGTTCGCCCGGGAGAGGCGGTGCCAAAGGTAGTGGTGGGCGGGGGGCTGATGAAGGACGATGGGCGACGGCGGATAGGCGATGAGCAATGGGTAAGGGCGAGCATGACTTTGCACCGCCTAGAGCGGTCCTCAAGCGTTCTTGATCGTACACGACGCTTGAGAACAGTGGGCCATGCCTGAACGGCGGGACAGACCTGTATATTCACGCAGAATGTTGTTCTGCGCTTTTTGCTGACTTCACGATCGAACGCCACCTTCGATCGCATGCCGGGGCAACACCGCTCCGGTCCAACACTGGAGCTGATGGGAACACTGACGACCTCTCTGAAACGTCGCATACGTGGCGTGATGGTATGGACAGCAGTTGGCTGCGGAATGATACCGAACCTAGGTTTTGCCCAAAGCCAACCAGCGTATGTACTGGAATGGCAGACCCACGATGCACCAGCCACCAAGCCACCAGGCAACGATTACTTGTGGAACTCTAACACCAACAGTCCGGTGTATACCCCGACGGCAAGGGCGAGCGCCATTCCGCAGACGCTTGATGAGAGTGGTGCAGATTGGTGGCATTCGGTGATACCCATCACACAGGGTGGTTCACCGGCGGGATATGTTGCGGTAGGCTACACATCGTTCGTGAACTGGGGCGTTAGCGACGGATGCTACAGTTACGCGCTGGCTACCTATCCCTCAACTGTCTTTAATCAGCGCTATGACCGAATGCGCGGCGCGATAAGGAATGCAGTCGCAAAGTACGACCTTGACGGAAACCTGATCTGGTACAAGTACTACTTCATGGAATCACTGTTCGATGTGATCCAGGATAGTAACGAAGACCTGGTGGTGACCGGTGAAGCAGGGAATTCGGTCCCGCTCGCCGACATGAACACCAGCATCCCGCTATTCCATAACCCTAGCTCATCGAACCCGTCCCAAGCACTACAGACCACGGGTTGCACAACTGTAGCCCGTCATTGTTTGGTCATGAAGCTGGACCTTAGCGGAAATGTGCTTTGGCATTCCGTTTATACACCGCTCCCTGGCTCGGCGACGTTGGCCCAGATAATGGCTTTGCGTAGTTCGGGCCAGAGCATAGTAGAGACCACGTTTGCTTCGGGTGCAGGTTACCGTATAGTCGGCTTCGGGAATACGTCCACACCGCCAGAGGATGTGTTCATGCTGGATGTTGACATGAACGGCCAGGTGCTCGCCACGCAGATCCTGACGACCTTCCCAACTGCTGTAAGTGCGAACAGTACGGCCGGCTTTAGCAGAGGGTTGCACATCGCACACACTACCATCGGTGGTGTTGAACATTATGCAATGTCCGGATTCAGAAAAACGGCTGCAGCTCCAACTCTGATGGATGCGTTCCTATGGGTTTTCACGGATGCAAGTACCTTGTTCTTCAAGGACACCAGGCAGAATGCCAGTGAGGTTGGTTGCAATACGAGTTTGGAGCACCTGAGTTCGAGCTCTTGTTTCACGAACACCAGTAGTCCACAGGTCGTATGGTCAGTGCTCAGTGATCATACAACGGATGGGTCAACGCCTGGTAATCCATTCGCCGGCAGGAACCATCAAGCCATTGGCAAATTGATCAGTTACGACCTGAGTGGAACCCCCACATGGGCCGCCCCGTTGGATCTTGGCGTTTCAAGAGGGTTGGAACTGCAGTTGGATCTGGAACCCTTGAATAATGGGGATATAGCTGTTTCCACTACAAAATGGGCTCAGAGCCTTTCAGTAGCAAGCCCATTCGGTTATGCCAACTCTTAGCTCGGGGACTCAAACCTGCTTGAACAGTTCCACCGGGCTTGGGTTCGATAGCAATGGGTCTGTATTAGGGGACGGTTTCTTCGGCGATGTATTCTACGGTACGTTGGACTGGTCCTCACCGTTCAACACCGCCTTGCCGCGCACCATGAGCAACAACGAATATTTCTATGGCTATTGGGGCACGGATAGTTACGTCCGGGTGATCGATGCGGCTACAGGTGCCATGAAATGGGAGTACCAGTGGGATGAGGGCACGGGTGCCTCGGCCACGAACTGCTACACGCAGAACTACCGCCAACGCCAGTGCAATTTCAAAGTGATCGAATCGCCATCGGATGGCGGCCTTGTGGTCTGTGGAAACGCGGGCTTCAACATGGACGATGCGTACCTGGCCAAGCTACGCCCGTGCGATCAGTTCGCTACCTACACGAATCTCTCCCTCGATGCGAACGGTGAGTACCACATCACTACGAACACCACGTGGAATACGAACCGGACGATCAAGGGCAAGATCGTGATCGACGCCGGAAAGACTTTGACGATCAATGGTGGTGCCGTCATCCGGTTCGCGGATACAAGACAGGTAGGTATCACCACGAACATCACGGTAATGCCAGGGGCTGGGCTGCAAGTTTCAGGTAGCGCCATCCTGACCTCACTACAGTATTGTCCGTACAGCATGTGGGATGGCATCATCGTGTTGGGAAATCCTGCTGTTATCCAAACACCATCGAACCAAGGAACTGTCAGCATGTCGAACTCCTCCATTCGCAACGCGATGACGGGGATCTTAGCAGGCAATGTGGCGGACCCGATGGCCCCATACGCCGGAACGCCAACCCAGCAAGGCGGGCGTGTGTTCCTCACCAACGTCACGTTCAGGAATAACCTGCATGATGTGGTCCTGCATCCGTACACAAGCCTGTATCCTGTGCCACCGAACTCGCCGGATTACACTCCGACCCATGTCACAAGCTGTACGTTCGAAACCACCGGCCCGTTGAACTACTATTGGCTCACGCCGCAGGTGCATGTGTGGGCGAACGGATACCCTCGGCTGAGGGTGCTGGGTTCCACCTTCCGGAACACCAGCGGCCTCAACCCAGCGACCCCCAATCTGTGGGGAAAAGGCCTTGTAGTGCAGCAAGGTTCATCCCAGGTCATTGTGAACAGCAGCAGTGTGGGCTGCACCTTCCAGAACCTGTCCTACGGCTTGTATTTCGACAACACGGTGGCGAGCAAGACCCTGGCGCTGCGCAACGCCACATTCTCGGGCTGTGGTGCAGGGGCCTATGTGGCGGGTACTGCTGTAGCCACCCTCGTGACCAACTCCTTCACGGTTCCGGACCTCGACGTGAGCAGCATGGCAGGCCTGACTGCCGCGTATGGCTTGTATGTTGACCAGTGTACGGGCTTTGGGTATGAGAACAATGACTTCGACGGACCTGGGCCTTTGGCCACAGATCCCTCAGTTGGCGCGGTCTTCAACGCCACTGGCCCGGCGAGCAACGTGTACTACAACAACCGCTTTGATGGGTTCTCCACGGGCACCATCATTATGGGCTCTAATGATGGTCCTGTTCCAGATGATGGGCTCCACATCAAGTGCAACGACTACAGCCAGACCACGGCCAACCAAATTGATGTGGCTTTTACGACAAGTAGCGTCACTGTGGGTGATCAACAGGGTTCCTTGATCGGTCTGGATGGTCCAGCAGGGAATACATTCCGACCGAATTATTCTTGTGTCACTCCAGGCCCGAACACGGAGGAACATTTTGAGGTGGACATTGGAGGTATCAATACGTTCAACTACGTTCACCATGCCCCACTTACCACCGTGCAACTCGTACCCGAATGTGCTGCTTCTCCAATTGTTCCGGCCGGCCTGGGGACTTGGTACACGAACTCAACGCTATCGTATACGAAGAGCCAAGCATGTCCAAACAGCTTTTTGGTTGATGGCGGAGGCGAAGAAATGTTCGTAGCAGCTGCGGCGGAATCGGAAGGGCTCGTTCTACGCGAGGTGTACGAGGATTGGAAGGATGGTGGGGATACGGAGGGGCTCAAAGCGTTTGTCGCGGATCCAAACCATGATAGCTATGCGCTGCGCAACCAGCTTATGCTGTTAGCCCCGAAGGTGAGTGACGAAGTCTGGGTATCGGTATTTAATCGGGTTCCTTCCATGAATCCTTGGCACATGGCTCAGGCACTGATCGCTAACAGCCCCCTGAGCGCAGAATCCTACCATTTAATGGAAGCGTCGGAGCTGGTGCCGTACTATCAGCAGTTGGTGGCGGATGCGCAGAACGGTAGTGTGAACATGCAGAGCATAATGGAGAGCGAACTAGCTCATTTCCATCAACAAAAGGCCAGCGCCCTACATGCGCTTACGAGTGAAGCTTTGTTGGATAGCGTGCCAGGCGGGCTGGGCAGCGCCTTGCTGGCTTTGGAGCTTTACCCTTTGCATGCATATGATCACGATGCGCTGGCTTTGGCCGTACATAACGGTGATCTGGGTACGGCGAACGCTTTGGTTGATCAAGGCCTGAGTGAGGGCTTGATCCCAGAGTATTACGAAGTACAGGAGCTTTTGCTTGGCACGCTCGAGAACGGCCAAGGAATGCATGTGTTGGATGCGGGCCAAGTGCAAAACTTGGAGGCCATTGCCGACATGGAGGTGTATGGCTCGGCCCATGCGAAGGCTTGGCTCCGGAGTTTGGGCCATGCCACAGAGGTTGAACGTATCGTACTACCTCATTCAACGCGGAGCTTGGCGGCTGTGAATGGCGCGAATGTCGCTGAACAGATGGTGGCACTGCAAGTGCAGCCTAACCCGAACGACGGACATGCGGTTGTTGCTGTTAGGATCCCAGCCGGGGTGGAACACGCTACGATCAAGGTTTGGGACCCCATTGGCCGCCTTGTGGCAGAGAAACTCATCGCAGGAGGGCAACCGCTGGTTGATCTGCCCACCCTGCAGGTGTCCGGCTTGTACGTGGCGGTGCTGTATCTCGATGGAGTATTGGCCCAAACCGCCAAGTTCCAAGTAGTGCGTTAGTGCTTTTGCACATGAACGTACTGAAATGGTCAATGATCGTGGTGCTGAGCCATGGCCTCCATTTGGAGGCCGTGGCTCAGTCCATGTTTAACCGCCGCTTCGACCCAACTGGAAATTATCTGGCCGAGACGGCATGGAGTGTCGAAGAGCGTGTTGGTGGCTACTTGGTCTTCGGCAACGGCGACTGGGTTTGGGTGGAAGATTCCATTGCGTACTATACCTCATCGGTACTATGGAACCTGGCCTTGGACTACCAAGGGCTACTCGTGGAACAGCATCAGTACTGGGACAGCACCAGGGCCGACTATCCCGGTTTTTCTGGTAGCGCGATCAAGCTTGCAAATGGCAACTATGTGCTGGCCGGTAGCAACTATCAGATGGATGGAACCCAGGCACCGACCATCTACTTCATCGGTGCCATGGGAGCAGTGGATAGCATAAAGAGTTACGGTGTACAGGGAGAAGAGTGGATCGGAAGGCAGGTTAAGCAATGCCGGGACGGAAGCTTCGTGTCCGCTGGGAATAATGGAACTCCTTCCATAGCGGACGGTTTTTTGATCAAAACCGATCCTGCCGGTGAGCAGGAATGGGTGCAGACCTATGGTGGACCTGGTGTCGATGTATTGACTTCGTTGGATACCTTGGGTACTGAGGTCTATTTGGGTGGACAATGGGACATTCAGAGCGGCGATGCACAGCTGTGGGTGCAACGCGTGGACCAACTTGGGGCCGTTGTGTGGGTGGTACTTTGGGGCAGCCCTTTCAGTGATTACCTAGCGACCATTTCCACCTTGGCGAACGGTCATGTGCTTGTTGCTTCCGGTTGGGCGTATGGACCGAACTTTGGGCAATTGCGCCCCTCTTTGGCGGTGCTTGATTCAGCGGACGGAAGCATTATATGGCAGCAGCAGTATGATGAACCAGCTTTTGAAAGCACCCTATTTGCTGCCAAGGAAATAACCCCCGGGGGTGACCTCATTACTGTAGGGCAGAGCTACGTTTCTGCGCCATCGCGAGGAATTCTTCTGCGCACCACCACATTGGGTGACAGCCTTTGGATGCGCTATTTCGAATACAGTGATAGTATTATGAACCGAGGCCGGGGGTGGCTAAGGGATGTGATCACAACGAGCGATGGTGGTTTCATAGCCGTTGGGTCAGCTGGCGGCTTGAGCAACGACCCCAACGACCCTCCCGCCTATAGCCAAGATCTGTGGGTGATCAAGACCGATAGCCTGGGCTGCCTTGTACCCGGCTGCGACCTGATCACGGGCCTAAACAGCCAGGTGACCAATTTGCGCGATGCGCTCACCCTTTGGCCCAACCCCACGGCGGGCCCGTTGGAGGTGAAGATCGCACTGCCTGGCAGTGGCCCTAAAGAAAGCCCTCTGCGCATTGTGGTCACCAGCTTGGATGGGCGCTTGGTTCAGGAACGGAACCTGCCCGCCGAACGCAACCAACTGGTGCGACTTGATCTTAGCCAGGAAGCGGCAGGGATCTATAGTGTTCACTTGGTGGAAGGGGGGCGGTGGTTGGCAGGGGTGAAGGTGGTGGTGGGTCAGCGCTAGTGCATGCCTGCTACCTTTGCCGTCCGCCTTCGCCACCAGGCTTCGGCGCGCCACGCATGATCGTTGTCACCGGAGCCGCGGGCTTCATCGGAAGCTGCCTCGTTGCCGAACTGCTGGAGCAGGGCTGGCAGGACATCGTGGCGGTGGATGAATTCAGCCGCGCGGACAAGGCGCCCAACCTGAACGGCAAGAAGCTCACCGCGAAAGTTCACCGCGAGGAGTTCTTCACCTGGCTGGATGAGAACGAGCGCTTCGTGCAGTTCATCTTCCACCTGGGCGCCCGCACCGACACCACCGAGTTCAACAGGGCGATCTTCGACGAGCTGAACGTGCACTACAGCCAGCGCATGTGGCAGGCCTGCGTGAAGTACGGCATCCCGCTGGTGTACGCCAGCAGCGCGGCCACCTACGGCGGCGGTGAACTGGGCTATGCCGATGACCATGCCTTGGTGCCGAAGCTGAAGCCGCTGAACCCCTATGGCGAGAGCAAGAACACCTTCGACCAGTGGGCGCTGCAACAGGAACAGCAGCCGTACTTCTGGGCCGGCCTGAAGTTCTTCAACGTGTATGGCCCGAACGAATACCACAAGGGCCGCATGGCGAGCGTGGTGTTCCACGGCTTCAACCAGATCACGGCCACGGGCGGCGTGAAGCTTTTCCGCAGCCACCGGCCGGACTATGCCGATGGCATGCAGCTGCGCGACTTCGTATACGTGAAGGATGTGTGCAGCGTCTGCCTCTTCCTGATGGAACACCGGAAGGACAGTGCCATCTACAACCTTGGCAGTGGCACCGCACGCGCCTTCCTCGATCTTTCAAAGGCCACCTTCGCGGCGATGGAAAGGCCCGAGCGCATTGAGTTCATCGACACGCCGATCGACATCCGCGACAAGTACCAGTATTTCACCGAGGCGAAGATGGAGAAGCTGAAGGGGATCGGATACAGCAAGCCCTTCCACACGTTGGAAGAAGGCGTGACCGACTACGTGCGGAACTACCTGATGCTGGCGAAGTATCGTTAAAGACCTGCTTGGTCCTTTTCGCGACTCCGGTCCCGGCTTTCGCCGGGATGACCGCCCGGAGTGACATCCGGAATTGAATGAAGTTGTCACTCCGGCCTTGAGCCTGCCTGACCGGTAGGCAGGCCGCAGTCGCGTGATTGCCGGTGTCGTTCAGCGGGTCAACGCCGGAAAGATCGCGGTCACCTCGGCCACGCGTTCCTTGGGGATCAGCAGGTGATCACTGAGCGCCTGGCTGGACCAGATGCCGAAGCCGTCGATGCGTTCCAAGCGGGTACCCTGCTCCGTCTTGTGGATGCGGTGGATCTCCAGTTCGCTGCGCTGACAGATGGCCTCGATGGCCCGGTGGCGCTCGGGTCTTCCGGCCATGGGCGGATCGTAGGTGGGCAGCACCTCCACCACGGTGATCGGGCGGTCGCTCTTGAGCCGTGGTTCCAACTGCTGCAGCACGGCGAGCTCGCTGCCCTCCACATCGATCTTCACGAAGCCGAGCTTACCGATGGGCGTGTTCTTTTCCACAGTGGCCCAGGTCATGAGCTGCACGGGGATCTCCCGCTGGTCCGGCCGCTTGTCGCGGAAGTCGCTGATGAGCGTTGCGCTGGGATCGCTGGCGATGCCGGTCCACAGCACCAGTTCACCGGCACCGTCCGTATCGGTGAGGCCTGCGTTGATGAGCCGGATGGCCTTGGATCCGTTGTTGCGGATGAGGCGTTGCGTGTAGGCCACGCAGTTGGGGTTCGGCTCGAAGCCGATGTAGTCGATGTCCGGGAAGGCGCTCTTGGCCTTGATCAGTGTCTGGCCCAGGTTCACGCCCACGTCCACGAAGGCCCCGGGGAAGAGGGGTACGAGCCGGCGGATCAGCTCGTCCATGAAGGGCTCGAAGTCGATGACGTAGATGAAGCCCATGCCCTTGACCATGGGCACCTTCACGGTGCGGCCGCTGAGGTGCATCGGCACGTCGAAGGTGAGGCGGTCCAACAGCCCGGCCTTGCGGAGGGCGCGTACGCCGTAGCGGGAGAGGATCATGCGTCGAGGGTCTCGTAGCGCGGCTCCTTCGCGTCGAGCTGCGTGCGCAACGCGAGCAGTTCGGTCCGGATACGTAGAAGACGTTCGCGCACGTCGGTGGTGGCGTCCACCTGTTTCACGGCCCCCCGCAGGTGGTCCTTGGCGCCCTGGATGGTGAAGCCGCGGTCCTTCAGCAGCTCGTGGATGGTGCGCACGATGCGGATGTCGTCCTGCGTGTAGAGGCGGTCGCCCTTGTTGGTGCGCTTGGGTCGGAGCATGCCGAACTCCTTCTCCCAGTAGCGCAGCATGCTGGTGTTCACGTCCAGCTGCTCGGCCACCTCACCGATGGTCCAGTATAACTTGCCGATGGTCTTCTCCTTCAGGGGCATGAACAGGGTGCCGAAGATAATCGCTTGATCGGGAGCTCAGTCAAGCGACTGGTTCGCATTGCGGGAAAGCTCCAACATGCGCACGTATTCCTCGGGTGTGAGGTCGTTGAAGAAGAAGTTGGCGGGGTCGATGGGTGCGCCGTTCTTGTGCACCTCGTAGTGCAGGTGGGGCCCTGCGCTGAGGCCGGTGTTGCCCACGTAGCCGATCAGGTCGCCGCGCTTCACCTTCTCGCCGCGCCGCACCTTCAATTGGTCCATGTGGCCGTAAAGGGTCTTGTAGTCGAAGCCGTGGTCGATGATCACGTGGATGCCATAGCCGTTGGTGGCGTAGTCAGCGAACTCCACGATGCCGTCGCCGGTGGCGTGGATCTCGGTGCCCACGGGGCTGGTGAAGTCCATGCCGGCGTGCATCTTCACGATCTTATGGATGGGGTGCAGGCGCTGCCCATAGCCGGAACTGATCGCGGTCTGGTCCGTGGGGATCGGCTGTACGGAAGGGATGCTGGCGAGCATCTCCTGTTTGCGCAAGGTGAGCGAGGCCACCTCGTCGAGCGACACGCTTTGCACATAGAGCTGCTTGGTGAGCTGATCCAGGCGTTGGCGTGTGGCCATGATCATGTCGCTGCTGGCATAGTCCGCCAGGTCCTTGTAGCGTTTGCTGCCGCCAAAGCCTGCGCGGCGCACATCGGCGGGAATGGGGTCCGCCTCGAAGATCACACGGTACACGTTGTCGTCACGCCGCCGCACATCGGCCAGTACCCGCTCGAACTCGCCCATCTGCTTGTTGATGAGCTCGTACTGCACGTGCATCTGCTGTATCTCGCGCCGCATGCGGGCCTCCTTGGGCGAGTCGATGAACTGGTAGGTGATGGCGATGCCCGCCAGCCCCAGCAGCAGACCTGGGGTGAGCGCCAGGGCCGTTCGCTTCACGCGCTGCCACCCCGTGATGCGGATCCGCTCGAAGTTGAGCGTCTGGGGGTTGAAGCGGTATTTCTGCTCGCGCATGGCGGGCCCGAAAATAGATGTCCCCAGGACCCGGAAGGTCAGGGGCCGTGGGAGGTGACCGTTAAAGATCGCAAATCCGGCCGGTTCAGGCCGTGCCGGGGAGGCTTCGCCGGGTCCGCGCCAAGTGCGACCTTTGCCGCTTGCCTGCCGGTTAGCAGGCGCTTTTTCCAACGTCATGCTCACGTCCCAGCAGATCCGCCAGAAGTTCCTCGATCATTTCGCCAAGCACGGCCACGCCATCGTGCCCAGCGCCCCCATGGTGGTGAAGGATGATCCCACGCTGATGTTCACCAACGCGGGGATGAACCAGTTCAAGGACCTCTTCCTGGGCAACCGCCCCGCCAAGGACAAGCGCATCGCCGACACGCAGAAGTGCCTGCGCGTCTCCGGTAAGCACAACGACCTCGAGGAGGTGGGTATCGACACGTACCACCATACGATGTTCGAGATGCTCGGAAACTGGAGCTTCGGCGACTACTTCAAGAAGGAGGCGATCGCCTGGGCTTGGGAGCTGCTGGTGGACGTATACAAGATCGATCCCGCGAACATCTACGTCACCTACTTCGGAGGCGACGAGGCCGACAAGCTGCCCGCCGACACCGAAACGCGCGACCTGTGGCTGCAGTTCATGCCGGCCGAACGCATCCTGCCCTTCAGCCGCAAGGACAACTTCTGGGAGATGGGCGACACCGGCCCTTGCGGTCCGTGCACGGAGATCCACGTGGACGTGCGCACGGCGGAAGAGAAGGCCCGGCAGCCCGGCAAGGATCTCGTGAACAACGACCACCCGCAGGTCATCGAGATCTGGAACAACGTGTTCATGCAGTTCGAGCGCAAGGCCGATGGCTCATTGCACACGCTCCCCGCGCAGCACGTGGATACCGGCATGGGCTTCGAGCGCCTGTGCATGGTGCTGCAGGGAAAGCGCAGCAACTACGACACCGATGTGTTCCAGCCGCTGATCCAGGCACTGGCCAAGCGATGCGGGAAGACGTACGGTGGCACTTCCGCGATGCCGGGTCAAGGCCGGAGTGACAATGGTCAGGAGAAGGCCGACATCGCCATGCGCGTGATCGCCGATCACCTGCGCGCCATCAGCTTCGCGATCGCTGACGGACAGCTACCGAGCAATACCGGTGCGGGCTACGTGATCCGCAGGATCCTGCGTCGCGCCGTGCGCTATGGCTACAGCTTCCTCGGCTTCAACGAGCCCTTCATGCACGCCTTGGTGCCCGAGCTGGTGGCCCAGATGGGTGATCAGTTCCCCGAGCTGAAGAAGCAGCACAGCATCGTGGAGAACGTGATGCTGGAGGAGGAGAAGGCCTTCCTGCGCACACTGGAGCAGGGCACCAAACGCATCGAACAGGCCCTCGCGGAAAGCACGGGCGTACTGCCCGGCGACAAGGCCTTCGAGCTGTTCGACACCTACGGTTTCCCCATCGACCTCACGCAGCTCATCGCGCGCGAACAGGGTCGGGATGTGGACATGCAAGGCTTCGAGGCCGAGCTGAAGAAGCAGAAGGACCGCAGCCGCGCGGCCACGGCCATCACCACCGGCGACTGGGTCGAGCTTGCACAGGGCGAAACGGCATTCGTTGGCTACGATGAGCTGAAGACCACAGCTCGCATCCTTCGATACCGAAAGGTCAGCGGCAAAGGCGGGGACCAGTTCCAAGTAGTGTTGGACCGCACACCGTTCTATCCGGAAGGGGGCGGCCAGGTCGGTGATCAGGGTTGGCTCGTGCAGGGCGATGATCAGGTGGAAGTGCTCGACACCAAGCGCGAGAACCAGCTGATCGTCCACTTCACCAAGGACCTGCCGAAGGACGTGAGCGCGCCGCTTACGGCTCAGGTGGACAGCACGCGGCGCGCGCTCACCATGCGCAACCACACGGCCACGCACCTGCTGCACCATGCGCTGCGCAAGCACCTCGGCACGCACGTGGAACAGAAAGGCTCGCTCGTCGCGCCCGACCGCCTGCGCTTCGACATCAGCCACTTCGCCAAGGTGACCGCTGAGGAACTGGCCACCATCGAGCAAGAGGTGAACGCCATGATCACCGAGGACCTGGTGTTCGAGGACAAGCGCAACGTGCCCATCGCAGAGGCGAAGGCCATGGGTGCCATGGCGCTGTTCGGCGAGAAGTACGGCGACAACGTGCGCGTGGTGAAGTTCGGCCCGAGCGTGGAGCTTTGCGGCGGAACGCACGTGCCACGCACCGGTGTGATCGGCCCGTTCCGCATCGTGAGCGAGAGCGCACTGGCGGCCGGCATCCGGCGCATCGAGGCCATCACCAGCGTGGAGGCCGAGCGCATGATCAACGAGAAGCTCGCCAAGCTCGACGCCATCAACACGTTGCTGAAACACCCCACGGACCTGGTACAGACCGTGGAGAAGCTGGTGGAGCAGAACAATGCCCTCGCCAAGGAGCTCGAGAAGTTCGCCAAGGAGAAGGTGAAGGGCTATGCGGCTTCCCTTCCCGGCAAGGCCATCAGCAATGCGAAAGGCGTGAAGGTGCTCGTGGAGCAGCTCGACCTGGACGCGCAGAACCTGAAGGACCTGGGGTACCTGCTGCGCGAGCAGCACCCGGACCTGGCGTTCATCACCGGTTCAGTGATCGATGGCAAGCCCTTGCTGGCCGTTTCGTTGGGCAAGGCGTTCGCCGAGGCCACAGGCCTGAAGGCGGTCGACATCATCAAGCAGATCAGCCCCGAGATCAAGGGCGGCGGCGGCGGGCAGCCCGACTATGCCACGGCAGGGGGGAAGGAGCCTGCCGGTATGGCCAACGCCTTGAAGAAAGCCGAGGCGTTGCTGAGCTGAAGGAGCGGCATTCACGAGAAAGGCCGCCCTCGGGCGGCCTTTTCAATGATGGACAGACAAGTTGGCCACGACTCGTAAGGGGGTAGTAGTGCCTGTCGCCCCCACACGGCCCACCGGTGATCAGGCGAGGCTAGGACGCGGCTTTAAAGGGCGGGCAGGCGGCGGTGCCATTGGTTTGCCATGCACCGGACCCATGTAGCGGCTGTCGTAGCTCAAGCCCAGGTTCAGAATGTAGATGCCGTTGAAGAGCACCACAAGGATATAGTCCAGCATGGTGGTCTTGCCGAAGCTCTGGGCCACCTCGATCCACACCTTGGGCAGCAAGTAAAGCTGGCCATAGACGGGGATCAGGAAGAGCCACAGGTGGCTGGCGGGTCGTCCCACGATCTTCAGGAAGACGATGAAATTCCAGATCGGAACGACGGCAGCGACACCGGGCTGACCGGCCTTCTCGTACAACTTCCACTGCGCCATGATGGCGACTACGAACAACAGCCCCGCTCCGTAGAACAGGGCGTCTCCCAAGGTGGCGTAAAGCTGGTGGTAGATACTCGCTAACAGTTCCATGGTCCTGGAGTATTGGTTCGACAACAACGATTCCTTGCAGGGTCTCCTTCAAAGGACGAGACCCCGGGTGAAGGGTTGCCTCCCTTGATCCGTCCTGCATCCCCCGGGTCTTGTTAAGAACTCGGCCGGAGGCGGTTTCTCAAAAGGACCAACGGTCTGGGCCACAAGGGGAAAGGTGAAGCCAGTACTCAGCTGCGAGGGCCTGCATAGGCCTTCACGTCGGCTTCGGTGATCTCTTTTCCGCTGAGGATCACCAGGCGCTCGATCACGTTGCGCAGCTCGCGCACATTGCCCGTCCAGGGCAGCTTCTGGAGGGCCGCCACGGCCTTGTCGGCGATCTTCTTGGGGGCGATGCCCTGTTCGGAGCATACCAGACCGATGAAGTGCTCGCTCAACAGGGGGATGTCCTCGGTCCGTTCGCTAAGGCTGGGCACATGGATCGGGATCACGCTCAGGCGGTGGAACAGGTCCTCGCGGAAGCGGCCTTCGGCGATCTCCTTCTTCAGGTCCTTGTTGGTGGCGGCCACCACGCGCACGTCCACCTTCACGTCCTTGTCGCCGCCCACAGGCGTGATGCGGCTTTCCTGAAGGGCGCGGAGCACCTTGGCTTGGGCGGCCAGGCTCATGTCGCCGATCTCGTCCAGAAAAAGTGTGCCGCCGTCGGCCAGCTCGAACTTGCCCTTGCGGTCCTTGATGGCGCTGGTGAAGCTGCCCTTCACGTGGCCGAAGAGCTCGCTCTCGATCAGCTCGCCGGGGATGGCCGCGCAGTTCACCTCCACGAAGGGGCCTTGGGCGCGCTGGCTCTTGTCGTGGATCATGCGGGCCACGCCTTCCTTGCCGGCCCCGTTGCCGCCGGTGATCAGCACGCGCGCATCGCTGGGCGCCACCTTCTCGATCATGTCGCGGATCAGCCCGAGCGCCTTGCTCTGCCCCACCATCTGCACGCTGCCGCCCTTGCCTTTCTGCACCTTCTGGCGCAGCACCTTGGTCTCCTGCACCAGGTTGTTGCGGTCCAGGGCGTTGCGCACGCTCACCAGGATCCGGTTGATGTCCGGCGGTTTCTGGATGAAGTCGAAGGCACCCTTCTTCAACGCGTCCACTGCGGTATCGATGGTGCCGTGACCGCTGATCATCACCACGGGCAGATCGGGGTCGTGGGCGTGCAGTTTCTCCAGCACCTCCAGGCCGTCCATGCGGGGCATCTTGATGTCGCAGAGCACCAGATCGAAGCCGCCTTTCTTTCCTTTCTCCAGCCCGCTGCTGCCGTCCTCAGCTTCGTCCACGCTGTGCTTCTCGTGTTCGAGGATGTCGCGCAATGCCGCGCGGATCGCCTTCTCATCATCAATGATCAGGATCTTAGCCATGGAAGGTGGGGATGTTGGTCGCATCGCCCGCCGAAGCGAGCGAAGGCGGGTCGATGATCAGGATCTTGGCCATGGGGTGTCCCGTAGGTGCGGCGCAAAGATGCAAGGACCGGGCCACGGTGACGGCAGGGCCATGACGCACGGACGATCTTCATACCTTGGAACTAACGCTCTGCTGTTCGTCGGCCACGCCCACGGCTTGCATGGCTTGAGTCCCATGGAAAAAAGGCAACCGGGAACGGCGTACGCCGTCATCGTTCAGGAAAACCATCAACCTGCCATCATGAGGAGATCGACGATGTTGGTGCGAACGCTGCGTGAAGGATCGACCGGATGGCATCGGAACCGCATGCCCATCTGGCGGGGGGTGATCGGCCTGCTCTGCACCGTGTTCCTTTCCGCCGCCAGCGCCCAGCGTCCTTTGGTGGGGCCGGCATCAAGCGTGATCGCTCCGGGTGCGGCAAGTGTCCTTTATTCGGACATGGAGGTCGATCCGGCCGGGAACCCGGTGGTCGCCTTTTCCGATGAGAGCCAGGGCGGCAAGGTCTCGGTGCGGCGCTGGGATGGTTCAACATGGGTGTTCATAGGCACCAGCGGAGCTTCCCCCGGAGCGGTCCAAGGACTGGACCTGGCCCTCACGGCGACCGGGGATCCGTTGTTGGCCTACAGCGATGCGACGAATGGGGGCAAGGCGACGGTGATCACATGGAACGGCAGCAGCTGGGCCGTGCTGGGCGTTCCGGGCTTCACCACCGGTGCGGCCAGCCAGCTGGTGATGGAACTGGACAATGCCGGCCTGCCGGTGATGGCCTTTCAAGATGGCGCGAGCCAGAACAAGCTCTCCGTGGCGCGTTGGAACGGAACGGCCTGGGTGTTGGTCGGCGGGGCGGGTGTGTCACAGGGCACCGCCAACACACCTTCCCTGGTGCTCTCCGCGGTAGGTGATCCGCTCGTGGCATACCGCGACGGTGCGAACGCGAGCCGCACCACGGTGCTTCAATGGAACGGCTCGGCCTGGGCCGGCGTGGGCCCGGCCGGATTCACCACCGATGCCAGTTCATGGCAACGGATCGGGCTGGACCCCGGCGGGGTGCCCTTGATCGCACGCAGGGATAACTTAAACGGTGTCGGCTCCTTCCACCGCTGGAACGGGTCGGCCTGGGTGCATCAGGCGACCATGAACATGAATTCGCTGCAGCAGTGTGTGTGGAACAGTGCGGGCAACCCGGTGATCCAAGTGTCCGCTAACGCGATCGCGGCATGGAACGGAACAAGCTGGCAGTGGCAACCTGCCGTTGCCCATTCCGGTTCATTCACCAGTGTGCGCTCCCTTGAGCTCGGCCCCGGCCAGTTGCCTGTGGTTCTGATCGCCGAGACCTACAACCCGGAGCCGGGTGTGGCCGGTATCAGGACCTTCCTCACGGTCATGCGCCTAGTGGGTGGCGTATGGGAAGGCTATGGGGCCGGGGCCAGGTTGGATGCAGGGGGGTCTGGCGGCTGCGCGCTGGCCATGGACGGTGCCTTCCCGGTGGTTGCCTTCAGCGACGGGGGCCAGGGCTCCAAGCTCACCGTGAAGCGCTGGGATGGCACGACCTGGAACGGCGTGGGTCCACCAGGGCTGTCCACCGGCGCAGCCTCCTCGGTCGATATCCTGAAGCGGACGACCGACCTGCTGGTGGCGTACAGTGACCAGAGCCTCGGTGGGTACGGTACGGTCATGCGCTGGGATGGCACCAGCTGGAACGCGTTGGGTCCGCCGGGATTCACCGCGGCGGCCAGTTCGCAGCATCAGTTATTCATGAACGGCAGCACGCTGCTGCTCCTTTCGCGTGAGAACGGTGGCCTGGCGGTGCGCCAGTGGAACGGAACGTCTTGGGTCGCGCTTGGCAACCTGACCACCATGCCGCTCAGTGACCCCATGGTGCTCCCCGAGCTGGCCTACTTCGCGGGCCAGTTGTCCATCATCTATTCGCAGAACGGGCTGCTAAAAGTGGATGGCTGGACAGGGTCGGCGTGGGTGGGCATCGCCTCCTGGACGCCCGACCTGAACTTGCTTGCCTTTGCGGTGGCGGGCTCCGATATCTATGTCAAGGATGGTATCGACGCCAAAGCACTTGTCTATAATGGCAGCGCGACGCTTCAGGAGGCTCCCCTGTTCACGGTGGTGCAGCCGATCCCGTACAATGGGTACTTCGGAGTCGCATATGGGGGGCAGGTCATCATCGCCAATCAGGGCGATTATTTGGCCACCTATGTGAGTAATGGGTCCACATGGGGCAATGGGCCCTACTCTGGTTACGTGGTCGTTCCCAACTATCAAAGCCCCCTGAGCCGACGATGGACAGGTCAATTTCAGGACAAGGTGTATTTCACCATTAATCGCGGGGGGCAGGTGTTCGTACATGAGTGCGACCTGTATCCGCGGGTGAACCTCAAGCTGCACCTGGGCGGGGCCTACAACGGGTCCAACTCCGAGATGACCACCTTGCTCCGCTCCCAGCCCGGCTTCCCGCTCACCGAGCCCTACACCGCGCTGGGCTTCACCCATGTGAACGGAGGTGGCGGGGAGTCCATCCCGGCATCCCTGCTCAGCAGCACCATCGTGGATTGGGTCTTATTGGAGCTGCGCAGCTCCACCAACACGGTACTGGCCACGAAGAGCTGCATCCTCTACGCCAATGGCCAGGTGCTTGCCGCGGACGGCGGTGAGGTCGCTTTCCCCGGGGTGTACACCGGGTTCTACAAGCTGGCGGTGCGCCATCGCAATCACCTGGGCGTGGTGGCGACCGGCCTGTGGATGAACGGGTCCATGGTGAATGTGGACCTGAGGCAGGGCAGCACGTCGGTATTCGGCGCCAATGCGCGCAGGTACATCCAGCCTTCATGGTCGAGCCCGTTCTATTCGCTCTGGCCCGGTGACGCCACGGGTGATGGGGTGGTGAAGTACGTCGGTGCCGGAAACGACCGGGATGCGATCCTGATCGCGGTGGGCGGCGGCACGCCCTCCAACACAGTGAGCAATGTCTACGACCGCCGCGATGTGAACCTCGACGGGAGCATCAAGTACACCGGGGTCAACAACGACCGGGATGTGATCCTGCAGACCATCGGGGGCACAGTGCCGACGGCGACGCGGACGCAGCAAATGCCTTAGTGCGCCCGCCGCTTCCGCATGATCCCGGCCCGCACGTCCTTCACCGGGCTGAGCACCACGAAGGCGTTGGGGTCGATCTTCTCCACCTCGGCCAGGAAGCGGCCCATTTCCAGGCGGGTGAGCACGCAGAACAGGATGTCCACATCGTTGGCCTCGGCGCCCTTGGTGTATCCGCGTTTGCCGTTGTACACGGTGAGGCCGCGCCCCATGGTGTTCGCGATCATGTGCCGGATCTCCTCGTGGTGCGGGCTGATGATGGTGATGCCGGTGTATTCCTCAATGCCCTCCACCACCATGTCGATGGTCTTGCTGGCCGCGAGGTAGGTGATCATGGCATAGAGCGCGGTCTCCACGTCGATCAGATACGCAGCAGCGCCGAAGATGAACACGTTGATCACCATGATCACGTCGCCGATGGTGACGCCGATGCGGCGGCCCAGGGCGAGCGCCAGCACCTCGGTGCCATCGAGCACGCTGCCGCCACGCACCGCCAGCCCGATGCCCGCGCCCAGGAAGAACCCCCCGAAGACGGAGACCAGGAGCTTGTCGTGCGTGACCTCGGGGAAGTGGATGAAGGTGGTGGCCACCGCCAGGCCGACGATGGAGATGGCGGACCGCAGGGCGAAGGCACGCCCCACCCAGCGAAAGGCCATGTACAGGAACGGCATGTTGATCACCATCAACAGCACCGGGAAGGATAAGCCGGTCAGGCGCACGATCAGCAGGGCCACGCCGGTGGCACCGCCATCAAGAAATCCGTTCGGGATGAGGAAGCCCTCGAGCCCGAACGCGGCGGCGAGCACACCGAGGGTGATGAACACGGTGTCCTTCAACCCGCGGGCCGCGGTCACGCGCAGCGCCAGAAGCCGTTTCGCATGGGCGTATGCGGTGCGGTCGCCACGGAGCACCGCACGGGGTTCGGGCAAGGAGCGGATCAGCCGGTGCCGGAAGCTCTTCGACATGCCGGCAAGATAGAAGCCTTCGCTCAGGTGCCGGCGAAAAGCCGGGCCGCCGCTCCTTCCTTCAGGGCGTAACGGCTCCAGCGCAGCTCCGTGATGCCGCGCATCAGCACCCGCTCGATGGAGATCAGGGCGTAGGGGATGGTGTCCACGCGGTATTCCGGAAGACCGGGCACCTGTAGCCGTTCGGCGCGTGGAAGGCCCATCAGGCGGTCCTTCAGGGCATCGAAGGCGATGTGGTCGAAGGGCAGGGTCACCTCCTCCGCGGCCAGCGCGCGCCCGGTGCTGCCGGCGATCATGGCCGCCAGGGTGTCGAAGGATCCGGCGCTGCCCACGAGCGTGCCGGGCCAATGGCGGTCCATCACGGCCCACAGCGGCTCCAGGTGGAAGTCGAGGTGCTCGCCGATGCGGAGCTGGTCTGCGAAGGGCATGGGGTCGGTGGCCGGGAAGCGCTCGCGCAGGCGGGTCACGCCCAGCTCGAAGCTCTGCTTCCACATCAGGGCCTTGTCGGTGGCCAGGATGAACTCGATGCTTCCACCGCCGATGTCCATCACCAGCATGGGCTTGGTGCCGAAGGGCACGGCCTGCCGCACGCCGTCCAGGATCAACGCCGCCTCCTCCCCGCCGGGGATCACGTCGATGGCGATGTCGAAGCGCTCGTGTGCCGCGCGCACGAATTCGCCTGCGTTGCGCGCGTTGCGCAGGGCCGAGGTGCCGAAGCCGCTGATGCGTTCCGCGCCCAGCGCGGAGGCCGTCGCCGCATAGCGTTCCAGGGCCTGCAGGCCACGCTCCATCGCTTCCGCCGTGATCACCCCCTGCTCGATCCCGCCCCGGCCCAGGTGCACGGGCTCCTCCGCGCTGTGCAGGATCCGCAGTGCGCCCGCGTCATCCCGCTCCGCCACCAGCAGGTTGAAGGTGTTGGTGCCGAGGTCGATGATGGCTACCCGCATGCTTTGGGAAGTTCAAAGTTCAAGGTTCGAAGTGTAAAGTGGAACCGTTCCAATACTTCGCACTTCATACTTCGCACTTTGAACTTCGCACTTCGCGCTTCGCACTTTCCTCTAGCCTTTATAGAACAGCCACTTCCCAAGCTCCTTCCAGGAGACCTTCTTGCCGTACATGAGGATGCCGGTGCGGTAGATGCGTCCGGCGAGCCAGGTGGTGCCGATGAAGGTGGCGACCAGGAGCGCCATGCTGAGCAGAAGTTCCCAAGGATGCTCGAAGGCGTTGCCCATGGCGATGCGGATCATCATTACGATGGGGGAGGTGAAGGGGAAGATGGAGAACCAGAAGACCGCCGGACCGTCGGGGTTCACGATGGCCGTCTGTGCGATGAAGATCGCGGCCACCATGGGCAGCATCACGGGCAGCATGAACTGCTGCGTGTCCGTCTCGTTGTCCACTGCCGCCCCGATGCTGGCGAAGAGCGAGCTGTAGAGCAGGTAGCCGAAGAGGAAGTAGAAGAGGAAGAGGAGGATGACGAGGGTGATCGGGGTCTCGTCGAGGATCTCCTTCATCACGGTGAAGCCCTCGCTGGCGGCGGAGGCGGGTCCGCTCTCCTGGGTGGGGTCGAAGCCCAGCTGCTGGGTGAGCTGCTCGCGGGCCTCGGCGGTCATGGGCTGGTCCAGGGGCAGCCCGGCGGTGGCCTGCTGGGTGATCTTGTCCTTGGCGGCCACCATCACACCGCCGGTGAGGGCCGTGCTGAGGATGATCCACAGGATGAACTGCACGAGGCCCACGAAGGCGATGCCGATGATCTTGCCCATCATCAGCTGGAAGGGTTTCACCGAGCTGATGAGCACCTCCACGATGCGGCTCTGCTTTTCCTCCATCACGCCACGCATCACCTGGACGCCATACATGAAGATGAAGAAGAACATGATGTAGCCCATGAAGAAGCCGATGGTGGCCTTGATCTGGTCGTAGCTGCGCTTGCCACCCTTGTCTATGTCGAAGAGCTGAACGGTCAGTGAGGTGTTGATCCTTCGGTAGGTCTCCGGGTCCAGGTCGTTCTCCTTGAGCTTGGCCTGCTCGATGACCTTCTCGAGCTCGGCGCTCACCACGTTCTGGGTGGTCTGGCTGGGGTGGTCCTTGAAGAAGAACTGGACGGTGTTGTTGACGGTCACCTTCTCGTTCACTTCCACCATCAGGGTGTAGGGCCCGGCCTTGAAGGCGGAGTCGCTGAGCTCTTCATACCGGTAGAAGAAATGGATGTCCTTGCCGTCCTTGAGCTGGTCGGTGACGAGTCGTGCCTTGTCGATGACCAGCACGTTCTGCGGACCGCTTTCCTGCATGCCGAGGAAGACCACCGCCGCGGTCCCACCTGCGATGAGCAACGGGCCCAGGATGGTCATGATGATGAAGCTGGGCTTGCGCACGCGGGTGATGAACTCGCGCCAGATGATGAGCTTGATCTTGTCCATGGTCCTGATGAGGTGGAGAAGTGCTAGAGTGCTAGAGTGCGAAGGTGCTATAGTGTGAAAGTGCTAAGGTGCTAAAGTGCGAAGGTGCTAGAGTGCTAGAGTGCGCAGGTGCTCTTGTGTGAAAGTGCTAAGTGCGAAGGTGATTTAGTGCGAAGGTGCTAGGGTGCAGCGGTGCTCGGGTGCAGCGGTGGTAGGGTGCCAGGGTGCAGCGTTGCCAGGGTGGGACAGTGCGGGTCCGGAGCTTCATTCCGTGATGCCGGCGGCGATCTGCTCCGGTGCGGCGTCGCTCACCACCTTGATGAAGATGTCGTGCATGCGGGGTACTTCCTCCTGCACGCCATGCACCTCCACGCCGCTGATGAGCTGCCGCAGGAGCGCGTTCGGTGAGGCATCCTTGGCGAGGCGCACGCGGGCCACGCTCTGGTCCCCGCCTTCCTGGGTGTCCACCAGCTCGCCGGTGAAACCAAGGGCGTTGGCGAAGGCCACACGGGTGCCCTTGTACTCGATGCGGTAGGTGTTGGTGCCGTAGCGTTTGCGGATCTCCTTCACGTTGCCGTGCAGCATCACCTTGGCCTTGTCGATCAGGGCGATGTGATCGCAGAGCTCTTCCACGCTGGGCATGCTGTGGGTGCTGAGCATGATGGTGGTGCCTTCGTCGCGCAGGCGCAGGATCTCGCTGCGGATCAGCTCGGCGTTGATGGGGTCGAAACCGCTGAAGGGCTCGTCGAGGATCAGCAGCCGCGGCTCGTGCAGCACGGTGGTCACGAACTGCACCTTCTGGGCCATGCCCTTGCTCAGTTCCTCCACCTTTTTGTTCCACCAGGCGCCGATCTCCCAGCGCTCGAACCAGTCCTTCAGGCGCGTGGTGGCCTCGGCCTTGGACATGCCCTTGAGGCGTGCCAGGTAAATGGCCTGTTCGCCCACCTTCATCTTCTTGTAAAGCCCGCGCTCCTCGGGAAGGTAGCCCAGGTGAACGGCGTCCGCGTCGGTCATGGGCCGGCCATCGAGCAGCACCCGCCCTTCATCCGGCCCGGTGATGCGGGTGATGATGCGGATGAGCGAGGTCTTGCCGGCGCCGTTCGGTCCCAACAGGCCGAAGACCTTGCCGGCCGGCACCTCCATGGATACGCCGTTCAGCGCGGTGAAGTCGCCGTAGCGCTTCACGATGTTCTCACAGGTCAGCATGGGTCATGTACCGCCCTTCGGCGGCGGGACGAAGGTATCCTGCCGGCCAAGGCAGCAAGAGCCACTGGTCAGGTCAGAGGACCATTCCCGTGATCGACAACGAGGACGGGTCCGATTCAGGCGGCCGCTCGCACCGGGGCGTAGATCTCGCGGCGCCCGATCATGCGCTGTCTCTCGGAGTCCCAAACCTTCAGCCGCAGGCAACGCACCACGTCCCAAGGCCACAAGCTCGTGGTCTTGGCGTGCTGCAGCTCGGGGATGGCCTTGTGCACCTCGGGCAGGCGGTAGAAGGGGATGCGCGGGTTCAGATGGTGGATGTGGTGGTAGCCGATGTTGGCGAGGAACCAACGCATCACAGGGGTCATCTTCATGTGGCTGCTGCTCTCCAACGCCGCGCCGGTGTATGTCCAGCCATCCTTTTCGGCGAAGACCACGCCGGGGAAATTGTGCTGGGCGTAGAACAGGTAGGAGCCCAGGGCCAGCACCAGGAAGAAGGGCAGCATGAAGCCGAAGAGCAGTCCGGTGAACCCGGCGGCGAAATAGATCGCCACGCCCAGGCCGAAGTGCACAACCATGGCCACAATGCTGTCCCAGTGGCGGTTGGTGCTGCTCACGATGGAGCGGATGCACATGCCATAAAGGAACATGAAGATGTAACCGAAGCCGATGGTGATCGGGTGCCTCACGAACATGTACAAGGTGCGCTCGCTCCAGCTGCTGGCCAGGTACTTCTCCTTGGAAACGATGGGGAAGGAGCCGATGCTGCTGGTGTAGAGCTTGCTGTTGTGCGCGTGGTGGTAATTGTGGCTGCGCTCCCAAATACTGATGGGGGCCAGCATGAACAGGCCGAACACGGCGAACAGGCCGCGCGCCAACTTGGAATGCTGGAGGATGCTGTGGTGCAGGTAGTCGTGGTAAATGACGAAGAAGCGACCGAGCGTGAGGGCGATCAGCACACTGCCCAGCGCTTTCAGCCAAAGCGGTTCAGCCATGAACACCACGAAATACCCCCCGGTCAGGACCACGATGGTGGTGAACACATGCCACCAGCTCTTCCAGCGCACTTCGTGAGCGTACTGTCGGGTCGCCAGGATCAGGTCCTTTCCTTCGAGCATGGACATTGGGTTCGCAGGTTGAAGTTGAACGATAAGGTCTGTAAAGGTAACGCTGGGGGAACGGATAGGTTCACCCCCCTGATGGGCGCCGGTGTTTCCAACGGCGATGGGTCCACAACCAGATCTCCGGTCGGCGATGGATATCCTGCTCCAGGCGGCGGGTATGGATCTCGCTGATGGCGCCCTCAGCAAGGCCTGTGGGATCGGGTACCAGTTCCTCGAAGCGCATCAGGTAGTGTCCGCGGCGGGGACGATCGAGGCCGACATACACGATCGGGTATCCAAGCTTTGCCGCGATCTTCTCCGTTCCCCAGAAAACCGGCGTGTCCTGGTTCAGGAAGGTGGTCCAATAGGCCCGCTCGGGTGGTGGTGTCTGGTCCGCGATGAAGGCGGTGCAGGTGAGCTTGCCACGGTCACGTACCATGCATTTCATGGTTTCTGCCATGGGATACAGCCCGTTCCCGAGGCGGGTGCGCATGTGCACGATGAGCGCGTTGAACTTCCGGTGGTGCAGGGGATGGTAGATCACGTTCAGGCGATGCAGGCCCAACTGGCTGAACCGCGCTCCGGCCAGTTCCCAATTGCCCCAGTGCCCCATCACCAGGATGATGCTCCGGCCTTGGGCGTGGTAGTTCCGCAGCACCTGCTCGCCCTCCACATGCACGTGTTCCAATACAGCCGACCGGCTGATGGTCAAGGTCTTGAGCGTTTCCAAGGTGAGGTCGCAGAACCAGCGGTAGAAGTCGCGCTCGATGCGGTTCAATTCGGCGCGGCTCTTTTCCGGAAAGCTCTTCCGCAAGTTCTCGCGCACCACGTAGCGCCGGTAGCGGATCACATGGTACAGCAGCACGAACACCACATCGCTCAGCATATAGAGCAAGGGGAACGGCAGCAGGCTGATGCTGTAAATGAACGGAAGGGCCAGGTAGTAGGCCAGGGTACCCATGTGCCCACGAAGATGCACCGATCATCGGATCAGCCGGCGGCGGCGGCATGGCGCTGGCGGATCAGGCGCAAGCAGAAGCCGCTGAGGGCGAGGGCCAAAGGCAGTTGTTCAGGGGAAAGGCCGATACCCTTCACGGACACCAGATGGTCCAGGGTGAAGGTCTTCCAATTGACGCGAGGGAGCAATTCCAGCAGCACGTGGTCCCCACCGATGCGCAGGACATGCGCGTTCTTCCAGAAACCCGATCGGGCGAACACCATCTCCACGGGCGTGTCCCCTGCTTGGAACAGCGTGATGCGCAGCGCCCCCCAGGGGCGGGTCACCACACTACCGGCCTCATGGCCATCGATCCGCACGACGAATTTCTGTTTCCAGAAGCCTGTGGCAAGGACCTCGACCTGCTGGCCGTTCACAGGTCCGTTCACGTCCTGCCGGAACCATTTTGGCTGAACGAATTGCGAGAGCGTGCTTCCCTGTGCATCGAGCACCGCGAAGCCGCGTGGCTGCCGTGTGGACCGGATCAGGAAGTGGTGCGCATCGACCATGGTGGCTGTAAAGTTGGCGGATGGAGCAGCAAGTGACCCGGGTTTCGGATGAGCGGTGGCCGTGGCGCGCTGGCCGGTCCTGACAAGGCTCGGTCCATGGAGCGGTGCCGCTCACGTACCTTGCCCAGTGTGTTAGCCAAGGAAGGATTCCGTGCGATCGTGGAGGAGGCGGGTTCGATCGCCCATTTCTCCGGTCGCTTCTTCGCACAGGCGTTCAGGCCCCGCTTCGAATGGAGCGAGTTCTTTCGTCAATGCCTGGTGAACGGGTACCGATCATTCCCCCTGGTCGCCATCACGGCGTTCATCATGGGCCTGGTGCTCACGGTGCAGAGCCGGCCCACCCTGGAGAGCTTCGGTGCCGAGAGCATGCTGCCCTCCATGGTGGCCATCTCCGTGGTGCGCGAGATCGCCCCGGTGATCACCGCCCTGATCTGCGCGGGAAAGATCGGGAGCAGCATGGGCGCCGAGCTGGGCAGTATGAAGGTGACCGAGCAGATCGACGCCATGGAGGTGAGCGGCACCAATCCGTTCAAGTACCTCGTGGTCACCCGCATCTGGAGCACCACGCTCATGGTTCCCGTGTTGGTGGTGCTGGCCGATGGCATCGCCATCTGGGCCTCCTGGATCGGTGTCAACATCAAGGACACGGTGAGCTGGGACCTGTTCTACCGCCAGGTGTTCGAGTCGCTTGAGTTCAGCGACTTCCTGCCGGCCTTCGTCAAAAGCTACTTCTTCGGGTTCGCCATCGGGCTGGTGGGCTGCTACAAGGGCTTCCATACGGAGAAGGGGACCGAGGGCGTGGGGCACGCGGCGCACTCCGCGGTGGTGGTGGCCTCCCTGGTGATCTTCCTCATCGACCTCGTGGCGGTGCAGTTCACCGATATCCTCGGCTTCAACTGATGGACGCGCTGCGCATCACGGACGAGCATGTGATCGAGGTGCGCCACCTCCGAAAGGCTTTCGGTGCCAACCAGGTGCTGAACGACTTCAACCTCGACCTGCACCGCGGCGAGAACCTGATGGTGCTGGGCAAGAGCGGCAGCGGGAAGAGCGTGCTCATCAAGTGCATCGTGGGCCTGCTGGAACCGGACGCCGGTGGCATCTCGGTGCTGGGGCAGGATGTGCTCGCCCTGGACCACGAGGCGCTGGACCGCATGCGGGTGAAGATCGGTTTCCTCTTCCAGAGCAGTGCGCTGTACGACAGCATGACCGTGCAGGAGAACCTGGAGTTCCCCCTGCGTCGGCACTGGATCGAGCGCGACCGGGTCAAGGTGGACGATCTCGTCACCGAGGTGCTGGAGGCCGTCGGTCTGCCGCACACACGTGACATGTATCCCAGCGAGCTGAGCGGTGGCATGCGGCGGCGCATCGGCCTGGCGCGGACACTGATCCTGAAGCCCGAGATCGTGCTGTACGACGAGCCTACCACGGGACTGGATCCGATCACCGGGAAGGAGATCGTGGAGCTGATCCTCAAGTTGCAACGCACGTACAACACCAGCAGCATCATCATCTCGCACGACCTCAACGTGGCCAAGCTGGCGGCCAACCGGATCATCGTGCTGGTGGACGGGAAGGACCATGCCGTGGGCACTTACGACGAACTTTACGCCAGCAACGACCCGAAGGTGAAGCCGTTCTTCATCTTCATGTGACATGAGCAAGGAAAGCGGCAATTACATGCGATTGGGACTTTTCGTCCTGGCCGGCACGGCGGTGCTGATCATCGGACTCTACCTGCTGGGCAGCAAGCGGAACCTGTTCAGCAAGAGCGTCACGATCTCCGCTACCTTCCATGAGGTGGGTGGACTTCGTCCCGGCAACAACGTGAGATACGCCGGCATCAATGTGGGCACGGTGCAGGCCATCACCATCGTGAACGACACGGTCGTGCTGGTGGAGATGGCGATCCGGACGGACCAGGCCACGCACATCCGTGCGAGCGCGGTCGCTTCCATCGGGTCCGATGGACTGATGGGCAACAAGTTGGTGAGCATCGATGCCGGTCCCGGCGATGGCGCTCCCATTGCCGATGGCACCGTGCTGTCCACCCGCGAGGCGTTGAACACCGACCTGATGATGCGCACCCTGGAGCGCACCAACGACAACCTGGCGATGATCACCACCGACCTGGCCCAGCTGAGCCGGCGGCTCAACGATCCGGACAACGTCATCGGCATGCTCGCTGACACCTCGCTCGCCCTTTCGCTCCGGCAGGCACTGTACGACTTGCAAGCCAGTGCGGGCAACGCCTATGCGCTCACGGCCGGGGTGAACAGCCTGGTGCTCGGTGCCCAGCATGGTGAGGGTGCGCTGGGCGTGCTCATCAGCGACCAGGGAGCGGAGCAGGACATGCGGCGCATGCTCGGCGATCTGCGCATGGCCGCCGATACCCTGGGCATCGCCATCGGCCGCATCAGCGATTTCTCGCGCTCGCTGGATGAGGGTCCCGGCCTGGCCCACGCCGTGGTGCGCGACTCGGTGATGGCGAACGACGTGCGCCGCATGATCTCGCGCCTCGACACCAGCACCGTGCTGCTCAACGAGGACCTCAAGGCGCTCCAGAGCAACTGGTTCTTCCGCCGCTACTTCAAGGACCAGGAGAAGGCCGCGCGCAAGGAACTGAAGTAGGGTCTACCGGTACCGCCCGATGAAGTCCTCGTAGAGCGTGCACTCCACGATGCCTTCATAGGCTTCACGTTCGGGTCCCTTGTGCAGCTCTTTCAGCAGCCGGTTGCGCCGATGCGCTTCCTGCGGGTCGCGCGGGTGGTCGCAGAACGCGGCCATGTAGCACGCCAGCGCCTTCAATGCCGGGTCCTTCGCCTGCCGCATCGCCTTCAGGTAGTAGGGTTTCGCACGTGCCAGGCCGTAGTAGTGCGCCTTGAACGCGGCGCTCTTCCCATCGGTGAAGATCTCCTCGTCGCTGCTCCACGCCACATCGCACATGATCCAGTACTTGCCGTGCCAGCTCATGTTGAAATAGGCGTTGCCGAGCAGGTAGTTGTCCAACGCGGCCTTCGCCGGGTCGGTCGCCGCCTCGCGTTTCAGCCGAAGGATCTCGGCCAGGTAAGTACGCTTGGAGAAGAAGCGCCGGTCCTGCTTCGCACCGTTGTGCAGGTCGCTCACGTTCACGCGGAACGGGTCTTCCTTCGCGAAGAGCGTGTAAGGGAAGGTCATCCAGAAACTGTCGGGCACCTGTTCGAGGGTGGCGATAGCTTCTTCCAGGCGGTCGTGGTTCACGTACCACATGCTCTTGTAGTCGAGCAGTTTCTCGCGCCGGATGGGCAGGCTTTCCGCGCTCCAGTCACCCGTGGCCTGCCACACCTTGCCGCCGGTCAGCCAGCTTTCGAACGGTGTCTTGTGCGGCTTGTCGAGCAACGCGATCATGCGGTCGATATCGGCCGGTGAACCCTTCTCGAGCAACTCGAGGTAGGGCGTCTTGGTGTTCCAATAAGTATCACCGTAGGCCCTGTCCGTATGGCTGAGCATGTAGATGCCCCGGGCCACGTCCCCGTTCTCCATCAGGCGGCGTGCGATGTACAGGTGCAGCTGGTCGCGCATCACCCGGCCGGCCAGCACATCGTCACCGGTGTCGAGGGCGCGGTCCACGGTCATGATGGCCTGCTCGATGGCCGCATCGAGTTTCGGCGTGCGGGCGAAATGAAGCAGCACCCGTTCCATGGCGAGCTGTGCGGCAAGGTGTGAGCGTTGCTTCACCGGCAACCCTTCGGCTTGGGCCAGGTGCTCCTCCGCATCATCCAGGTTGCCGGTCACGAACGAAAGGTGCGCGGCGATAAGCTCCAGGGTGGCGCGTTGCTCGGGTGCGCAGTCCTTGAGGGCGGTGTGCAGGAAGCGGTGCAGCTCCTGGGCGTAGGCGAGGTCAACGGACCTGGCGATCTGCGGTGGGCGGGGCTCATCGTATTTCAGGGACCACCATTCACTCCGGCTGGCCGGCAGGTATTCGGTGAGCACGGGGGTCATCAGCCAGTCCTCCACCTTGTTCACCTCGCGCACCAGCAGGAAGGGCAGGAAGCTGTTCGTGGGGTCGAGCGATTGGATCCCTTCAAGCTGCTTGAGGGCTCGGCCCCGCCGGTGGATGGCGGACAGCACCGCGATCACCGCGCGCTCGTGATCGGTACGGGCGAGCGCAAGGATCGCGTCCAGGCTGTCCTTCGGGAACAATGAAACGATGCGGGACCGCTTGTCGAGACCCTCGTCGAACACGCGGCTCAAGGCGTAGAGGCGGACCGGTCCATCGGCCATTCGCTCGGCCACGTAGTAGCGTGCCGAGGCGTCGATCCAGCTGGTCTTCGCGTAGGGCATGACCCGCTTGCTGTACAACGCCTGCAGGGTGTCGGCGCTCAACCATCCGCCGTAGTACTCCAGCCGGATGAGCTGGTAGCCGATGCGCCCTTTCAGGAAGTCGCTCGGTGCTTTCGCCCAAAGCGCGTGGCCGAACGCTTGTGCGCGGGCGATGCCGTCCATGTCCCAGCCATCGAGCCGCCAGGGATCGTCGTAGTTGACGAGCTTCTCACATCGGCGCGCATAGCGCAGGTAAGCCAGGGCGAGGGTGTCGCGTTCGGCCAGGTGCTTCACGAAGGCGTTCTCATTCCGCAGCCGGTCGAAGTCGTCCCAGAAGGTCATGGGGTCCAGTCCGTACAGCGCTTCCTCGATGTCCTTCAGTGGAACGGCCACGCCCACGTAGGCCTGCCATTCGGCCACGTTGCGGCGCTGCCCCGGCCGCTGGCTCGCGTCGTAGGTGATCTCGCTCTCGAAGAGCGCGTTGGTGGTGAAGTAGTAGGGGCTCAGCTCATGGAAGCCGGCCACCTCCGGGCGCAGCAGGAACACGCGGTACTGGCCCTCGTGGACGAAGAAGCCGCAGGCCACGGCCACAGTGTGCCACAACGCCAGCAGCGCACTAGCGGAAAGCCTCCCAGGCGTGTTCATAGGTGGTGTGGGTGATGCCTCTGCGCGGACCATCGGGCAGGTCGAAGAAGGCCACGCGCACGGTGTCGTTGTTCACGGCTGTTCGTGCTAGCTGCACCGCCTGCGCGATGGTGGTGCTGTCCATGCGTTCGGGTTTCAGCTGATCGCCGATGTGCAGGGCTTCGCCCCACCAGATCTCGGTCTCCTGCTGCACGGTGAAGATGCCGTCGGGTCCGCGCTTGAACTGATCGAGCGTATCGATCCCGTCCACCAGGTCGCCGTTCTCGATCCGTACGAAGCGGCCGTTGCGGTAGTGGACCAGCCAGCTGTAGGCCGGCAGCGCTACATCCAACGGTAGTGGATAGTGATCGGCCCCGCTGAGGTAGGGCTTCGCAGCCTCCTCGTTGAAGATCGAATTTCGCGGTCCGTAGGTCTTCACGTCCTCCACGTTGTACAGCATCAGCATGCCGCGGTCCACGGGTGGTACGCCGGTGCCCTCGGGGTCCTTGAACTGGTGCAGCCGCACCGTGGCGCTGAGCCGTCGGTTCAGCCGTGTGCGCATCAGGCGCAGGAAGGCGAAGTAGTTGTCCTTGGAGCGTGCGGTCCAATCGCAGTCGAACTGGACCTCGTTGTAGGACAGGCCGCACAGCTGCACGAGCTTGCGCTGGAGCTTGTCCGCGAACACACGGAGCTGTGCGGTATCGCACTTCAGCATGGTGCGGTTGGTGATGAAGACGACGGGCACGAGCTCCACGTCCTTCATTCGCTCATGACGCTCACCACCGTGCCCCCACTCGTTCTTCTGGAACGGTGATCGCACCATGCTCACGGGGTGCGCTTCATTGGCCTCGTTCCAGTCGATGTCGAGCGCTTTCCACAGGAGCAGTTGCACGCCGTGCGTATCCACGAATTGTTCCTGTGCATCGTACAGCCATTCGGTGTTGCTCCAGTGGTACACCCCGCGCACCACCACCTCAGGTCGATGCGGGGCCTGCGAACAGGCGACCAGGACCACGGCGAGGAGGAAGAGGAGGGGGCGCACGGACATAGGACCGATGAAGCCAGGAACGAAGGAAGATGAGGTGAAGGTATGGGCACAACGCAAAGCGCCCCGCCGGTGAAGGCGGGGCGCTTGCAGAAGTGTCGCTCGGCGTTTACTGGATCACCAGGCGCTGCGTGAAGGTCTGCTCACCGGCGGTGACGTTCACCAGGTACATGCCGGAACCGAAGCCACCCTCGAGGGAGATCGACGTGTTCACCGTGCTACCGTTGACGGCGATGGTGCGGCTGGTCACCTTGCGGCCAACGAGGTCGAAGATGTCCACCGTGGCGGTGGTCACATCGGCGTTCAGCTGATCGATGGTGATGTACAGTTGCTCACCACGGTTCGGGTTCGGCCACATGCTCATGACGGCTGCCGTGGAGGCATCACCATCGAAGAACACGCGGGAGTTGTCACCGCTCCAGAGGTTGCCAGCAGGCGTGCAGAAGGTTGCGGCTTGGCTGTTGGTGATGCCCACGGTGCAGGTGGCGCCGTAGGGGCACCAGGTCTGGCCTGCGTCGAAGCTGGCACGGACGCGCACGTTGTAGGTGTAGGTACCGCACAGGAGAGGGTTCTGCGTCCACACACCCAGCAACAGCGTGTAGGTGTTGATCTGGATGTTTCGCTGGTAGCCTTCCGCCGGCACGCTGAACTCGAACTGGTAGCGATTCGCCAACTGGGTGGTGCCACCTACGACGCGGGTCACAGGCAGGGCCCAGATGCGGCCGGAGTTACCCATGCCGCCCACCATCTTGCCGGTAGCACCGCAGCTGAGGTTCGCACCGGGGTTCGGGTCGAGCTGGGTGGGAGGGCATTGGGCACCGACCGGATCGATCTTGAAGCGGCAGGCCGGGCCGAACGCGGAGCTCGTACCGTTCACGCGGGTACGGATGCGGACGTTCAGCAGCACATTGCTCGGTACCGGGTTGGTGGTCAAGTTGCTGAAGCGCAGGTGGGAAGCGGCCGCAGCACCGGCAGGCGCACCGGGCATCGGCGCAGCATGGCTGATGAACACGCGACGACTGTAGCCACCGTTCGGGTTGAAGAGCCAGAACTCGTAGCCATCGTCGGTCTGGATGTCCACACCGAACTGGGCGCTCACGGCGGCATTCGCGCTGGCGATCAGGAACTGGTTAGGGATCCAGAGCTCGTTGTCGCACTGGCTGACGATCACACGGTCGGTACCGATCGGCGAGCAGAAGGGCAGCGCCACCTGGCTGGTGGTGGTGAATCCTGCACCGTTCCCGGCGTTATCGATCACACGTTCACCGGCGTCGTTGCGCAGCACATAGCCACCACCTGCCATGCCATTGCCACCGGCGTCGGTCACGATCAGGTTGAAGCATCCACCGAAGGGTACGCAGACGGTCTCGGTCACCGTGGTGTTGTTCGGGTAAGGTCCACCGGAGCCGATGATCGCCGTGCTGTTCGCATCCGCGATCTGCCAGGTGGTCTCACTGCCGGCACCGTCCGTGTTGATGGTCAGCGTCCAGTTCACGCAGGACACCACCGTGCCAACGCATACGCAGTTCGCATCGATCACATCGTTGATGGTACCGGGGTTGTTGTCGTTACACGCGCTGCCGGGGTTCGGGCCGTTCGGGCAGGGGTCGCAAGCATCACCCAGACCATCACCGTCGGTATCGGCCTGACCGGCGTTCGCGGTGTTGTCGCAGTTATCGATGCAGTCGGCGATACCATCGGAATCCGTGTCGGTGTCAGCCACTCCGCAGCCGCAGGTGCCCGGGGCGATCTTGTTCGGATCGTTGGGGCAGAGGTCGTTGCAGTTCGGCGTACCGTCGTTGTCGGAATCGGTATCCGCCACGCCGCAGCCGCAGATGCCCGGAGCGATCTTGTTGGGATCGGTGGGGCAGCCGTCGTTGGCATCGCAGGTTCCATCGTTGTCGGTGTCCTGGACGGTACCGGCGCAGGAGCAGTTGGCCTGGAACACATCGTTGATGGTGCAAGCGTTGTTGTCGTTGCAGGAGGTGCCAGGCTGAGCAGGACCACCCGGTACACCCAGGCAGTCGTTGCCGAGCAGGGTGCCGGCGCAAACGCAGCTGGCGTTGATCACATCGTTGATGGTTGCGGCATTGCCGTCGTCGCAGGCATCACCCTGCTGACCTGCCAGGTTGGGGCAGTTGTCGTTGGCATCGCAGAAGCCATCGCTGTCCGTGTCCTGGAAGGTTCCCACGCACTGGCAGCTCGCGTTCAGCACATCGTTGATGGTGCAGGCGTTGTTGTCGTTGCAAGTGGAACCGATCTGGCCGGGAACGGTCGGGCAGTTGTCGTTGGCATCGCAAACGCCATCGCTGTCCGTGTCCTGGAACGTACCGGCGCAAGAGCAGTTGGCCTGGTACACATCGTTGATGGTGCAGGCGTCATTGTCGTTGCAAGGCGTTCCAGGCTGAGCAGGACCACCCGGTACACCGAGGCAGTCGTTGCCGAGCAGGGTGCCTGCGCAGACGCAGTTGGCCGTGATCACATCGTTGATGGTGGCCGCATTGCCATCGTTGCAGGCATCACCCTGCTGACCAGCCAGGTTGGGGCAGTTGTCGTTGGCATCGCAGAAGCCATCGCTGTCCGTGTCCTGGAAGGTTCCCACGCACTGGCAGCTGGCGTTCAGCACATCGTTGATGGTGCACGCGTTGTTGTCGTTGCAGCTGGAACCGATCTGGCCTGCCACGTTGGGGCAGTTGTCGATGCAGTTCGCGATACCGTCGCCATCCGTATCGGTGTCAGGCACGCCGCAACCGCAGGTGCCCGGGGCGATCTTGTTCGGATCCGTGGGGCAGCCATCGTTGGCATCGCATGTGCCATCGCTATCCGTATCCTGGAACGTACCCGTGCACACGCAACTGGCGTTCAGCACATCGTTGATGGTGCAGACGTTGTTGTCGTCGCAGCTGGAACCGATCTGACCGGTCACGTTCGGGCAGTTGTCGTTCGCGTTGCAGATGCCATCACCGTCGGTGTCCTGGAAGGTGCCAACACAGACGCAGCTGGCGTTCAGCACATCGTTGATCGTGCAGACGTTGTTGTCGTTGCAGCTGGAACCGATCTGGCCTGCCACGTTGGGGCAGTTGTCGATGCAGTTCGCGATGCCGTCACCATCGGTGTCGGTATCCGCTACGCCGCAGCCGCAAACACCCGGGGCGATCTTGTTCGCATCCGTGGGGCACAGGTCGTTGTTGTTGCCGACGTAGCCAGGGGGTTGGGTGCAGTTCTGGACCGAGTTGTTCGGATCACCGGAACCATCGCTGTCCTGGTCGAGGTACCACGTGGTCGTGGATGTCTCGGTCACCACCACTTGAGCGGAGGCGTTCGGGCAGGGAGCCGTGCCGGTCACCGTGTAGGTGTACGTGCCGGGCGTCATGGTGACGGGGTTATAGGTGTCACTCACCACAGGGCTGGGACCGGACCAGGAACCACCGGCCTGTGGGGTTCCGTTCAGCTGCTGGAAGAGGTTCACCGAAGAACCCGTGCTGCAGATCGATAACGTACCGTTGCTGCCTGCGTTAGCGGCGGGAACGACCGTCACGCTGGTCGCTGCGCTGGTGCCTGAGCAACCGCTGGTGGTCACCGTCACGCTGTAGGAACCGGAGGCGGTGGCGGAGATGGACTGGGTGGTGGCACCACCGGGGCTCCAGAGGTAGCTGCCACCGGCAGAGGAGGTAAGGGTCACGCTGCCACCGGCGCAGAAGGTCGTGGGACCACCGGCGGTGATCGTCGGTGTGGGCAGCGGGGTGACCGTCACGGCAGTCGCCGCGCTGGTACCCGTGCAACCGCTGGTCGTCACCGATACGGAGTAGGAACCAGTGTTGGTGGCGCTGATGCTTTGGGTAGTGGCACCGCCGGGGCTCCAGAGGTAGCTGCTGCCGGCAGAGGAGGTAAGCGTCACGCTGCCACCTGCGCAGAAGGTCGTGGGACCACCGACGGTGATGGTAGGCGTGGGCAGGGGGGTCACCGTGACGCTCGTGGCGCTGCTGGTGCCGGAGCAACCTGCGGTGGTCACCGTCACGCTGTAGGAACCGGAGGCGGTGGCGGAGATGGACTGGGTGGTCGCGCCGCCGGGGCTCCAGAGGTAGCTTCCACCAGCGCTGCTGGTGAGGGTCACGCTGCCACCGGCGCAGAAGGTCGTGGGACCACCGGCGGTGATGGTGGGCGTGGGCAGGGGGGTCACCGTGACGCTCGTGGCGCTGCTGGTGCCGGAGCAACCGCTGGTGGTCACCGTTACGCTATAGGAACCGGAGGCGGTGGCGGAGATGGACTGGGTGGTGGCACCTCCAGGGCTCCAGAGGTAGCTTCCACCAGCGCTGCTGGTGAGGGTCACGCTGCCACCGGCGCAGAAGGTCGTGGGACCACCGGCGGTGATGGTAGGCGTGGGCAGGGGGGTCACCGTAACGCTGGTAGCGGCGCTGGTGCCGGAGCAACCTGCGGTGGTCACCGTTACGCTATAGGAACCGGAGGCGGTGGCGGAGATGGACTGGGTGGTGGCACCACCGGGGCTCCAGAGG